>DATKLO010000099.1:0-2987 GCA_035542375.1 Steroidobacteraceae bacterium | reverse complement strand
GAGGTGATAGGCGACCGAAGTTCCGATCACTCCGCCCCCGATGACGACGGCTCGGGCGTGAGTGGGAATCGTGGCGGTCATCGTGCTCTCCTCGAGGCGGGTTTCGGCGGGCGCTTTTGCATTATGTCCACCGGCGCCGGTTGAGCTTTCTACCGCCTGCGCGGCAGCTTGGCAATCGACTTGCCAAGCACGGGAGACTGGCTCATCGTAGCAGAGCAGAGGCTACGGAATGCCAACACGTCCCGAATGATAACCGACAACAAAGGGGGCTATAGATGCACTTCTATATCATGTGGGCCTTGTTCGGATGGGCCCTGTCCTCGTGGGCGCTGATGCGGATCTTCTGGTTGCCGGACCCGCCACCGGATTGGGTCGGGCGCTACATCACGGTGAGCATCGCGGGGATCATCGGCGGCGTCGGCGGTGGCGCCCTGGTCTCGCGCATGGTGCTGGATCCGACGCCCCGGGTATCGATCATCGGCGCCTTCGCCGGAGCGATGGTGCTGGTGGGTATCCTGCGCGGTGTATTCGGCGCACGAACGGCGCACTGAGCCAGGTCAATCGCAAGTGCGATGGGGTCCCCGGTCGGGGACCCCAGGGAATCGCTTCAGTCCTCCTCGTCCTGACCGATCTGCGCCTGAGTGGCGGTCAGGGTCGTGCCATTCCAGGCGCCGCGCACCGAGACGATCTGTCCCGTCAGTCCATTGAAGAACGTGGTCGCATTCAATCCCTGATTGAACTGCGTCACCGCGGTAGTGGCCACCTGCGTTGACAGGATCATGAAGTCCGGCGGGGCGGCGCTGCTGACTGCACCAGTCAGCCGTACACTGTCCTGCGCCTGCCGCCGGTCGAGCCGTGTCGCGGTGAGAGTTCCACCGGTCGAGCCCGTGGCGCGGATCTCGAGCCAGTCGCCTGCGCGGACATCCGCCAGACTGAATGTCGCAGTCTTCTGCGACCCGTGATCCTCGAAGCGGGTCATGGCATTAACGCTCACGACATTACCCAGCAGGGTGATGGTTCCCGCGTTCGCATCCGCTGAATCGGCCTGAGCAAAAATCCGGGTCTGCGCCGCCGGCCGTATGTGAACCTTGTCCGCGGTCAGGACTCCCGACGTGTTGACTGAACCTTCGACTTCGACGCGGACGCTCAGAGCGAGGTCAGCTGCAGTACCACCCTCGAACTGAGTGCTCGCCGTCGTGGTCACCGCTTGACCGGCCACGTCGAAGTCAGTCGCCGATGCGAATCGCGTGATCAATCCCTCGATCTGCGCTTCAGCGTCCGCATCGGGTCTCATCTCTTTGCCGGTGCGCAACTCCAGCCGCGCCGCCTTCAGCGCGCCGGCGGAATTCAGGCTCGTACCCGTAGCCTCAACGAGATCGCCGTCCTTGGGTCCGCTCGCCGGAAAATCCGCCAGTGTGGCGGCCGAGAAGTCCACGACCAATGCATTGATCCGGAGGGTCTTCGCGGTCGGATCCGTGGCCGAGGCCGTGCCGATCACCTGCAGGCTGGCGCCGGCAGCGCCGCGCTCGATGCGGGTCGCCTGGATGCTGCCGTCGGCAGCCGCCATGCCACTCACTTCGATCGCATCACCGACGGCGATACCATTCAGCGAAGCGGGGCTGATGTCATCATCGAAGGAGGTATCCGCTGTCACATCCACGGTCTGACCGAGAACCACCAGCGTCTGCGCCGTCAGGTTCACGGCGCTCACCGCGCCACGGACGTTGTTGCGGAACTCGATCTCGTCGGCCACATCGGTGTTGCTGGTCGAGTCGTGATGGCCGCGAACCTCGATGACATGTCCCACGTGCAGGCCATTCTGCGTTCCTGACTGACCGTCGATATTGATCGTGGCGTGCGTGGTATCGAAACGCAGTCCGTTCAGATGCACGCTGCCAAACCCGGTCACGGGACCCGTGGTGACGGAGGCGGGAGCGGCGTGTGGGGGCGGCGGGGGCGGCATGTAACTGTTGCCAGATCCGCCGCCATAGCCACCGCAGGCGGCTATCAGCACGGTTGCGATCAGACCCACAGTTGCCGGAGCGCGGACGCGCGTAATACTCAACCCGGCTGCCCACCCGTCGGTACTCGACATAACAGCTCTCCCACTGCGACCGAATTGATCGTGTGGGGTAGGTGCCGAGCTCCCGCTGTCAGGTTCACGCAGAAGTGTTGGCAAACGGCGCCAGAGCGGCCGCAGGAACGGCTTTCAGCAAAATGGCATGCCTGGGAACAGCCGCCGCAGGCGCGGGGATGACCTGCATGGCGGTGGTATGCATGGTGGCGGCATGCGCGGCGACGGCATGCGCGGGAACAGCTGCCGTGTTCCGGTATGAGTCGCCGGCAGCCAGCGCGGTCCAGTGATCCGGCGCACACGGGAACGGCTGGTCGCATACATATTGCGACCAGCCGTTCCCAGGCAGTACGCTCGCGCGCCAACAACACCTTGGGGGGACACACCGTGACCACACGTCGCGAACTACTGCAGATGGCTACGGCCCTGGCCGCTGCGGCGGGTATCGGCAAGGCCGGAGCCGCGGAATCCAAGAAAAAGACGCTGCTGATCCTGGGGGGAACCGGGTTCATCGGTCCGCACCTGACGCAGGAAGCGCAGAAGCGCGGCTGGACGGTCACCCACTTCAATCGCGGCAAGCACAACTCGGAAGGTGTCCCGGCAGTGGAGACGCTGATCGGCGATCGCAAGGGTCAGCTGGATTCCCTGCGAGGCCGCAAGTGGGACGTGGTCATCGACGACACCGGCTACATCCCCAAGTACGTCAAGATGTCGGCCGAGCTGCTCGCGCCGAATGCCGGATTCTGCCTGTACATTTCGAGCATTTCGGCCTACGCCAGCTTCGCGAAGCCCAATGACGAGCAATCCCCGACCGGGAAGCTCGCCAATCCCGATATCGAGGAAGTCACCGACGAGACCTATGGCCCGATGAAGGCGCTGTGCGAGCAGTACACCGCCAATGCCTTCAAAGGAC
>DATKLO010000098.1:0-3292 GCA_035542375.1 Steroidobacteraceae bacterium | reverse complement strand
ATGGTGCTGTTCGCAAGAAGCAAGCAGATTCTGAGTGAGCTCGACGTGCGTCTACGTGCACCGAAGGACGGGATAGACGAGCTCCGCGATCTCTTTGGCGAACTTCGCCAACAGTATGGGGACGATTGGGAAGCCATATCGGGCAGGCTCAAGGAACACTACGCCACATTCGCCGAGGACGATCCACGGCTTCCACTGACGCGCTTCTCAAAGGTCGACGGGCGGGGGCCATATAGAGATGACGGGGACCCAAGCTGGCCGGGCGGAGGTGGGCCTCGGTATGACGTGCTTCATCCCGTAACGGGCCGCCCATGTACGATCCCAACTCGAGGGTGGGTATGGCCTACATACGAGCGAATGAAACTGGAGATCGACGCCGGAAACATCGTTTTTGGCCCGGACGAGAAACGCATACCCTCCATCAGGAGGAATCTCTTTGAGAAGGATGAGCAAGTTCTTCGCAGCGTAATCTTTAGCTATGCTCAGAAGGCCAGCCAGGACTTCGTGGCGCTTTTCGATGGCAAGGCAGTTTTTCAGAACCCGAAGAGCTACAGAGACCTCCATCGCCTGATAACGTATCTCACAAACCCTGGTGACATGGTGCTCGACTTCTTCGCTGGATCGGGCACCACGGGGCACGGAACGATGTTAGCGAGCTCGGAGGCTCAACCGTTGTGAGTTATCACGCGAAACTGAGCAGGTTTGAGGCTGTGTGATCACGTAAAAGTGAGCAGCCTGACAGACTCCGCAGTTTGCGGAGCGAACCTGGAGTGATCTGCGTGGAAACGATCGGCAAGATTCGACGCTGGCACCGAGTGGACAAGCTCAGTATCAGTGAGATCGCGAGGCGGCTGGGTGCCTCGCGCAACACGATAGCGAAGTATTTGGAAGGCAATGTCACGCGGCCGCGGTACAAGACACGGCCGAAGCGCTCGCCGGTGATGGGTGCGTGGGTGGGTATGCTCGAGGCGATGTTGCTCGAAGACGCGCAGCGGCCGAGGAAAGAGAAGCGCACCGCCCAGCGCCTGCATGATGCGCTGGTGCGGGCCGGCTTTAGCGGCTCGTATCCGACCGTGCAGCGCTTCGTCAAAGCCTGGATCGAGGAGCAGCGTCACAGCCCCGGTAGCGTGTTCATCCCGCAGAGCTTCGCGCCGGGGGAAGCCTATCAGTTCGACTGGAGCTACGAGAGCGTCGATCTGGGCGGTCGACCGGCGGCAGTCAAGGTGGCGCACCTGCGTTTGTGTCATTCACGGGTGTTCTTGGCGGTGGCGTACCTGCGCGAAGCGCAGGAGATGGTGTTCGACGCCCACTGGCGCGCGTTCAGCCTGTGGGGCGGCAGCTGCAAGCGCGGGATCTACGACAACCTCAAGACCGCGGTCGAGCTGATCTTCAGCGGCAAGGCGCGCCAATACAACCGCAGGTTCCTGCAGATGGCGAGCCACTACCTGATCGAGCCGGTGGCGTGCACGCCAGGCGCCGGCTGGGAGAAGGGGCAGATCGAGAATCAGGTCGGCCATGTGCGCGAGAACGTGTTCACCCCGCGGTTGCGCTGCAAAGATCTGGCCGAACTGAATCAGCTGCTCGAGCGCAGCTGCATCCAGATCGCCCAATCGATCCCTCACCCGGAGCAGCGCGACAAGACGCGCTGGCAAGTGTTCGAGGAATCCGAGCGCGCCATGCTGGTGCCGTTAGCCGCCCGGTTCGAGGGCTGCGTCGAGCGCGAGGTGCGAGTCAGCTCGAGCGCGCTGGTGCACGTGGATCGCAACCGCTACAGCGTCGATTGCCGCTATGCGGGCAAGACGGTATCGCTGCGCACCTACGCCGATCGGGTGGTGGCGATGGCCGACGGCGAGATCGTCGGCGAGCACGCTCGCAGTTTCGAGCGCGAGCGCACCTTCTTCGATCCCTGGCACTACGTGGCGGCCCTGGACAAGAAGCCTGGGGCACTGCGTAACGGCGCGCCCTTCAAGGACTGGGCGCTGCCGCCGGCGCTGCTGCAGATGAAGGATCGGCTGCTCAGCAAGCCAGGCGGAGATCGGCAGTTCGTCACGATCTTAGCCACCATTGCCGAGGACGGCATCGATGCGGTCGGCGTGGCGTGCGAGCTGGCCTTGGAGGCCAACGCCATCAGTGATGACTACGTGCTCAATGCCTTGAACCGGTTCAAGCCACAGCCGCCAACCGAAGTGCTGGAGACGCCCAAGCGACTCCAGCTCAAAGACGAACCCAAGGCCGATGTCGCACGCTACGACGCGCTGCTCAAGAAGCTCGCCGTGGCGGCCATCGCAGCCATGCCGATGTTAATGGCGGCCGCCTCGAATCAAGCCCCGGAGGTGGCGTATGGAACGCCATGACATGCTGGCCAAGCTCAAGGCGCTCAAGCTGCACGGAATGGTCGCCGCCTTCGACGAAGTCATCGACGAGGGCATCAAACGCAGCCGCACCCCGTTCGATGTGCTCGGGCGTTTGCTCGCCGCCGAGGACGCCGAGCGCCATGCGCGCTCGATCCGCTATCAGATGGTGGTGGCCAAGTTCCCCGAGTATCGCGAACTGACCCAGTTCGAATTCGCCCACTCGCCGGTCAACGAGCAGCAGATCCGCACGCTGCACGAGGGTGGCTTCACTGAACAGAAACGTAACATCGTTCTGGTCGGCGGGCCCGGCACCGGCAAGAGCCATCTCGGGCTGGCGATCGCGATTCAAGCGGTGAAGACCAACCAGCGCGTGCGCTTCTTCAGCGTCGTCGATCTGGTCAACCGGCTCGAACAGGAGAAGGCGGCCGGCAAGCAAGGTCGTCTGGCCCAGCGGCTCGCCCTCATGGATGCTGTCGTGCTCGATGAGCTCGGGTACTTGCCGGTCAGTGCTAACGGCGGTGCACTGCTGTTTCACCTGATCTCGAAGCTCTACGAGAAGACCAGTCTGATCATCACCACCAATCTGTCGTTCTCGGAGTGGGTGTCCGTATTCGGCGATGCCAAGATGACCACCGCGCTGCTCGATCGCGTCACCCACCGCTGCGACATCATCGAGACGGGCAACGACAGCTATCGACTGAAGAAGCGCAGTTAACCAGACCGCACAACCAAGGAGAAACCTTCACCTCAAACCACTGAAATTCCAATCCGGCCCTGCTCAGTTTTACGTGATCACAGCTGCTCTAGTTTGAGTGATCATTGACACTGCGGGTCGCGTGCGAGATATCGGTCACCTCATCGCGTGATCAGGAGCTTGGGAACATTGAGAAGTGTCTTGCGGCGGGATACAGCCAGGTGCTCCTCATCGGCAGGAACGA
>DATKLO010000097.1:0-31808 GCA_035542375.1 Steroidobacteraceae bacterium | reverse complement strand
CAGTTTGCGTCGTCGCCCGGTTGTTAGTCCCTGATTCGCGCTTCATCGCGGACTCCGCGCAGACCTAGCAAAACTTTAACAGTAACTCGCCGGTCAGGGAAGCATCCGTGCCTCCCCGCATGCAGCCGAAGTGGCCGCTAGTGGACTGTACCACCCATTTGTAGACTATAATCGTGTCCATGACAGACGCGATCAGCTTGACGAATGCGGAGCGTATGGAACTGACACGGCGAGCCAATAGCCGGACGGATCGGGCAGAAGATGCCCGACGGGCGCGGCTGATCTTGCTGTTGGCCGAGGGCCATACGTGGGATGAAGTGTCCGAACGCATCCCCTGCAGCCGGGGATTTGTAGCGAGCTGGAGCAAGCGATTTGCTGAGCAGCGAATTGCCGGGCTCTACAGCCGCCATCTCGGGCAAGTCGCCACTGTGCTCACACCGGAGTTGGAAGCTCGGATTTTGGAGGCGACACGGCGGGCGCCCAGCGATGGGGCCACACACTGGAGCACGCGCAAACTCGCTGCCCACTTGGGTGTCAGTCACATGATGGTGGCACGGGTGTGGCGCAAGCACGGGCTCAAGCCACATCGAGTCGAGCGCTACATGGCCTCGAACGATCCGGACTTCGAGAAAAAAGCCGCGGATATCATTGGGTTGTATCTGAACCCGCCGGCGCATGCCGCGGTGTTCTGCGTGGATGAAAAGACGGCGATCCAAGCCCTGGATCGGAAGGATCCGGTGCTGCCGCTGTCCCCGGGACGCGCAGAACGACACGGCTTTGAGTACTTCCGCCATGGCACGCTGTCGCTGTATGCCGCCTTCAACACCAAGACTGGAGAAGTGTTGGGCAAGACCGCGCCGCGACATACCTCTGCCGAATTCGTTGCCTTCCTGACCGACATCGTGATCAACCAACCTCGCGGCAAGGAGATCCATGTGATTGCCGACAACCTCTCGGCTCACAAGAGCTCGCCAGTCAAGGACTTCCTGGCAGCTCATCCGAAGGTCCATCTGCACTTCACGCCCACGTACTCCTCTTGGTTGAACCAGGTCGAGCTGTGGTTTGGCAAGATCGAGCGCGACGTGATCGCGCGCGGTGTCTTCACCTCCGTTGCTGACCTCAAGAGAAAGCTCATGCGTTACATCCGTCAGTACAACAAGGAACCCAGGACTGTGAAGTGGAAGTACGCAGACCCGAGCCGACATATCAGTACAGAATCAGTTGTTACAGGCCACTAGTCCTCAGGCGGAACGCTGAGTGACGGGTTCGATCAGGCTCGAATCATCCGGAGTCTTGACGGCGTAGAGCCGCCGGCTCACCTGCCAGGCAACCATTACGTCCGACGGATACGGCGTCAGTGTTGCTTTCGCCTCGGCGGACGTGCCCTTGAGCCACGCGTCATGATCCTCCTCACGCAGCACCGCGGGCATCCGTTGCTTCTCGTTATGAACCGAGGCGAGCAACTCGTTGGGCGGGATGGTCACCAGCGTACACGAGAAGCTCTCCGTTCCATCCGCGGCGCGGGCTCGCTCCCACAAACCCGCGACACCGAAGATCTCGCGATCGGCCAGGTGAATGTAGTACGGCTCCTTGCGGCCGTCCTCGAACACGTGCGGTTCGTAGAATCCCGCCATGCTCAGGATGCAGCGCTGGCCCCGCTCCCACGGTCCCTTCCATCCGTACCAGCTCTCGAGTTTCTCGACCGTCGCGTTGATCAGCGGGAATTTCGACTCGCCCCGATACGGAATCAGCCCCCAGCGCATCATGCGGCCCGTGCGCTGACCGTTCAGGGACAACACTATCGGGATCGGCTGCGTGGGCAGCACACGCCAGCTGGCCTCGTAGCGCCACAGCGGGTCGATGAGCTTCCAGTAGCGTTCCGCCGCGGCTTGCGCGGGGGTCTGAAATCGGGCGCACATGACTCATACAGTAACCTGAATCAGGCGGTACTGCATGCCACGCCGCCCCGAGACCCGGCCCGTGGTATCCACGGCTGCAGGCGGCGGTGTCCGACGGTTGGCCAGCAGCATTCCCGGTTCGCGTACAGTGCGCGCCTGCAAACCAACTGTATGTCTGTCAGGAATTCACGCACCGAGGACTTTGTCCACTCGTGCACGGCTGCCCGGGCATGCGACGCTTGCAGTCATGGGCACCAGGCGCGCTGGACGGGATCAACTCTGGGGGTCGAGAACTGACGCGTTGCGACTGTATGCGCGCCACTACGCGCTGGTCGCGCACTGTGAGCGCGACTTCTGCGATCACTCGCGCGAGTTGCACATCGCTCTGTTGCTGCGGGTATTCGGCGGTGAAGCGACCCTGGGCAAGATCGCCGCACGCCTGCGCTGCGCCAGGTGCGGGATGCGTGGCGCGCGCATCGAGGCGCACTACCGCGGACCGAGCGGTGACGGCCGCTGACCATCGTTGCCGACCACGCACCTCGGCGACGGCGGCCGGCGACAGCGACGGCGGCCGGCGACGGCGGCCAGCGACGCGCGCATCGCGACACGGGCGACGATTCAACTCAACACGAAGAGCAGATCCTTGGCATCCACCTGCTGGCCGGGCCGGGCCAGGACCTCGACCACCTCGCCATCGCTCTCCGCGCGCACCGCGGTTTCCATCTTCATCGCCTCCAGAGTGACCAGCACGTCACCCCGGGCGACCTTGCGTCCCACGGCCGTCGTCACTGTGGCGATCGTGCCCGGCATCGGGGCGCCCACATGCTTCGCATTGCCGGCCTCGATCTTGCGCTGCGGTGGCCGCCGGGCCACCTGACTCCGGTCCGGCACGCGCACGGAGCGCGGCTGGCCGTTCAACTCGAAGAATACGGTGCGGGTGCCATCTTCATGCACCTCGCTGGTCGCGACGTAGCGCACGATGAGCGTCTTGCCGCGTTCGATGTCGACACTCATCTCATCACCCGGCTCCATTCCATAGAAGAACACCGGTGTCGGCAGGATGCCGACGTCACCGTACTGGATCCGGTCAGCGGCGTAGTCCTGCCAGACGCGCGGATACATCAGGTAGGAGGCCAGATCGTCGTCCGTAACGGGTCGCGGCAGTTTCTGCTGGATCCTGGCGCGCTCGGCGTCGAGATCGATGGCGGGCAGGCGCGCGCCGGGCCTCTCGGTCAGCGGCGCCGCGCCCTTGAGGACCTTGCGCTGCAGGGCTTGCGGGAAACCGCCGTAGGGTTGTCCCAGGTCGCCGCGGAACAGCTGCACCACGGACTCGGGGAAGGCCACATCGGTGTCCGGGTCGAGCACCTGCTCCTTGCTCAGTCCGCTGGTCATCATGAGCAGCGTGAGATCCCCTACGACCTTCGAAGTGGGTGTCACCTTGATGATGTCACCGAACATCGCGTTGACGTCGGCATAGGTCTGCGCGACTTCCGGCCAGCGAGCTTCGTCGATACCCAGCGAGCGCGCCTGCTCCCGCAGGTTCGTGTACTGCCCGCCGGGCATGCCGTGCACGTACACCTCGGAGGCGCCGGACCGGATATCGCTCTCGAACGCAGCGTAGAGCTTGCGCGCCTGCTCCCAGTAGGACGAGATGATCCGCAGCCGGGCCGGATCGATGCCCGGGTCCCGAGGCCCGAACCTGAGTGCCTCCACGATCGAGCCCATGTTGGGCTGCGAAGTCAGGCCGCTCATGGAATCGATTGCGCAATCGACGGCGTCCGCGCCCGCCTCCACGGCCGCGAGCACGCTGGCGGCCGCAATGCCGCTGGTATCGTGCGTATGGAAGTGGACCGGCAGGCCGATCTCGTCCTTCAGTGTCCTGACCAGAAGTCGCGCCGCCTCGGGCCGGCACAGTCCTCCCATGTCCTTGATGCCCAGCACGTGCGTGCCGGCCGCCTTCAGGTCCCGACCGAGTCGCATGTAATAATCGAGCGTGTATTTCTTCTCGTGCGGGTCGCTGAGATTGCCCGTGTAGCAGATGGCCGCCTCGCACAGCTTCCCGGACTCGAGCACGGCGTCGATCGCCACTCGCATGTTCTCGACCCAGTTGAGCGAGTCGAAGATGCGGAACACGTCAATGCCACGCGCTGCCGCCCGCGACACGAAGAAACGCACGACGTTGTCGGGGTAGTTGGTATACCCGACCGCGTTGGCGGACCGCAGCAACATCTGCAGCAGCAGGTTTGGCATCTTCTCACGCAAAAGCGCCAGCCTCTGCCACGGATCCTCCCGCAGGAACCGCATCGCGACATCGAAAGTGGCCCCGCCCCAGCACTCCATGGAGAAGAGCTCGGGCAGCAGCTGCGAGTAGTACGGCGCGATCTGCACCAGGTCGATGGTCCGGACGCGCGTGGCCAGCAGCGACTGGTGCGCATCGCGCATCGTCGTGTCGGTCATGAGAACGCGCTTCTGCTCCAGCATCCAGCGCGCGAAGCGCTCCGGACCCAGCTCATCCAGCTTCTGTCTGGTGCCCGCCGACGGCGCTGCGGGCCTCACGGACGGCAGCTTGGGCATGTGGAACTGCGCCGGACGCGGCCGCGACTTGGTCTCCGCATTCCCGTTGACGATGGTGTCACCGACATAGGACAGGATGCGGGTCGCCCGGTCGCGCTTGCGCGGCCAACGGAACAACTCGGGAGTGTTGTCGATGAACTGAGTCGTGTATTCGCCGTGCGCAAACCGCGGATGCGTGATGACCTGGTCGAGGAAGCGCAGGTTGGTCACGACGCCGCGGATACGGAACTCCCAGAGGGCACGATGCATGCGTGCGATTGTCTCCTCCGGCGTGGGCGACCAGGCGGTCACCTTCACGAGCAGGGAGTCGTACGAGCGCGTGATGATCGCGCCGCTGTAAGCCGTACCGGCATCGAGGCGAATCCCGAAGCCGGCCGGGCTGCGGTAGGCCGTGATGCTGCCGTAATCGGGTATGAAGTTGTTTTCCGGATCCTCTGTGGTGACGCGACACTGCAGCGCATGCGCGTTGATGCGGATCTGCTCCTGGGCGGGCACGCCGCTGTCGGCCGCCCCGATGCGGGCCCCGGCGGCGATGCGGATCTGCGCCTTGACCAGATCGATGCCGGTGACGCATTCGGTCACCGTGTGCTCCACCTGGATGCGTGGATTGACCTCGATGAAATAGAAATGCCCGGTGTCGGCGTCCTGCAGGAATTCCACGGTGCCGGCGTTGAGGTAGCGGGTGGCGCGGCCGATGGCCAGTGCTGCTTCGCAGAGCTGGGCGCGTTGCGCCTCGGTCAGGAAGACGGCCGGGGCGCGTTCGATGACCTTCTGATTGCGTCGCTGCACGGTGCAGTCACGCTCGTAGAGATGCACGAGCCCGCCATGGCTGTCGCCCAGGATCTGCACTTCGATGTGCCGGGCGCGGCGCACCAGCTTCTCGAGATACACCTCGTCGTTGCCGAAGGCCGCCTTCGCCTCGCGACGCGCCATCGGCAGCCGCTCGGCCAGCTGCGCTTCGTCTTCGATGATGCGCATGCCGCGGCCACCACCGCCCCAGCTCGCCTTGAGCATCAGGGGATAGCCGATCGCGGCGGCCTGACTCGCACACTCCGCGAAATCCTCGGGAAGCGGGGGCGTGGCGGGCATCACCGGCACACCGGCCGACGTGGCAAGATGGCGCGCGGCGACCTTGTTGCCCAGCGCCCGCATGGTCTCGGGCCGTGGACCGATGAAGATGAGACCCGCGGCGGCGCACGCCTGTGCGAACTCCGGATTCTCGGACAGGAACCCGTACCCCGGATGAATCGCATCCACGCCCGCCTCGCGTGCAATCCGCAGGATGTCCGGGATATCCAGGTACGCTTCCACCGGGCCCTTGTTGCGTCCCACGAGGTAGGCCTCGTCGGATTTGGTCCGGTGCAGCGAGAAGCGGTCCTCCTGCGAGTAGATCGCCACCGTCCTGATCTTCAGCTCGCTCGCGGCGCGCATGACGCGGATGGCGATTTCGCCGCGGTTGGCGATCAGGAGACTGCGGATCTGCTGCGACATGCGGCGATTCACTCTAAGATGGGACGGGCGCGAGGCTGCGCATTCAACCGCCAAACTATAGCGAAATGTATTCGATTGCCATCCATGGAGGCGCCGGTGCGATGCCGCGCGCCGAGTTGTCGCAGGAGAAGGAAAGGGAGTACCGCGCCAGTCTGGAGCGAGCGCTCGACACCGGTTATGCGGTGCTCGAGCGGGGCGGCTCGAGTCTGGATGCGGTCATCGCCGCCGTGAGCGTGCTGGAGGATGACCCGCTGTTCAATGCCGGACGCGGCGCCGCCCTGACCCGCGAAGGGGCGGCGGAGCTGGACGCGGCGATCATGGAGGGCGGGCAGCTCCGGGCCGGTGCGGTGGCTTCGGTCAGGCATGTGAAGAACCCCATCCAGCTCGCGCGGCGCGTGATGGAGAAGTCCCGTCACGTGCTGCTCGTAGGCAGCGGCGCGGAGGAGTTCGCACTCGAGGAAGGACTATCGCTGGTACCCAACACCTACTTCCGCACGCCGGAGCGGCAGCAGCAGCTGGAGAACACCCAGCGGGGCGAGGCGGTTTCGGAGCTGGTGCCTTCGGCAACGGCCGGGTCGGCCTCAGCCGGTTCGGCCTCAGCCGGGTCGGCCGGGTCGGCATCGTCAGGCGTGTCGGCCCAGTCCGCCCAGCTGGCTGCGTCGGCCAAGGGCACGGTGGGCGCGGTCGCGCGCGATGCGCAGGGCAATCTGGCGGCAGCCACCTCCACCGGCGGTATGACCAACAAGCGCCAGGGACGAGTGGGCGACTCGCCCATCATCGGGGCGGGAACCTACGCCAAGAACGGTGTCTGCGCCGTCTCGGCCACGGGACATGGTGAGTACTTCATTCGCGCCGTCGCGGCCCATCACATCGTGACGGCCGTCGAGTACCGCGGACTGACACTCGAACAGGCCGTGCGCGAGCTACTGCACACGGTTCTCCCCCGGCTCGGCGGTGATGGCGGGATCATCGCTGTCGATGCACAGGGCCGCACCGTGATGGACTTCAGCAGCGACGGCATGTTTCGTGGCGCCCGCAATTCCGAGGGCCGGCGTCAGATCGCGATCTACGCGGACGCCGGCTGAGTCCCGGAACCCTGGGCCGCACGGAAGGCGCTGGGCGTGCGCAACTCCCAGCGGGACCACACGCGACGCAGCTGCTGCGCTGACCGGAAGCCGACGCGGGCCGCGATGCGTTCCAGGTCCAGCCGGCTGTGGGCTACCAGTTCCTTGGCGAAAGCGAATCGGATGAGCTGCACGTAGTCCAGCGGCGAACAGTGCGCGTGCTCGGCGAAAAGCCGGGCCAGGTTGCGCGCACTGGTGCAGGCGACGGCGGACAGTTCGCCGGAACTCCAGTCGGCCGCGGGCCGGCGCGCCACGGCGTCCTGAACGCGATGCACAGCGGGATGCAGATGATTGCGATGCTGCACCCATGGGGACAACGCGGGATCAGCCCCCGAGCGGCGCAGGTAGACGACCAGCTCGCGCGCCACCTCGGCTGCCACCCGGGGCCCGAGCTGTTGACCGATGATGTGCAGAGCGAGGTCCAGACCGGCCGTGACGCCGGCGCTGGTCAGGATCGGGCCGTCCTCCACGAAGATGCGGTTGTCGAGCACTCGCGCAGTGGGCGCGACGGCCCGCAGCTCCGCGATGTGAGAGTGGTGGCTGGTGCACTCGCGGTGCGCAAGCAACCCGGCGCTGCCGGCGATCACGCTTCCCGCGCAGACACACATCAGCAGTGATGAGGCCGTGACGCCCGACTGGAGCCAGGCAATCACACGCTGCGTGCCCGCATCCTGCAGATCTACGCTCTCGCCGCTCACTCCCGTGATGACGACGATGGACTCCGGGGGAAGTTTTGCCGGCAGCGGCTCGAGCGCACCCACCTGCAGTCCCACCGCGGCCTGGATGGTGCGGGTTGGAGCGACGTAACGCAGCCGGTAACTTTCCGGGACGACCCGGGCGGCGAGGCGGAAGGCCTCGGCCGGCCCCGCCAGGTCCAGCAGCACCAGCCGGGGCAAGACGACGAAGAACACATCCTTCACCGGTTGCTCGCCTGCCATGAATCACCTCCTGCCGCCCGCTGCCCCGCCATTGCCGCCCGCCGCTGCTGCTGCCCGGGTCCAGCCTAGGCCAGCGCTTCCGCCGCGGACACGACGGCCGCGAAGCGGCCATCGAGGACCAACTCCGTACGCTCGCGGATCTCGGCCGTCGAGAAGGCCCGCCCCGCGCGCTGCATCGGGAATGTCAGTGTCGCATCCGTCACGTACCGAACCTCGAAGCCCAGGTCGGACGCATGCCGCGCGGTGGTTTCGCAGCACTGCTCGGTGCGGATGCCCGTGATCAGGATTTCCCCGATGCCGTGGTCGCGCAGCCAGGCCTCGAGCGTGCGGCCGTCGGCCGACCGGCCAAACATCGCCGAATGGACTTCCTTATGGAAAATGCCGGCCGGCGCGATCTTCAGGCCGTCGAGCGTGCGCACCAGGCCGGAAGCCGGCGCGAACGGATCGGTGGCCGGCGCGGTGCTCTCCTGGTGGAACACCTGCAGTACCGGGATGCCGCTTGCGCTGCAGCGGTCGATGAGCGACTGCGTGTTGGTCAGAAAGGCGGGCAGCTCGCGGGGCTGCCAGTAGGGACGGGCGCGAAACGATTCCTGCACATCGATGACGAGGAGAGCACGGTTCATGAGGGACTCCCTGGGTCTTTTCGGGACATATCCTGGCCCCGCGCGCGCGCAGCCGCCACAGCCACGCGGGACTTCTACCCTTCAAAAACGGACATCGACAGCGGCAGTCTGACAGGTTCGTGACAGCGCGGTGACGGTGCGCTGTCGCCGCCAGCAGGCCCCGATCGGGACGCACCGCGGTTTCCCTACTCTGTGGCTTGGGCTTAAACTGCCCCAGGCGAGACCGCCGGCCAACAAAAATCGCTGCGCCGACGGCTTTCGCCGTACAACAAACAGGTCGCGGAGGGTCCCGAAGTGATTCAGCCAAGTCTCAAGAACGCCCTGCCGGCATCGCTCACGGCAGTGCTGCTGTGCGCGGCGGTGGCAGCCCGGGCAGCGAATGCGCCCGAGCCGGAAATTCCCACCTGCGACAAGAAGATCGGCACCCTGGCGGTGACCGAGCCCGAGAACAAGTGGTGGCTGGCCTACCAGCTGGAATCGCCCGAAGCGCTGATCAAGGTGTACGTCTCCAAGTCCAAGTGCTTCACGCTGGTGGACCGCGGCAAGGGACTGGCGGCGGCCCAGCAGGAGCGTGCCCTGGCGGGCGGCGGCGAAATGCGCGGCGGCTCCAACATCGGCAAGGGACAGATGAAGGCGGCCGACTACGTGCTGGTGCCCGATGTCGCGATGAAGAACAACAACGCGGGCGGCAAGCATATCGGCGCGCTGCTCGGTGGCATGCTGGGCGGCGTCGCCGGTGCCGTGGTCGGCGGTGTCAGCATGAAGAGCAAGACGGCGGATGTGGTCCTCACGCTCACCGACGTCCGCTCGACCGAACAGGTGGCCCTGGAGCAGGGTCATTACAAGAAGACGGATGTGGGTTGGGGCGGGGGCGGCGGTGCGTTCTTCGGAGGCTTCGCGGCGGCCGGCGCCAGCAGCTACGCCAACTCCGAGATCGGTCAGGTCGTGGCGATCGCGTATCTGGATGCGTTCTCCAAGCTGGTCACCGACATCAAGGCCATGCCACCGGATGCCAAGGCGGACAACGTCCAGCAGTCCGTGACGATGGCCAAGCCCGGCAAGCTGTATGAGAAGCCGGACGTGAAGTCGAAGGTCGTGCGCGATCTGGATCCGGGCACGATGCTCTATCCCACCGGCGAGAAGGACAAGATCTGGTGGAAGGTGAGCGACGAGCTGGGTAACGAGGGCTGGGTGCCCTCGCCGCTGTTCCAGTTGGCGAAATAGTCTATTTGGCTGGATCTGCCGCAAGGCAGATCCAGCGGACATCGGGCCCGGCCGCCGGCATATCGTTCATCGGCCGGATCGGCCTTGCGGCAGATCCAGCCCGTTGTTTCAGTGCCCGGCGTTGAAGAAGGGAATCGGCGCGCTGGCGTACACGTTCTGCGGCAGCTGGCCGTTCCAGCGCTCGGCCTTGATGCGTTCGACCTCGATGCGCCTCAGTTCCAGCACATCCTTGTTCTGCGACAGCGCCGCGTTCTGCACCTTCAGTGCCTCCGCCTGGGCGGTGGCAACCTTGAGATTCGCGTAGGCGTCGCCGTCGGCGCGCGCCCGCACCGCGCTCGCCTCCGCCTCGGCGACCGCGACCTTCTGCTTCTGCTCCGCCTCGACGGTTTTCAGCCGATTCTCCGCGGCCAGGCGCAACTGCTCCTGCGTCACCTTGTCGTTGATCGCCCGCATGTAGGACTCGGAGAACTCGAAGTTGCGCATGTCAATGTTGATCACCTGCGCGCCGTAGAGCGCCAGCTTCGCCTGCAGGGCGGCGTTGATGTCCGCCGAAACCTTGGCGCGCTGCGCGATCAGGTCAGGAGCGCTGTAACGCGCGGTGACCGCCTTGAACACTTCCTGGGTCGCCGTCTGCACATACGATGACAGGTCGCCGTTGTGGCTGTACTTCTCGTACACCTCGGCGACCCGGTCCGTGGCGATCGAGTAGCGCACGGTCAGGCTGACACTCACCGGCTGGGTGTCGGAAGTCGAACCACCGGCATTGTCGATATTGGCCTGCTCGGCGCGGATGCTGAAGATGGCGAGCTTCTGCCAGGGCGGCAGGACCGCCAGACCCTCGTTCTCGATGCCCACGATGCGGCCGAACTGGGTGACGACACCGCGGCTGCCGGTGGGCACCGAGTAGAACGGCCAGATGATGAACAGCACGATCACCGCCACGACGATGATCGCCCCGTATTTGATTCCGCCTGTCGGGCCGAGGGTGGGCGCAGCACTCATGAGATCTCTCCTGTGATGTGTGAGTTGTCCGCAGGCCGCTGACGCGGCTTGACGCACCAGGCCGCAATGCCCGGAACCGCCATCATCGCGTAACCGACCATCTGCATCTCCGCGCGCAGCCGTCCCGGTATGGCGGTCACATCGATCTGGGCAGCGCCCGGCACGCCGAGCTCGATGGCACGCGGAAGCATGTTCTCCACGGTGTCCGCGATGTACTGGTAGAGCGGGGAGTCATCGTGCGCGTCCATCAGGACCTCGAACCTCATGTTCGGCACCGGCAGCCCCGCCTTTTGATACACCTTGTGGAGCCTGGGACCCAGATCGACTTGCGCACCGGTGCGACGCAGGGTCTCGACGAAGATCGTCACGACCTGCTTCAGCATGCTGTCGGGACCTGGCGGTATCTGGAAGAAGGGCTCCAGAAACGCCACGACGCCGCCGGGTCGGAGACTTTGCACCAGCCGGCCCAGCACCGCGGCCGGATCCGGGAGATACATCAATACCAGTCGGCCGACGATGGCATCGAAGGGGCCCGCGGGAGGTGAATGCACCAGATCAGCCTGCTCGAAACGCACGTTGGCGATTCCCGCGGCAGTCGCCCGCGCCTGAGCGTGCCGCACGGCCGCTCCATCCTGATCGACCCCCAGCACCTCACCCATCGGGCCGACGAGCTGCGCCGCGAGAAATGACACGTCGCCGGCGCCTGAGCCGAGATCGAGGACGCGCATGCCCGGACCGATACCGGCATCGGTGAACAGGCGTCGGGTCGGTGCGCGCAAGATCTCCGCCTGCCGGGCCAGTCGCGCGTACTCACGCTCCGAACGGCCCAACGCATAGGAGTCGCGATCCCCGCGCGGGGAATCAGTGTTAGTCCCGGACATGCAGCACCCCAGCGACTGGCGGACGGTGGGCTGCTCACATGATAAGTAAAAACATCGATTTCAGCGATTCGCGTTTTCGTGGACCTGCTCGAGCGCGCGGATCTCGGTCGCCAGCAGCTGTACTCCATGCATCCGCGCACGCTCCAGCGCAGGTTCATCGGCGGCCATGGCGGCGAGCAGCAATTGCCGCCACACACGCACCCGGCCCGACCAGCGCGGACGCAGCCAGCCACCATACAGTTCAGCGACTCGGGTGAGCTGCCGGATTGAGCATGCCCGAAAAGCATTCACGCAGTACCCCGGCATTCCCAGGTAGAGAGCCGCGCCCATCGGTTGAGTCCTGACGATGTGCCAGGCCGTCGTCAACACCTGTTGCGCCACTTTGGACACATCTGGGATCGTGAAGAACGTGGAGAAACCCGGGGGCGGCAGTTCGCCCACGTGCGGTCCCACCGCCCAGCGCCAGCGCACCGGATCGGTGAATCCGGCGTCGAACAGCAGAAAGGGACAGCGGGCGGCCCGCGCGCGGCTGGCCTCGTCCATGCGCGCCCACAAGTCCGCGACCTCGCGCAACATGGTCACCGCACCCGGAGGGGGTCGCTCTGCCTGCTCGGCCAGCAGCGCGAGGCACTGCTCGTTCAACTCCGCCAGGCACCGGAGAGTTTCCTGCCCGCTCCATGGCTCACGCACCTGCGGTTCAACAGACTCCCTGACCGGCCCGCCGTCCTTGCGCAGTGACATAACACATCTCCCTGTTGTCGCCACACAGTGTACGCAGTTGGATCGGTGTTGCACACACGAGTTTCCGGGCATTTCACCCAATTTCTCCCAGTTGTATTCTGGGCGGGGATTGGGGACACTCGCTCTCTCACGCCACCCGCACAAGGAAGTGTCATGCGTATCCCGGACGATAGCTACAACAATGAGCGTGACTGCCTGGAACTCGCCGCGCGCTTCCTGCGCTTCCTGACGCTTCCCGCGGCACCCGGCGTGTACCCGGACCCTCCGCACCCGGGCAGGCCTGAGCGACGCTCGCATCCGCGAGTCGCCCCTGCCCAGGCTGCAACTCAATTAACATATGATGCCGCAGCGGGTCGCGATCGACACGTTGAGGTCATCCGCGGGCTGCCGGTCATCAATGTCAATTCCGGCGCCGAGGAAGTCGTTTGAGGGCCGCCGGTTCAAAAACAAGTTCATCCACACTGCGTCAACCCAGATCCTGCACAGGGAGGTGCCACATGCGTATCTCGGACGATCGTTACAACAATGAGCGTGACTGCCTGGAGCTCGCCCTGCGCTTCCTGCGGCACGAGGCGCGTACCCAGACCATCCGCACCTGGACCGGCCTGACCGACGACCGGATCCGCAACCTGTATCGCTCCTACATCAGCCGCGGCCCGCACTTCGTGCCGCGCCACCGGGGCAAGTCGCCGCACCAGGTCGCCTTCTTCAGCCGCTCGCAGCGCATCCAGTGGGAGACCTCCCAGCTGGCGAGTCTGCTCAGCCTGTTGAGCGTCGTGCCGAGCAAGCCCGAGGGGGAGCGCTCCTCCTCCATCCCGGGCCTCACCCGCGGCGAGAAGTTGTGTTATGCCTTCGAGACGTTCCGGGCGACCATCCCCTCGGCGCAGATCTCGTTCGAGCACGCCGTGTTCCTCACGCTGGCCCTGGCCAAGGGCGACCAGCTGCGCCTGGGAAACTGTGTCGAGTGCGGCTGCCTGCTGGTGGTGGAGCGGTTCCCGATGCGCGAGAAGCGCTGCCTGGACTGCGTGAGTTCCTCGCGGGAGACCTGATCGGCGCAAAGTGGCCGGAACGCCCATCCAGGCGGTGGACTAGAATGCGCGCATCACCCCTGCCCGCGTTGCGCCCATGGAAGCAGACCGGCCGAATTTCTTTTCGGGACCGTATATCGACCGCCGCGCCGATGCGCGTGAGGCCACGGACTGGCCGGAATCGGCCCGGTCGGACCCGCAGACCCTGTATGTGCTGGCGCGCGACACGGCGCATCTGGTCTACACCGGGGCGCAACCCCGGATCGCGTTCCTGCAGGGCGACCACCCCGTGCTGCAGGCAGCGGACGCGCGCTCCCTGATACTGCTGGGCTGGTTTGAAGGCGCCCGCTGCGTGCTGTTCGAGCTCGGTGAGTCGCAGGCATTCGAACCGCCGGCGGGCACGGGCTTCGAGGAGTTGCGGCCCCTGTCCCCACTGCTTCCCGCGCGGGAAGCCGGGCTGCTTGCCTACGCTCGGGCGCTCACGATCTGGCGCAACCGCCAGCGGTATTGCGGGGTGTGCGGCATGACCGCGTGGCCGGACCGGGCAGGTCATGTCATCCGCTGCACGAATCCGTCCGAACCGCACGAGTTCTTCCCGCGCATCGATCCGGCCATCATCGTTCTGGTCACTGACGGGGAGCGGGCACTGCTGGGCCGACAGGCCGGCTGGCCGCCGGGACGCTATTCGACCATCGCGGGATTCGTGGAGCCCGGCGAGAGCCTGGAGGACGCCGTGCTGCGCGAGGTGCTGGAGGAAACCGGCGTGGCCGCGAATGCCCCCCGCTACGACTCCTCGCAGCCCTGGCCCTTTCCGTCCTCGCTCATGATCGGCTTCCAGGCGCAGGCGCGGCCCGGCAGCCCGATCCGCGTCGGCCAGGAGCTGGAGGATGCGCGCTGGTTCACTCGCGATGAGATCCGGTCCGATGACATTCCCCTCGTGCCGCCATCGCATTCGATCTCGTACCGCCTCATCTCGACGTGGCTGGATGCGGGGCGCTGACGGCTCGCCATGTGTCTGCTCGTACTGGCCTGGCACGCTCATCCCCGCTACCGGCTGATCGTGGCTGCCAACCGCGACGAGTTCCATGAACGCCCGACTGCCCCCCTGGCTCCCTGGCCTGCCCCTGACAATCTTCTGGGGGGAAAGGACCTGCGCGCGGGTGGTACCTGGCTGGGAGTGGACGGGACGCGTCGCGTCGGGGTCGTCACCAACTACCGGGAGCACCAGCGGCCGAGTCCTGATGCGCCCTCGCGTGGCCAGCTCATCCCTGGATTTCTCCGCGGCCGTGCCAACCCGCGGGATTACCTGAACGCTCTGGAACCGCGAGCGGCGGACTTCTCCGGCTTCAACCTGCTGCTGGCCGACGGTGACTCGCTCTGGTACGCCAGCAACCGGGCCCAGCCCTTCGCCCGATCGCTGGCGCCTGGCGTTTACGGCCTGTCCAACGAGCTGCTGGATACACCCTGGCCGAAACTGCGGCGCGTCCGGGGGCGATTCGAGACCTGGCTCGCCTCATCGGAGCCGGCCAGTCCTCAAGGGCTGTTCGATCTGCTCGCCGATCCCGTTCAGGCTGGCGAGGACAGCGAACTGCCCCGAACGGGTCTGACTCTGGAGTGGGAACGCCTGCTTTCAGCGCCTTTCGTGCGCAACCCGGAGTACGGGACACGCAGTTCGACGGTGCTGCTGCTGGAGCCTTCCGGGGCGTTCTACCTGGCCGAGCGACGCTTCGACCCAACGGGCGCCTCCAGCGGCGAGAGCCGTTTTCGGCTGGGGCCCGGACAGTGGGTGTGAAGGAGGCGGAACCCCAGGGCCATCAGCGGACTCTTATCCTCACGCCCCGGCTAGAATCCCCCCTTTGAAGCCGTACGCAGTAGATGGCGCAGCGCAATTTTCGTCCGCGGGCCCGGCAGCACAGCCGGGCCGCCTGGGTCCTCATGTGCCTGATCGGCTGCACGGCAGCGCGCGCCAGTGTCAGCGTCGACATCCACGGCGTTGACGACCCCCTGAAGAGCAATGTGCTCGTCTATCTGAGCTTCGAGCGGTACAAAAAAAGCAGCGATCTGAGCGCCGACACCATCGACCGCCTGCATGACCGCGTCGAGCGCGAAGTGCAGGCCGCCCTGCGCCCCTTCGGGTACTACGAGCCCAAGGTGCATTCCCAGGTGGCCAGCACCGGCAAGGGTGACTGGCGCGTCACCATCGACATCGATCCGGGCACACCCGTCCTCGTAGGCAGGATCGACGTGCAGGTGCACGGGGCCGGAGAGCATGATCCGCTCTTCACGCGCATCCTGGAGAACCTGCCCCTGCACGAGGGCGATCGCCTCAGTCATTCCGCCTACGACACCCTGAAGAGCGAACTGCAGCGCACCGCGGCCACCTACGGCTATCTCGATGCGAAGCTGACACGCAACGATCTCATCGTGGACCCGGCGAAACACACCGCCAGCATCGCGCTCGAGCTGCAAACCGGCGAGCGCTATCACTTCGGCGCCACCACCATCCAGCAGAAGGCTGTCAACGATGCGCTGGTGCGACGTTATCTGCGTTATCGGCAGGGCGAACCCTTCGACCTGACGGAAGTGCTGCGCACCCAGTTCGCACTCGACGATGCCCAGTATTTCTCCAACCTGGAAGTGTTGCCCGGCGAGCCCGACCGCAGCGCGCACACCGTGCCCGTGAACATCAAGGCCGACCTCAGCCGCCGCAACTGGTATTCGGTCGGCGCCGGTTACGCCACCGACACCGGGCCGCGCGGCACGCTCACCTGGGAGAACCGCCGCATCAACACCCTCGGTCACCGCTTCAACGTCCTGATCCAGGCAGCGCAGGTCACCAAGTACCAGGTGCAGAGCAACTACATCATCCCGATCGGCGACCCGGCGATCGAGAAGCTCACCCTCGAGGGCGTGGTGGAGCAGCGCGACCTGGCGGACGTGACCACGCACAACGACTACCTGCAGCCGAGCATCACCAAGGTGCAGGGCAACTATCAGTATGTGTGGTTCGTGCAAGCCATGCGCACGACGGCCAATTCCGCCGCCGAGACCCGCACCGACCGGCTGCTGATTCCCGGCATCGACATCGCCTCGGTGCCCAAGGGCTACCTCGGCGAGCCCATCTTCCAGCATCCGCTGTTCATCGAGATCAAGGGGTCCGATGGCATCATCGGCAGCAACTCCCGCTTCCTGCAGCTGCACGTCCAGGGCGAGCGCGTGTTCAACTTCCACCCGAAGTGGCACCTGCTGCTGCGTGAGGAGTTCGGCGCCACCCTGGTGTCGCGCTTCAGCGCTCTGCCGGTGGTGGAGCGGTTTTTCGCCGGGGGCGACAACAGCGTGCGCGGATTCGCTTTCAACGACCTGTCGCCCACCGAGGATGTGTGCTCAGTTGACCCCATCACTCATCAGCCGCAGCGCACACCACAAGGCAACTGCGTCACGACCGTAAGCCAGGTCAAGGTAGGCGGAAAGGATGTGGTCACGGGCACGGTGGAGGTCATCCGCGACCTGCCGCGCAACTTCGGCATCGCCACCTTCTTCGACTACGGCAACGCCTTCAACCGCTTCGGTGGCACACCGCTGGAATACTCCGTGGGAGTGGGATTCCGGGTGCGCCTGCCGGTGGTGACGCTGGGAGTGGATATCGCCCAGCCCATCTCCAGGCCGGGTGCCCGTCCCCGGCTGCACATCAACTTCTCGCCGAAGCTCTGACCGCCATGCGCCGCATCCTGCTTCTGATTGCCGGACTGCTGATCCTGCTGGCGGTAGCGGTCCCCACCGCGGCGGTCTACTACCTGGCCTTCACCGAAGACGGCTTCCGTTTCATCATCGACCGCGTTCCGCATCGGGTCGCCGGGGTGCAGCTCGACATCATCCATCCCAGCGGCACCATCGCACACGGCATCCGCGTGGAGCGAGTGGAAATCGATCACCACCTGGTGCACCTGCGCATCGAGGGTATCCAGGCGCGTGTCGAGATGGTGCCTCTGCTGCTCCAGACGATCCGCACGTCCAACGCTTCGATCACGAGCGTCTCCATACAGACCAAACGCCGCACCAAGCCCCCCAGCAAGACACCGCCGTTCTTTCTACCTCGGTGGCTCGTCGTCAGCGCGGATCATGCCCGCATCGGCGACGTGGTGCTCACGACAGTGAGTGGCACCCGGCTCGAATGGACTGGCATTCACGCGACAGGCATCGCGCGGCATCGACGGATCCGCCTCTTCGAGGCGGGGGCGCAGATGGGCAACAGTCGCCTCACCGGCACTGGCGAACTGCAGGCAGCCGACCCGATGGGAATGGATGTCCAGGTGCGGATGGACTGGAATCCCGGCGATCAACCCGCGTGGTCGGTCGACGCCACGGGCAAAGGCAACCTCAAGGCGCTGGCCGTAAGCGGCCACACCATCGCCCCGTTCCGCGCCGACTTCACCGGGCAGGCCCTCGATCTCATCGGGCACTGGCACTGGGTCGCGGATGCCACCGTTCACGACCTGGACGTGACCACCTGGGGCGGCAGTCCGATCCTCGGGCTGCTGTCGGGGCAAGTCTCCGGACAAGGCGATCAGGACGGCTTCTCCGCGCACGGGCCGATCGAGTCGAGCGGTCTCAAGGTGGGTCGCTTCGATGCGGCCTTCTCCGGGGACTACAGCAAGCATGTCCTCACCGCCTCGCACATGGAGCTGACTCATCACGATTCGGGCGCGCATGCCGAAGGGGCCGGCACCATTGAAGTGGTGAAGAACGGACCGAGGCTGGATCTGCATGGGAGCTGGCACGACTTGCGGTGGCCGCTGATCGGTCGTGACGTGCCATTTCACAGCGCTTCCGGCGAATATACCCTGAGCGGCACATGGCCCTACTCGGTGACCCTGAATGGCATGGCCACCGTGCGCGATCTGCCGCCCATGCCGGCCCGGGTCGAGGGGACTCTCGCGAAGGACCGGTTCACGTTCACCAGCGCGGATGCGGACCTCTACGATGGTCATGCGAGTGTCAGCGGTGTAGTCACCTGGTCACCGCTGCAGACATGGTCCGCCACCGGACGCTTCATCGACGTCAATCCGGGGCGTATCCGGGAAGATCTGCCGGGCAAGCTGAGCTTCAACCTCGCGGCGCAGGCCCGCGGCTTTGAAGGCAATGATTATTCAGTCGACATCCGCGATCTCAGCGGGAAACTGCGCGGGGTCGGCGCCAGCGGCGGTGGCAGGATCACGCGCTCCAACGCAACGTGGCGTTTCGATCAGGTTCGTATCGCACTGGGCGGAACCAACCTGGCGCTGGACGGCAGTGTCAACGGCAATCTCGACCTGCGCTTCGCGGTCAACTCGCACGACCTGAGCCTTCTGGCCGCTGACAGCCGTGGGCAACTCACCGGCAGTGGAACGATCAGAGGCACGTTCAAACAACCCATTATCGTCGCGACCGCCCACGGTAGCGGCATTCGTCATGCCGGCATCGCCGTCGACGAGTTCGACGCGGACGTCGACTATGACCCCGATCCGCAACACGTGTCCCGCATCCACAGCCGGTTGAGCAACCTCGTCTACCTGGATCATCAGCTTGATGCGATGACCCTCAAGGTCGACGGCAGGAGCGCCGACTACACTGTGCAGGTCGATGCCAAGGCGCTGGGACTCTCGGCGGCAGCCCGCGCGCATGGTCCCTACATCAGCGACACCTGGCTGGGTGAACTCACTTCCCTGACCGTGACCGGAACGGAGTCCCTGCATCTGGAGCTCGAGCGGCCCGTGGACTTGCACGTTTCCGCGGATGCGGTCCACGCGGAATGGATGTGCATGATCGGTCAGCCGGCGAGCATGTGCGCCGATGGCGAATGGAGTCCCAGACAGTGGGAAGCGACGTTCACGGCGAATGAGATGCCGCTGTCGACCTTCACCGCCGGACTGACGCCTTCGGTGGAGTACGGCGGCCGGATCAACGTGTTGGCGCATCTGACGGGGGGCGGCGCCGAGCCAGCGCAAGGCGACTTCCACGCCGAACTCACCGACGCCCAACTGATTCATCGTCTGTCCAGCGGTCGCATCGAACACACCCGCATCGGCTCGGGCAGCGTGAAAGTCAATGCCAGCCGCAGCAGCATCAGCGCGGAGATCGGGCTGGAATCAGGCGAGGTGGGAACCATCGCCGGACGCCTGGATGCGCAGCGGGGTCCCGACAGCTGGCAGGATATCCCGGTGCGGGGAGAGATCCATGCGCATACCGAGCAACTGGGGCTGGTCACCCTTTATATCCCGGAGATCGACCGCGCGGCCGGCCGGCTCGACGCCGACATGAAGGTGGCGGGCACTCTCGGCACGCCGCTGATCAACGGCAGCCTGAAGATCTCCAGCGGCGAGATCGATTACTACCAGGTGAATCTCGCCATGCGCCAGTTCGCGTTCGACGCCACGCTCAGCGACAACGGACTGGACTTCACCGGCTTCACGCGCATCGGCTCCGGCACCGCCGATGCGCGCGGCCACATGGAGTGGCGCAACTCGCTGCCCTACGGCAAGGTTCACCTCGAAGGCGCCAACCTGCGCGTCGTTGACATCCCCGAGGCACAGATCGATGCCTCCCCCAAGCTGGATTTCAACATCACCGGACGCAGGATCGAGACGACCGGCGAAGTGAAGGTGCCTGATGCGAAGATCGTGCCGCGCGATCTGTCTGGCGCGGTTCGCTCCTCATCCGATGAAGTGATCGTCGGCCAGGAACAGACCGATCCTTCCAAACGCTTCGAGGTCGTGAGTTCGATCATGCTGAGTCTGGGTGATCACGTGAGTGTCGACACCACGGGTCTGACGGGCCGGCTGACCGGCAACATCACGGTGCGCAGCGGCTACGAGCCCACCACCAACGCAACGGGGGAGTTGTCCATCGAGCAGGGCAAGTACACCGCCTATGCGCGCAAGCTCGACATCCAGCGTGGCCGTCTGATCTTCACCGGGGGCCCGATCGACAATCCCGGCATCGACATCCGCGCCATCAAGGAATTTCCCGACGTGACCGCGGGTGTGAACGTGCGCGGCACACTGCTGCAACCGCGGCTGAGTTTCTTCTCCGATCCCTCGCTCACGCAGTCGCAGATCGTCTCGCTCATCCTGGCGGGCGGCTCGCTCGAGACGGCCCAGACCCGGCAGGGTAACGAGATCCTGGCGCAGGGCGGCGCCATCCTCGCGCAACAGCTCGGGTCGCATGTGGGCATCGAAGACGTGAGCCTCGAATCCGACCTGACCAACGAGACCTCGCTGGTGCTCGGGCGCTATCTCTCGCCGCGCCTGTATGTCAGCTACGGTATCGCGCTCACCGAGCAGCTCAACGTGCTGAAGCTCCGTTACAGCCTGGGTGACCGCTGGACCATCAAGACCGAAGTGGGTCAGGCGCGCGGCGCCGACCTCGTGTACACGATCCAGAAGTGATCGCGGCGGTGGCGTCCCGCCCCGCGCCATCCCCGCGCCATCCCCGCGCCACGCGGGCGCCCGCGGGTCCCGACAGTCACGCCTCCGGCCGGGACCGGCTGGGGACGGCGCCCGGCGAGCCGCAGCCCCGCCCGGCTAGATCGAGCTGAACACCTTCTTGATCAGGCTGCTGGCCTGCCCCAGCGGATCCTTGCGGATGGCCTTTTCCTCCTCGCCGATCTCGGCGAAGAGGCCGTCGAGCGCCTTGGCTGTCACGTAATCGTTGAGATTGGCATCCTTGGCGTTCACCAGCCCGACCTGGGCCGCCTTGCCGGCGTATTGATCGTACAGGGCCCTGACTTTCAACTTCTCGGTGGCGCGCGCGACGATGGGCTTGAAGCGCGTCGCGAGCTGCGAACTGGTCGCCTTGCGGAAATAGTCGGTGGCGGCGGTATCCGCGCCGGTGAGGATGCCTTTCGCATCCGACAGGCTCATGTGCTGCACGGCCTGCTTGAAGACCGGCTTTGCATCCGCCACGGCTTCTTCCGCCGCATGGTTCATGGCGGTGCGCAGCTCCTCGGTCTGTCCGCCCATGCCGATCATCTTCAGCGCCCGATCGGCCTTCTCCAGCGCAGGGGGCAAAGGGATGGTGTACCTGGGATTGGCCAGGAACCCGTCCTTGCTCCCCAGGCTCGCGATGGCCTTATCGATGCCCTGCCCGAGCGCGGCCTTCAGGCCCGCACTGGCCTCTTTCGAGCTCAGGGCATCGAGTGAGCCGGCCAGTGCCGCCAGCGGCAACAGCAGGACAGCGGCAACGAATGCATGGCCGCCCGTGAAAGGGCGGACGCGCGAAAAAAGTGGCGCCTGGCGCAGCGGTGACAGTGACATTGTGATTCTCCGATTCCGGGGCGTTGCCCGGCCGATCCCCGCCACGCGACGGTAGCACCTCCGCCAGATCGGTTGCACCCCGTCCCGCCGGCCCCGCCCGTCATGCCAGTCCCGACGGTCTCGCCCGTCCCGACGGTCCCGCCCCGCGGGCCTCGCGTGGATCCGCCCCGTCTGGGCCGGACGGCGCCCCAGTGGCCGATTCCGGGCCATTGACCTTTGTGCATGAATATGCACAATGCTCGCATGTTTATGCGCCATGGGCGCAGGATGGCGAGTCGTCCGGATGCTGACCGATACCCAACAGCTCGAGCGTCGAAGTGCAATAGTGCGGATCCTGCGGGACGGACTGGTCCACAAGCAGACGGATCTCGTGCGCCTGCTGAAGAAGGAAGGCCATGACGTCACGCAGTCGTCCGTGAGCCGTGACCTGCGCGACCTCGGCGTCCTCAAGGCCAGCGGCCGCTATGTGCTGCCCCCCGACGAAGTCACTCGTGCGAACGGTAACTTCGAGATGCTTGCCCAGTTTGTGCGTGGCCTGCGGCGGGCAGGTCCGTCCATCACGGTGGTGCGGACCACCATAGGTGCCGCGCAGAGCGTGGCCGTCGCCATCGACCGGGCGGAATGGCCCGAAGTAGCCGGCACGATCTCCGGCGACGACACCATCTTCATCGCCACCGCCAATGCCCGTGCCCAGGATGAACTGCTGGGCCGCCTGCAAACCCTGTTCCGGATCTGACGTCCCATGCCTGAAAGCGCCTCTCCAGCGGGCTCCAAGCCCATTGTGCTCGCCTACTCCGGTGGGCTCGACACCTCGTTCCTCGTGCCGTGGGTGGCCGAGAACACCGGCCGGCCGGTCATCACCGTCACGGTGGACACCGGCGGTATCGACACGGCGGCTGCGCGTACGTTGGCCGATCGCGCCCGCGCGCTTGGCGCGGTCGAGCACTACCAGGTAGACGCGCGCGCCGACTACTTCGAGCAGGTACTGCGCTTCCTGATCATGGGCAACGTGAAGCGCGGCCAGCTGTACCCGCTTTGCGTGGGCGCCGAGCGTGTCATGCAGGCGCAGACCATCGCCCGCATGGCGCGGCAGCTCGGTACCAACATGATCGCGCACGGCTGCACTGCAGCCGGCAACGATCAGGTGCGCTTCGAAGTCGCGCTGCGGACCCTGGCTCCCGATCTGGAGGTGCTCGCGCCCGTGCGCGACAAGGCGTTCAAGCGGCAGGAGGAGCTGGAATACCTCAAGTCCCGCGATCTGCCGGTCCCGCCGTTTGGCGCGGCCTATTCCATCAACCGCGGCTTGTGGGGGGTCACGATCGGCGGCAAGGAAACACTGAGTTCCACAGGCAGCATCCCGGATAGCGCCTGGGTTCTCACGCGCGAGGCGTTCAGCAATCCGCGTGCGCCCGAACGGCATCGCCTTTCGTTCGAGCAGGGGCGCCCGGTGGGCCTGGACGGCAAACGGCTCTCGCCGGTCGAGCTGATCGAGTCCCTCGAAACGATCGCCGCGGCGTTCGGCATCGGCCGAGGCATTCACCTGGGCGACACCATCATCGGCACCAAGGGTCGCGTGGCCTTCGAGGCGCCCGCCGCGGAGACTCTGCTGACCGCGCATCGCGAACTGGAAAAACTGGTGCTGACGGGCCGACAGCAGCGGATCAAGGAACTCGTCGCACAGCCGTACGGCGACCTCGTGCACGAAGGGCAGCTTCTCGATCCGGTCTGCCGCGACATCGAGGCCCTGCTGCAGTCCTCGCAGCAGCGAGTGACGGGCGATGTGAACGTACTGTTCCGCCCGGGCAATCTGTTCATTGAGGGTGTCGAGTCTCCCTACTCCCTCATGGCCGCTTCGCGCGGCGTCTACGGAGAGGCCGTGGGCGAATGGACGGCTGCCGATGCACTGGGCTTCTCGAAGATCGTCTCGCTGACCGGCGTATTCGCACATCGCGCCGGCGAACGTGGCAAGAGCGCCTCGACATGACCAACGGCATGCGCAGCATTGTGGTCGACAAGGTCGCCTCGGTGACGCAGGCGTGCTCCCTGTCCCATGAAGTCAGGGTGACAGCCGACATTCCCGCCGAGGAAGGTGTGGTGGTCGCGGTCGAGGTGCTCACCAACAAATCGACTTACAACACGCTCGAGCTGACCAGCGGCCGCATGGCCAAGGTCGGCAAGGGCGACATCGTCGTCGGCGCCCTCGGCCATCGCAAGGCGCTGTTCGGTTATTCCGGACACGTCCCTGCCTCGGTGAAGCCCGGCGACGTCATCCAGATGCTCAACATCGGCGGCGTGCTGGGCGTGTGCGATTCGGTCAATCCCGACAAGGGCAAGCCGTTCGATTGCCGCGTGCTCGGTGGTGTGCTGCATTTCCCCTACCTGGGCGAGCGAATTGGCGTGCCGGCGCGTGTCGGCCACAAACGGCTCGATGCCGAGGCCAAACTCGATACGCGCGGGGTGCCCGTGGTCGCGCTGGCCGGAACCTGCATGGAAGCGGGCAAGACCGCCGCGGCCTGCGCCGTCATCGCCAGGATGCGCCATCGCGGGCTCAACATCGATGCCTTCAAGGCGACCGGCGTTTCCCTGCGGCGTGACATTCTCGCCATGGAAGATGCCGGTGCCCGCCGCTCCATGATCTTCACCGACCTGGGCGTTGTCTCGACCACCCGCAGCAACGGTCCGGCCCTGACTCGCACCATGCTGACCGAGCTGGCGGCGGGCAAACCGGATGTCATCGTGTTCGAGCTCGGTGACGGCATTCTCGGCACGTACGGCGTGGATGCGATCCTGGAGTGTCCTGACATCCGCGCGGCGCTGACCGGCGTCATCCTGTCGGCCAACGACCCGGTCGCGGCCTGGGGCGGGGTCAAGTTGCTGCGGGATCGCTTCGGGGTGGAGCCTTGCGTCGTGACCGGTCCGTCCACCGACAACCAGGTCGGTGTCGAGATCATCACCAAGCAGCTTGGGGTTCCGGCGTTCAACGCCATCACCGACGGCGCCTCCCTCGGCGATCGGGTCATCGAGGCGATCGGCGTCAAGGCACCGCAATGATACGAACCACTGAACCTGACGGTTCGTTGCCGCCCGCTGCGCGCGATGTCGTGAGTACACCCGCTGCGCGCGATGTCGCGAGTACACCCGCTGGGCGCGATGTCGCGAGTACACCCGCTGGGCGCGGTGTCGCGAGTGCACCCGCTGCGCGCGATGTCGCGAGTGCAGTGGTTCGATGAGCAATAGCATTCCCACCGTGGTGCTGGGTGGCACCGGCTACGTCGCTGGAGAGCTGCTGCGCCTGATAGCGGCTCATCCGCAGTTCGAGCTGGCCGGCGTGATGTCGGACAGTCAGCCGGGCGAAAGTGTCGCGCGTGCCTTTCCTCACCTGACACACGCCTATGCCGATGAGCGATTCAAGTCCCAGAGGGAGATCGAGCAGATTCTCGCTCGGGCGCCGCAGTCGGCGGTGTTCTCCGCGGCTCCGCATGGAGTTTCGGCCGCGCTGATCGATTCCCTGTTGACCTCGGCGGCGCGGGCGGGGACCAAGCCGCGGGTCGTGGATATCTCGGCGGACTTCCGTTACAGCAGCGCCGGCGCCTACGAAGCGGTCTACAAACACCCTCACGGAGCGCCGCAGCGCCTGTCCGAGTTCACCTGCGCGGTACCGGAGCATCTGAAGAAACTCGAGACGCCTCATGTGGGCCACCCGGGCTGCTTCGCCACGGCCACGCTGTTGGCCAGTGTCCCGTTGCTGGCTCTGGGCCTGACCGCCCCGACCCTGTTCGTTGCCGGCATCACGGGCAGTACGGGTTCGGGCCGCAAGCCGGTCGACGGTACGCACCACCCGCTGCGGCACAGCGATCTGTATGCCTATAACGCTTTGGCGCATCGGCATGCGCCCGAGATCGCCGCTTGTGCCCGGGCCGCTTCGGGAGTCGAAGCCGACTTCGCGTTCGTGCCGCACTCGGGACCCTTTGCGCGGGGCATTCATGTCACGGTGCAGGCCGCCCTGAAGTCCTCTCAATCCACGGCGGACGTTCTGGCGGCTCTGCGTGATTTTTATTCCGGTGCACCCTTCGTGCGCGTCAGCGAGCAGGCGCCGCGGATCAAGGACGTCGCGACCAGTAACTACGCGCATCTGTCGGCGGTCGCAAACGGCCGGACGGTTGCTGTCATGTGCGTAGTGGACAATCTCAACAAGGGCGCCGCCGGCGGTGCCGTGCAGTGGATGAACAGGATGTTCGGGCTGGCGGAGACGACCGGCCTGACGATGGCCGCACCCGGCTGGACCTGATAGCGAGCACTCATGAATTCCATGCCTCTGGCAAGCCGGCCGGCCGCCGCCATCCACGATTACCTCGCACCGGTCTTCGCGCAGTACCCGCTCGAGGTCGTGCGTGCCGAGGGTGTCTGGCTCTTCAACAACAAGGGCGAGCGCGTACTGGATCTGTATGGCGGTCACGCGGTTGCCGCGCTGGGTTACGCGCATCCCGGTTTCACGCGTGCACTGTGCGCGCAGGCCGAGGCCTGCAACTTCCAGTCGAACGCAGTTCCGATGGAGGTGCGGTTGCGCGCCGCGGAGCGGCTGATCCGCTTCGCCGGCTTGCCGTTCACCAGTGTGTTCTTCGTCAACAGCGGCGCCGAGGCTAACGAGAACGCCCTGAAGCTCGCATTCCGCATGACTTCGCGTCCGCATATTGCCGCGATCGAGGGTAGTTTCCACGGCAGGACCGCCGCGGCGGGCGCGATCACCTGGGGTGCACAGCAGAAGTGGTACAACTTCCCGCGCACGCCATTTGATGTCAGTTTCATTCCGCGGCGCGACGAAAGCGCGATCGCCGCGCACGTGACGGACAAGACCGCCGCCGTCATCGTAGAGCCGGTGCAAGGGCTCGCAGGCGCCGTCGACCTGGGTGCGCAGTTCCTCGCGGCCCTGCGGCGTCGCTGCGATGAAGTGGGCGCGTTGCTGATCTTCGACGAAGTGCAGTGCGGAATGGGCCGGGTGGGCCACCCCTTCGCCGCGAATCTGTACGGCGTGATGCCCGACATGATCACGACCGCCAAGGCGCTCGGTAACGGATTTCCGTGCGCGGCACTGCTCACCAACGAGCGGGTCTCCAGCGCGCTCAAGCTGGATCTGCTGGGCACCACGTTCGGCGGTGGCCCGATGGCCTGCGCGGCCATGGAAGCAGTCATCGAAGCGATCGAGTCCGAACACCTGCTGGAGCGAGTGCGTCGTGTGAGTGACTACATCCGCGCGAACTGCGTGGTGGGCCCGATCACCGGGCATCAGGGTGCGGGATTTTTGACCGGTCTGCGTACCACGCGGCCGGCCAGACAAATCCAGGCGGAACTGCTGGAGGGCGGCATCCTGACCGGCACGGCCACCGATCCGCAGGTGCTGCGGCTGCTGCCGCCGTTCATCCTCGAAGAGGAACACGTGGACATGCTGCGTGACAGCCTTGCGGACCTGCCCGCATGAAGCGCCAGCCCCAATCAAGCGGTACGGGCCGGATCAAGCGGTCGGCGAGCCAGATCAAACGATCCGGGAGCCCGGCGGAGCAGTCCGCATGACGCGCTTCCTCGACCTGGCAGACTTCGAGCGCGACACCATCAACGCGCTGCTGCAACTGGCTCGCCGGCTGGAAACCCATCCCGAACCGCAGGCGCTGGCCGGCAAGGTGCTCGGCCTGCTGTTCTTCAATCCCTCATTGCGAACGCTGGCCTCGTTCCAGTCCGGCATGTCACGCCTGGGCGGCAGCTCGTTCGTGATCACGCCGGGTCAGGGCACCTGGCAGCTGGAAACGCGCCTCGGCGCGGTGATGAACGGCGCGGCGGCCGAACACATCCGTGAAGGCATTCCCGTGCTGGCGTCCTATTGCGACGCGTTGGGGATCCGGGCGTTCGCGGACGGCAAGGATCTCGCCGCCGATCTGGCCGAGACGAACTTCAACGCCATGGCCGAGCTGGTGGACAAGCCGCTGATCAACATGGAGTCGGCCGTCAACCATCCGTGCCAGGCACTGGCGGACTGGAAGACCATGGACGATCTCGGCGTCTCGCACCACGGCCGCTTCGTGCTGTCCTGGGTGTATCACCCCCGTGCCCTGCCACTGGCGGTGCCGGCCGCGGCTTTGCACATGGCGGCCATGCGAGGCATGGATGTCGTCGTGTTGCGGCCCGAGGGCTTTGCTCTACCTAGCGATCTCATGAACAAGGCACGCTGGGCCGCGGCACACTCCGGCGGAACGGTGCGGGAGACGGCCGATCGCGATGATGCACTGGCTGGGGCCAACATCATCTATGCGAAAGAATGGGGCGCCACGAGCTGTTACGGCGATGCGCAGGGTGATGCGGCGCTGCGCGCGCCCCTCGCAGACTGGTGTGTCAGGAACAACTGGTTCGACAAGACCGCCCAGGATTGCCGCCTGATGCACTGCCTGCCCGTCAGGCGCAACACCGCGGTCGCCGACGAAGTACTCGACAGTCCGCGCAGCATCGTGCAGCGCGAAGCGTTCAACCGGCTCGTCGTACAGATGGCCGTGCTTTATCACCTGCTCAGGGGAGTGTGACGGAATGATCATGCATCGCGGCGAACAGGCTCTCGCGATCCGGGCGCTCAAGAACGCGGCCCCGTACATCCGCATGTACAAGGGAAAGACGTTCGTCGTGAAGGCGGGCGGCGGCGTGTTCGGCGAAATCGAGGCGACGCGCGTGCTCATCGAGCAGATCGCCATCCTTCATTACTTCGGGGTGCGCGTGGTGATGGTCCATGGCGGTGGCCCACAGCTCACCGAACTGTCCGAGGCGCTCGGCGTACCCACCCGCATGGTGGAAGGCCGGCGCGTCACCGACCAGAAGTCGATCGACGTGACCGCGATGGTGCTGAACGGCCTGATCAACACCCGCATCCTGGGAATCTGCCGCGACCTGAACATCGACGCGGTGGGAATCAGCGGCGTGGATGCCGGTCTGGTACGCGCCCACAAGCGCGCCCCCATGCAGATCGCCGGTGAAACGGTGGACTTCGGCTTCGTCGGGGACATCGACGGGATCGACACGACGGTCATCCGCAAACTGCTCGATAACGGGCTGATGCCAGTCATCAGTCCCTTGTCGGCCGATGAGACCGGCACACTGCTCAACATCAATGCCGACACGGTCGCGGCCGCCATTGGCGCCGCTCTCGGGGCGGAAAAGCTGATCCTGTGCACCGGGGCGCCGGGAATCCTGGAGCGCCTCGATGACCCCGGCTCGCTGATCTCCTACACCGACCTGCGCGGCCTGAAGCGGCTGCGCGAGGAAGGCCGGATTGTCGATGGCATGCTGCCGAAGGCCAAGGCAATCGAGAGCGCCATCCGCGGCGGTGTGCGCCGGGTACACGTGGTTTCGTACAAAGCCACCGAAGGAATCCTCGGCGAGGTGTTCACCAACGAAGGCACCGGAACGCTCATCGTGGCCGACATCAATGCCCTGACACCCGCCGAGCAGCAGACTACCGGAGGAACCTGAAGTCATGTCGCGGCTCTGGGACAAAGGTGCTCCTCTCGACAGCCGCGTGCTGCAATACACGGCGGGCGAGGACTACGCGCTGGATGAGCGGCTCGTCAAATACGACGTGACCGCTTCCATCGCGCACGCGGAGATGCTTCAGTCGCGCGGGCTGCTGTCAGCGGACGACTTGAATGCCATCCGCACCGGACTGACCGCTCTAGGTCAGGAGCATGCACGCGGCGAATGGCACATCGAACTCGCCGACGAAGATGGCCAGACCGCGCTGGAGCGGCGTCTGACGGAGCGCATCGGAGCAACGGGCGGTCGTGTACATCTCGGACGATCCCGCAATGACCAGGTGCTGACGGCCATCCGACTGTATCTGAAGGATGTCATTGGCGAACTGAGCGCTGCCGCGACGGGCGTGTCCGATGCGATGGATCGTCTAGCCACCAGAGAAGCCACCACGCCGCTGCCGGGCTACACCCACATGCAGCAGGCGATGCCGAGTTCAGTTGCCCTGTGGTCGCGCGGCTATGCGACTGAAATCCGCGATGACGCCGAAGGGCTGCGCCACGTCCTGCGGCGTACCGACCGGAACCCGCTCGGCTCTGCAGCCGGTTACGGCACTCCGGGACTGCCCATTGACCGCGACGCAACGCGGGCGAAACTCGGCTTTGCCACGACGCAGGCACCCGTGACGGCCGTGCAGCTCTCACGCGGCAAGGCGGAAGCGCATCTGCTGTTCGAACTGACCTTGCTGATGCAGGACCTGGGCCGCTTCGCCGCCGACGTCCTGCTCTTCTACACACAGGAATTTGCATTCCTGGAGCTGCCGGACGCCTTCACCACCGGCTCCTCCATCATGCCGCAGAAGCGCAACCCGGATGTGTTCGAGCTCATTCGCGGCCGCTCGGCCAGCGCATTCGCCTGCCTCACCGAGGCCCTCGGCGTATTCGCCAAGTTGCCTTCGGGCTACCAGCGTGACCTGCAGCTGCTGAAGTTTCCCCTGTTCCGCGGCATCGACCTCGCGCAACAGACGCTCGGCATCCTCCCGCCTGCCATCGACGCGATGAAGTTCCGCCCGGACCGGATCAAGCTGGACCCGGCAATCCATGCTGCGGAGGAAGCCAACCGACTCGTCGTCCAGGAAGGCATTCCGTTCCGCGAGGCCTACCGGCGGGTGAGCATGAAGCTCAGGGACGGGGAGTAGTGAGCTGATTGGGCTGATCTTGACATCCAGTGGTGGTTGCTACTGGATCACCAATCCACACTTTCTGTTCAGATCGATCGTGCGGATGGCCCAGTAGAAGCCGCCATAGGAAGGCGATTCCCTCTACTGCCTGGTGGCGGGGGTCAGCCCGCGTCACACCCTATGCCGGCATGCTCCGGAAGCAGTAGTCGGCATCGCTCGGAATCCGCGCCCCGCCTCACAGAGTCGATGCAGGGCCGCTCCTTTTACTCGCCAGCGACCTCTAGCGGAACTCTTTGCGCACCTCGCGGTTGCCAAACCCATGCGCAAGTGTGCGTCCCGTGTCAGAAGGATTCCCGCCACGGGATTGACCTCGTGAGCCCTACAATTCAAGCCCGATGCCGTGTTCGTGCGGCTATTTCACATCGGCTATGCTGTTACTATCTGGAGCGGCCCCCATTTCGACCGGACCATAGCTGCATAGCGAGGGACTAGGCGTACGCCTGGTCATATGCCTATGCCTAACACAGTGGATCGAGTCGAGGTTTTCTCAGGGATCCAGCGTCGGCGGCGATATTCGCTGGACCAGAAGCTGGCGGTGCTGGCCGAAGCGGCCCAGCCCGGGATGTCGATTTCCTTCATCGCCCGCAAGCATGGTATTTCTCCCAGCCTGCTCTTCGGATGGAGACGGCGTATGACCGAGGGTGGGAAAGAGGCGGTTCGAGCCGATGATGAGGTCGTGGCCAGCGCGGAAGTGCGTGCGCTGGAGAAGCGGATTCGCGAGCTCGAGCGCGTTCTGGGGAAAAAGACCTTAGAGAATGAGATCTTGCGTGAGGCGGTGAAGATTGCCCACGAAAAAAAACTGATCTCGCGTTTGCCGTCGCTACCCGAAGAGGATACGCCGTGAGGCGGGTTGCTGAGGTTCTGGAGGTCTCGCGATCGCAGCTCCACGAGCGATTGCGCAAGGGTGTGCAACCCCGGCTGCGCTATCGGAAATCCGAGGACGCCGAACTGTTGGAGCCGGTGCGACGGTTGGTCGATGAGCGGCCAACGTACGGGTACCGCCGCATCGGCGCCTTGTTGAACCGCGAGCGTGCTGCCGCCGGTCTCCCGAGGCTGAACCATAAGCGGCTGTACCGCCTGATGGCACAGAACGGGCTGCTGCTGCAGCGTTACACCGGAAAGCCTCCCGGCCGCGTCCACGACGGCCAGATCATCACGATCAGACCGAATCTGCGCTGGACATCCGACGGCTTTGAAATCCCCTGTTGGGATGGCCAGGTGGTGCGCGTGGCGTTCGCGCTCGATACCTG
>DATKLO010000096.1:0-8244 GCA_035542375.1 Steroidobacteraceae bacterium | reverse complement strand
GCCCTCTGGCTCGGCCTGGTGTGCGTGATCGGATTCGGTCTGATTGCTCTGGCCCGCGGGCGGGGCTGGGTGGTCCTGCCATCGTGAAGTCGCGGACGCTGCGGACCTTCATCGAGGTTCATACCTGGGTCGGTTTGTTTTCAGGGTTCGCGCTGTTCATCGCCTTCTACGCGGGCTCCCTCACCGTATTTACCCACGAGCTGCAGGAATGGGACGACGTGAGCTCATGGAGTTCACCGGCCGACTCACCGCAGTCCATCCAGCGGCTGGTCGACGCAACATCGGCGTCCCACCCGGCCATGCGGGAGTTTGGTTTGCTGCTGCCCGGGGAGCACGGGCCCCATGCGGTCCTCTACTGGTTCGAGGAGCGGCCCGGCGAGGCGCGGGAGGAGCACGAGTTTCGCCTGCGCAACGGTCAACTGACCCAAGGACCCGCCACCGCACAACTCGCCTCCTTCATCTACCGGTTGCACTACACGGCAGGTTTGCCCGCATCGTGGGGAATCTATGTGTTGGGACTGGTATCCGTCCTCTACGGCGTGGCACTCGCAACCGGCGTGATCGTCTACGCTCCCGGGTTTGTGCGGGACCTGTTCGCGCTGCGGGTGGGCGGCAGCCTGAAGCGGCTATGGCAGGATGCGCACAATGTCGTGGGCGTCCTGTCGCTGCCGTTCCACCTGATTTTCGCCTGGAGCGGCGGCGTGCTGTGTCTGGGACTGCTGCTGTTCGTGCCTTTCCAGTATTTCGTATTCGACGACAAGCTCTCGAAGATCGTCGGGCCCGACATCGATGTGGTGGAGTCCGCGCCCGCCGCCCATGTGTCCGAGCCGATGATACCGGTCGCCGAGCTGCTGGAGCGTGCCCGACAGGTGCTTCCCGGCCTGGATCCGGACTATATTTTCTTCACCCAGGCCGGCGATGCGAACGCGCAGGCCACGATCTACGGCTCGATGGCCCAACGGCGGCTGTCGTCGCTGGGTGGTGTCGCACTCGATGCCAACACAGGAGCCCTGCTGCGCGCCGTGGAGCCCGACGCCTACAGCCCCGGGGCGGCCTTCTATCGCGGGTTGGTGAGCCTGCACTTCGCGGAGTTCGGCAGAATGGCGGTCCGCTGGCTGTATTTCCTGCTGGGAATGGCCGGCGCCTTCCTGTTTTACAGCGGCAACCTGCTGTGGATCGAAGCGCGGCGCAATCGGCGTGGCGCTCAGCAGACGCGCGGCAGTCGCTTCGTGGCACAGCTGACCCTGGGGGTGTGCCTGGGGTGTATCGCGGGAATCTCCGCTGCCTTTGTCGCGAGCCGGCTGGCGCCAGAGGCCTGGGGAGGTCCTGCGTCGGCTGTGGAAATCGCCTATTTTGCGACGTTTTTCGCCAGTATTGCCTGGTCCCTGCTGCGGCCGCCGAGCCGCGCAGCCAACGAGTTGCTCATCGCCTGCGCGTTGTTGACTGTCCTGATCCCCTTCGCGAATGCCTGGACCGCCGGAATGCCTCCGTGGCGGAGCGTTGCGGAGGGTCGGTGGATCGTCCTGACCGTGGACACGCTCTGCGTGAGTTTCGCCTGGATGTTCTGGAGGATGTCAGCCGCAGTGCGGTACCGCGAAGTCCATGGAGACCGGAACAGTCTGTGGGCATTGCCCGGCGCGCGCGCAAGCGCTCGGTTGCGCAAGCTGTAACATCGTCGTCGGGCGACGATACGAATGCGTCACGCCGCCTTGCCAGCCAGCCTCGCGTGCAGATCGTAGGAGTCCGAAGCGGTAATCTCCACGTCCGCCCAATCGCCGGCCTTGAGGCCTTTCGCGCCCGCGATCCGGACCAGCCCGTCGATCTCCGGGGCGTCGGCTTCGCTGCGCGCGAGGCCCAGATCCTTCTCGACCGCATCAACCAACACGCGCAGCCGGTGTCCCACCCGGCCCGCGAGCCGCCGCTCGCTGATCCCGGCAGCGCGCTCCATGAATCGCGCGTACCGTTCCTCCTGGACCTCAGTGGGAACGTGATTGGGCAACGCGTTGGCGGTGGCACCTTCCACCGGTGAGTACTTGAAGCAGCCCACCCGATCGAGCTGCGCCTCATCCAGCCACTGCAGCAGCTCTTCGAATTCCGACTCGGTTTCGCCGGGGAAGCCGACGATAAACGTGCTGCGCAAGGTCAGCTCGGGACATTCCTTGCGCCAGCGCTTGATGCGCGCCAGCGTATCCTGCCCGTGCGCAGGTCGGCGCATGCGCTTGAGCACCGCAGGGCTGCCATGTTGGAAGGGGATGTCGAGGTATGGCAGAACACGTCGCTCCGCCATGAGTGGAATGACTTCATCCACATGAGGGTATGGATAGACGTAGTGCAGCCTGACCCAGACACCCAGTGAACCCAGTCCACGGGCGAGATCGATGAAGCGCGTCTCGTACTCCATGTCGCGCCAGGTTCCGCCCGCATACTTCAGATCGGAACCATAGGCACTCGTATCCTGCGAGATGACCAGGAGTTCCTTGACCCCCGCCTTGACCAGGCGCTCACCCTCGCGCAGCACATCGTCGATGCGCCGACTCGCCAGGCGGCCGCGCATCGACGGGATGATGCAGAAACTGCACTTGTTGTTGCAGCCCTCCGCGATCTTCAGATAGGCGTAGTGGCGGGGAGTGAGCCGTATCCCCTGCGGCGGGACCAGATCCGAGAAGGGATCGTGCAGCGGCGGCAGATGCTCGTGAACCGCGCCGATCACGTCCTCGTAGGCGTGCGGTCCCGTGACCTTGAGCACGCGTGGGTGGCGATCGAGGATGCGTTCGGGTTTAGCGCCCAGACAACCAGTGACGATCACACGGCCGTTCTGCTCGAGCGCCTCACCGATCGCATCCAGGGATTCATCGACAGCGGCATCGATGAAGCCGCAGGTGTTGACGACCACGACGTCCGCGGCGTCATAGGTTGGAGAGACTTCGTAACCCTCGGCCCGCAGATGGGTGAGGATGCGTTCCGAGTCGACGAGCGCCTTCGGGCAGCCGAGACTGACAAAGCCGATTTTGGGGACGCGCTGTTTTGCGGGTGAGGGCATGCGGTGACATCCGGGTCGCCGGCCTGTCGCCGGCACTTCGAGCGCGCGGACCCGATCTCGGGCCGGCGTTCGCGTTCAGGGGATAGCGGACTCCGCGGAGGAACCAGCCGCGCTCGGGGTATCGAGCGAGGCTGCGTCCTGAGTCTTCTTCAACTCCGAGAGCGCATAGAAGAGCAGCAGCGCCACGAGGGGCATCACCAGCCACGGCCAGATCGCCGGGCGGCGCTCCGGTTGCCCCGTGGACAGTAATGGTTCTGGAGAGTCTGCGACCACGGCGCGAGAGCCTACGCCCGGACCCGGCAAGCGGCAATAGGGCTGCCCGCAAGCCGCCAACTACAGCACGGACCGTGGAAGGCCAACGGCACAGGACCCGCAGAGCATCAACGGCGGAAGACCCGCTGGGAGCCAGCAGCCACCCGGTCAAACCGAGCTCGCCGTGCCGCGGTGACCGCGCCACAGCCGCTCGACGATTCCCGGCTGGACCGACTGCACTGCCGCGACGGCCCGCCAGCCCAGCCGCCGCATCCCGCGGCTGAACAGCCGACGCAGGGGACTGACCTGGTAATGGAACAGTGGCTGGTCGCGCAAGTCCGGCGGCCACATGATCCGGCTGCGGAAGGCGGGTGCGTTGGCGAGCTTCAGCTCCAGGGAGCAACCGAGCCGAACGCTCAGCCATTGCAGGGCATCATTGCGGCCTTCCGCCAGCAGTGAGCCCTCGACCCAGGTGCCCTGCACATCCGTCACGAAGCACAGCACCCAGTCCTCGTGCAGGCCGGACTCGCTGGTCGCCTCGCCCACGCACAACATGCGTTCGGCGAGCAGTTCCCAGCCGCGACCGCCGGCACTCTCGTAGCGCAGCGAAGTGCCGCCCACCAGGAAACGGTCATGCTCTTCAGTTGGAAACATTGCCGTGCCGCGAACTGACTTTGGTACGCGCGGACCGCCGCAAGTGCCCGCGAGCCTCCCGCGTCAACACCCGCGCGGGTCCGGTGTCAACCGCAGCTCGCTTGCCCTCTCGAACGCGCCTCTCACCGCCCGTAGAGTCCCAGCAGCTCCGCCTTGCCGAGCGAGTTGGCATTCACGTTGAATCCCACCAGCGCCGGCGTGGCATCGGCGGGCAGATCCAGTTTGGGCACCTTGAGCGCGTACAGCCGGAAGTAATAGTGATGCGGCTTGCCCGGCGGCGGGCACGGACCGCCGTAACCCGGCGAACCATAATCGGTGCGACCCTGCACGGCTCCGGCCGGCATGAGGTTCTTCGCCGGATCGCCGGCACCCGCCGGCAGGCCGGTCGCGGTCGCAGGAATGTTGTACACCACCCAGTGCCACCAGCCGCTGCCGGTTGGCGCGTCCGGGTCATGAACCAACAGCGCGAAACTCTTCGTGCCCGCGGGAATATGGCTCCACGCCAGCGCGGGCGAGATGTTTTGCCCGGTGCACCCGAACGAGTTGAATACCTGCGCAGAGGCGATCGTCCCTCCGTTCGTGATGTCAGGACTGGTGAGCGTGAAGGCGGATCCGCCAGCGACCCTGGAGTCGGCCGACTTCGCATCAGCAGCGGGCTGCGCCTGTGCCCACGGGGCCGGCAGGCCTGCGAACACGGCCAGGACGGAAGTCAGCGCCGAGGCGCGGCGCGCGCGTGCTGTGGATCGATCGTTCATGGGTAACCTCGTGGGCGACCAGCGGGGTCGGCCTCAACGAGGCCGATTCCTGTTATTCTTTCAAATCAGTGCCTTACCGGCAATCCGCGCCTCGCTCATGACTGCAAGCCGCTTCGACCGCGACTACTACAAGCGCTACTACTTCGATTCCCGCACCGCCGTGACCACGCGGCGCGAGATGCGGGCGCGGGCGCGCCTCATCGCGGCCTATGCGGCTCATGCGGGACTGCAGGTGCGGCGGGTGCTCGATGCCGGTTGCGGCACGGGGCTGCTGCGCGGACCGCTGAAGCGGTTTCTCCCGCGCGCCACCTATACGGGCATCGAGGCAAGCGAGTACCTCTGCGAGCGCTACGGATGGCAGCAGGCCAACATCGCGACCTACAGGCCCGCCGCACCATTCGATGTCGTGGTCTGTTACGACGTCATGCAGTACCTGGACTCGCCCACCGCGACGCGCGCTATCGCGAATCTCGCGCGGCTGTGCCGCGGAGTGCTGTATTTCACCGCGCTGACACGACTCGACTGGGAACTCAACTGCGACCAGAGCCGAACGGACTCGGACGTGCATCTGCGCAGCGCGCAGTGGTACCGGGCGCGTCTGCAGCGGGGCTTCCGCGAGGCCGGCGCGGGCTTCTGGCTGCGCCGCGGCGCGCCCGTGACGATCTGGGATCTCGAGTCAGCCGGCTGAAGGCGGCAGCGTCCGCGCGGACAGGCCCGGATCCCGTCGCCGCCGGAACAGCGGATAGGCCGGTATACCCAGCAGGATCAACACCAGGGTCGCGGCCGACTCACCCGGATGGGTGAGCAGCGCGTTGATGACGATCCACACCATCACTACCGCGAAGGCGAGCGGCACATACGGATATCCCCAGACGCGATAGGGTCGCGGCGCGTCCGGAAGTTTCCGCCGCAGCACCAGGACCGACAGCGCCACCGGTATCCAGAAGACCGCGTACGACAGGACCGCCATGTTGGTCAGTTGGTCGAAGGTACCCGAGGCGGCCAGCAGCGTCGCCCAGCCACCCACCAACACCAGCGATACGATCGGCGCGCGCGTGCGCGGGCCCAGCCGGCCGAAGGGTTCGAAGAACAATCCGTCGCGCGCGGCTGCGTAGGGAACGCGCGCGCGCGTGAGAATGGTGCCGTTGAGCGCGCCAACGCAGGACACGAGAAATATCAGCGCGGCAATGGCCACGGCGCGACTGCCGAGGAAGGTCTGTACGGCCTTGGCCGCAACGGACGGCGCATCCGGGTAAGCTGTCGAATTGGCGCTGCTGACTTCCCAGAACGGCAGGGCATACAGGTACGCCAGATTGATCAACAGATAGATCGCGAGAACCAGCACGGTCCCGCCCACGATGGCGCGCGGCAGATTGTGCTCGGGGCGCTGCACTTCACTGGCGGCCATCGGCAGGAACTGCCAGCCGCTGTAAGCCCAGAGCGCGGCGAACAGCGCGGTGCCGAAACCAGCGAGTCCACCGCCCGTGGTACCCGGGCTGGACAGGTTGCTCCAGTCGGCGCTGCCGCTGAACAGGAAAACGCCGGCCGCGACCGCCAGCACCGAGAGCACCTTGGCGCCTGTCAGGATGGTCTGGACTCGACCGCCCAGCACCACACCGGCGCAGTTGACGAGCGTGAACAGCGCGATCACTCCGACCGCGATCAGCTGCCGTACGCCAAAATCGAACGTCAGCGTTGCGCCGAAGAGCCGCAGGTGCGCCGAGAACCACACACTGTCGAAATGCCAGATGTCGGACAGGAAGATGGCGACAGCCGCGCCGTAGGCTGAAATGCTCGCGCCCCCCACCAGGAAGCTGTTGAACACGTACAGGAATCCCGGCACCTCACCGAAGGCTGCGCGCAGGTAGACATACTCGCCGCCCGCGTGCGGCAACAGGGCGCCCAGCTCCGCGAAGGTCAATGCACCGAACAGGGCGATGAGGCCGGCCGCTATCCAGGCGCCGAGGACCAGTCCCGGTGTGCCGACCGCCTGCGCCATCACAGCCGATTTGAGGAAGATGCCCGTGCCGATCGTGATCCCGACGACGAGCGAGGTTGCGTGCAGAAGAGTCAGTCCGCGTCGTGGTTCGAGTACCGGAGTGCTCACGTGATCCGCCCTGTCAGGCACCGGCTATGCGGCGCGTGCGTCAGCCTACCGGAACCCGCTCCGGCGTGCCGCCAGGACGTACAATGGCCGCATGGAGTTCAAGGACCACTTCTCATGTCTGGCGGCGAAATATGCCGCCTTCCGTCCCACCTATCCCACCGGGATCTTCGAGTACCTCGCCGGTGTGTGCCGGCAGCGCCAGTTGGCGTGGGACTGCGCCTGTGGCAATGGACAGGCCACCGTGTCGCTGGCCGGCCACTTCCAGCAGGTCATCGGCACGGACGCCAGCGAGAAGCAGATTGCCTCGGCCGTCCCGCACCCAGGCATCACGTATCGCGTGGCGCCGGGAGAGCGCAGCGGACTGGCTTCGTCTTCGGTCGATCTCGTGACCGTTGCGCAGGCGTTGCACTGGCTGGACCTTCCCCTGTTCTTTGCCGAAGTGGCGCGAGTGCTGCGGCCGGGTGGGGTGTTGGCAGTCTGGACTTACGGTCCGCTGCACGTCGAAGGCGCCGAAACCGACCGGTTGATCCAGGAATTCTACGGCAGCACCGTCGGACCCTACTGGCCGGCCGAGCGCAAACTCGTCGATGCCGGTTATCAGGACATCACATTTCCCTTCAGGCCGCTCGCGCCGCCGCCCTTCGACATGCGGGAACGCTGGAACCGGGACCGGTTGCTGGGTTACGTGCGCACCTGGTCGGCGACCGCGCGCTACGTGGAGCGCAACGCAGTGGATCCGGTCATCGGGCTCGAAGACAGACTCGCTCCCGGTTGGCCCGACAGCCAATCACCGCGGGAGATCCGCTGGCCGCTGACGCTTCGAGTGAGCTGCAAGGATTGACTGAGAGCATCCAACATGTCGTGAGCTTTCGCGGTGGTGTCAGTTGCCGCCGCGAAACCGGCGTGCGCAGCCTGCTACTGGTCGGCAGGACGGCCGATCATCCCGACGAAACCGTGACGCTCGAATTTCCGGGCGCCGCGCCCGAAGGCCTGCCGGAAGCGCTGGAAGAGGTGGACGTCGATCGGTTGGCAGCGGACCGGTTCCGCATCGCCGCCACTGGCCGCGAGTGGATCATCACCGCGGACAGCTGCCACCTGCATCGCGAGGTGGCGACTGTCTTCTATCGTGCGATCCCGCCGCGTCCGGTTCCCTGGAGCAGGAAGTTGTTCTGGCGGCTCATCCTGGCGGCCGCGGCAACCACGCCGGGCAAGTGGCTGCTCGTCAGACTGCGGGGCGGCTGATCAGGTTGCCGGGCGGCTGATGGCGCCGCCGATCGTGTGCCGCTGGCGGGCCCCGAACAGCGACGCGTAGATGCCGATCTGGTTGTTGAAGGCCTGATTCCAGGTGAAGCGGCGCAGGACCCGCGCGCGGGCGACACGCCCCATCTCCTCCAGGTCGCGCTCGTAAAGCGCCACGACGGCGTCCGCGAGACTGC
>DATKLO010000095.1:0-94689 GCA_035542375.1 Steroidobacteraceae bacterium | reverse complement strand
CGACTTGCATGTGTTAGGCACGCCGCCAGCGTTCAATCTGAGCCAGGATCAAACTCTTCACTTGAAGAACTTGAAACATCGAAATGAATGGCTCAAAAAAGACTCATTGCTGGACTTTTTTGGTCACTCGGTCTTTGCACTGATAGGCATCGACGCGAGTCCCCACACAAATTACCTGCCGAACTTTTAAAGAGCATCCCGGGCCGCGCAGGGCCCAGGTCGCGCTCGCGCGCGTCCCGAAGGGGGGCGGAAGTATAGCCCTCGCCATCGTTCCGTCAACCGTCGGATTTTTCGTCCGCTAGCGGGGCCTTTACACGACGTGCTCAGGCCTCGAAGGGGCGCGCAGTATAGCCGCCAATGCCGCCTTGTCAACGCATTGTCATCTAGCGTCTGCGGACACCGCTCGCCACCCACGGAGTCACCCCGAGAGGGCCCTGCGCCTGGCCATCCAGCGGCTTGCTCCCGACCGCCCCAGGAAGTCGAAAACCTTTATAGATCAGGTCTTTAGTGACAGCTTGAGGCGCGCGAAGCGGCGCGACCCCACCTGAAAGACGTGATCGGCGCCGGCCGCGAGCATCAAGCCCTTGTCGGTGACCCGGTTTCCATCAATCCGCACCGCACCTTCCTCGATCTTGCGATTGGCCTCGGACGTGCTCGCCGCCAGGCCGCCGTCCTTCAGCACGTTCGCAAGCCTCGAGCCGGTGGCCTCCACGAACAGAATCCTGGCTTCCAGGTCCGCGGGCACCTGCTTCTCGCTCACGCGCGCCATGAAATCCCGCTGCGCGCGCTCCGCAGCAGCGGCGTCGTGGAAGCGACTGACCAGCTCTCGCGCAAGCTCGAGCTTGACGTCACGAGGATTGCGCCCCTCGACGGTCGACTGGCGCAGTGCCGCAATCTCCGCCAGCGGCCGGAAACTCAACAACTCGAAGTAACGCCACATCAGCTCGTCGGAGATCTTCAGGATCTTGCCGAACATCTCCTCGGGCGCCTCGGCGATGCCGATGTAGTTGCCCAGGGACTTGGACATCTTCTGGACACCGTCGGTGCCCTCGAGCAGCGGCATCGTGATGACGATCTGCGGCTCCTGCCCGTAGCTCTCCTGCAGTTGCCGCCCCACCAACAGGTTGAATTTCTGGTCGGTGCCGCCGAGTTCCACGTCAGCCTGCAGGGCGACCGAGTCGTAACCCTGCACCAGCGGATAAAGGAATTCGTGCACGGCGATCGCGCGCCCCTCCGCGTAGCGTTTGGCGAAATCGTCGCGCTCCAGCATGCGGGCCACGGTGTGGCGCGCGGCGATCTCGATGAGTCTGGAGGCCGGCATCGTGCCGAACCAGCGCGAGTTGAAATCCACGCGCGTGCGGCTGGCATCGAGGATCTTGAACACCTGCTGCTCGTAGGTGCGCGCGTTGGCCTGCACCTCCTCCGGAGTCAGCGGCGGTCGCGTCACGTTGCGCCCGGTGGGATCCCCGATGAGACCGGTGAAATCGCCGATCAGGAAGATGACCTCATGACCGAACTGCTGGAACTGCCGCATCTTGTTGAGCAGCACCGTGTGCCCGAGATGCAGATCGGGCGCGGTGGGATCGAAACCCGCCTTGATGCGCAGCGGTTTGCCACGCTGCAGCTTGCGGACCAGCTCGGCGACCACCAGCACTTCATGGGTCCCGCGCTGCAGTTCGGCGAGCTGGCTGTCAAAATCGGTCATGAGATTGCAACCTGTCCTCTTGTGATGTACGGCCGCGCCCGGCGCGCACCTGCGCATTGACCGGACGTTTGCCGCTCGGGTAGGTTTTCGCCCCCGAGCCGCTCAAGTGTAGTCGATGGCCCACAGATTCAGCCCCGCCTTCGAGCGGATCACAGCTCCCGGCACGGCCCGGCGCCGCGTCTGACGGCAGCCCGGAACCGCGACGTGGGAATTCCGGACTGGGAACAGCGTATTCGGGCGTTTACCTGGACACGTTGGCTGCAGATCGGCGCCTGCGCCGTGGTCCTTGGGGTCGTAGTCCAGTATTTCCGGCAACCGCCGCACACCGTTGCCACCCCCGAAAGCGCCGCCACAGCCGCGGTGGATGCAGCTGCAGCCACCGATGCAACCGCAGCCACTGGCGCAGGACCGACCGCTGCCACCGGTTCGGGCGCCCCCAGCGTCGCGGCCATCACAACGGGCACGACCGCGACCACTGCGGACGCCACCACCACCGTCAGCGGCAGCACCGGTGCTACTACACCCGGAAACGCGGCAGGCCCAACTGGCCTCACGTCCACCGCCGGCACGCCGACCGTCGGTACGCTGACCGCCGGCACATCGCCCAATGGCACACCGACCGCCGGCACACCGACCGCCGGCACGGCGACTCCGCAATCCACTCAGGATGTCATCGTCGCCCGCAACGACACCCTCGACCGGCTGTTCCGCAAACTCAAGCTCAGTCTCACGGATCTGGCCAACCTGCGCAGCACGCCCGGCATCCAGGCCCACCTGGACAGCCTCCGGCCCGGCGAGTCGCTGCACTTCGTCTACCAGGATTCGCAGCTCAATGGCTTCGAGCGGCGCCTGAACGACGACGAGACCCTGAAAGTCGTGCGCGACAGCGACGGCCTGAAGGCGCAGGTGCTGCAGAATCCGCTGGAGGGACGCACACGAACTGTCCGCGGCGTGATCGACAGCTCCCTGTTCGAAGCGGTCACGAGCGCAGGGGCGCACGACCAGACGGCGGTCAACCTGGCCGACATCTTCGGCTGGGACATCGACTTCGTGCTGGATATCCGGCCGGGCGACTCCTTCGTGGTGACCTACCGCGAGCTCTACCAGAATGGCGTGTACGCCAAAGACGGACCCGTTCTGGCCGCAGCGTTCGTCAATCAGGGGCGCCACTACGCAGCCGTCCGCTACGTCGACCCGAGCGGCTCCGCGCACTATTACACCCCTGACGGCAAGAGCATGCGCAAGGCATTCCTGCGCGCACCCGTTGATTTCACCCGGGTCAGTTCACGATTCAACTCCGCGCGGATGCACCCCATCCTCAACCTGGTCCGGGCTCATAAGGGAGTGGATTACGCCGCTCCAGTGGGAACGCCCGTCCGGGCCGCCGGTGACGGGCGTATCGCCTACGCCGGTCCGATGGGCGGTTATGGCAACGTGGTGGAGATCGAACACACCCGCAGCATCATGACCGTCTACGGCCACCTTTCGCGTTTTGCCAAGGGGACCCGTGTAGGGGCCCATGTGACGCAGGGCTCAGTAATCGCCTATGTTGGCATGAGCGGACTTGCGACCGGGCCGCATCTGCACTACGAATACAGGGTGAACGGCGTTTTCAGGAATCCGCAAACCGTGCCGCTGCCGGATGCCGCGCCCATCGACGCGCGCTGGCGTGACGACTTCGTGAAACGCTCGGCGCCGCTGTTGGCCTCGCTGGAACCGCCGCTCGGACCCGCATTGGTGGCACGTTGAAATGGACGCGCCGGATCTCAAGGCACCCCAGCACTACATCAATCGCGAGCTGTCGTTCCTCGAGTTCAACCAGCGCGTGCTGGCCCAGGCGTTCGACGAGTCGGTACCGTTGCTGGAGCGCCTGCGCTTCCTGTGCATCTCCTCGAGCAACCTGGACGAGTTCTTCGAGATCCGCGTTGCCGGTCTGAAGCAACTGCTGGAACTCGGCTCCGGCCAGTTCGCCGCCGATGCGCTGCCACTGCAGGAACAGCTGGCCCTGATCCACGAGCGGGCCATACGTCTGTGCACCGATCAGTACCGCTGCCTGAATGATGTCCTGATGCCGGCCCTGGAGGCCGAAGGCATCTCGCTGCAGGGTCGCGCCGCCTGGAGTGCAGCGGCGGTGCGCTGGCTGGAAAGCTATTTCGAGCACGAGATCGAACCCGTGCTCAGTCCGCTCGGTCTGGATCCCGCACGACCGTTTCCGCGCATCCAGAACAAGAGCCTGAACTTCATCGTCCGCCTGAAGGGCAAGGATGCCTTCGGTCGTGACAGCGAGCACGCCATCGTCCAGGTGCCGCGCTCATTGCCGCGCGTGGTTCCCGTTCCGACGGACGGATCGCAGAAGACCCTCATGCTGCTGTCCGTCATCGTCCACACCTTCGTACAGAAGCTGTTCGCCGGAATCGAAGTACTCGGGTGTTACCAGTTCCGGGTCACGCGCAACAGCGACCTGTTCGTGGACGAGGAGGAAATCGACGATCTGCGCCGCGCGCTCGAGGGCGAGCTCGCGCACCGCCGGTACGGCGCGGCCGTGCGACTGGAGACCTCGAGCGACTGCCCCGAGGACATGGTGCAGTTCCTTCTGCATCAGTTCGCGCTGACCGATGTGGACAGCTACCGGATACCCGGTCCCGTCAATCTCAACCGCCTGTCGGCCATCTACGACCTGGTGCAGCGGCCGGACCTGAAATACCCGATCTTCACACCCGGCCTGCCCAAGCGGATGCTGACCAACAGCGACTTCTTCGCGGTCATCCGCCAGAACGACGTCCTGCTGCAGCACCCCTACCAGAGCTTCGCCCCGGTCATGGACTTCGTGCGCCAGGCCGCGGCCGACCCGCAGGTCCTGGCCATCAAGCAGACTCTGTACCGCGCCGGTCACGAGTCACCCGTAGTGGACGCTCTCGTCGCGGCCGCGAACGCGGGCAAGGACGTGACCGTCATCGTCGAGTTGCGCGCGCGCTTCGACGAGGAAGCCAACATTGAACTGTCCAACCGCCTGCAGGAAGCGGGAGCGCACGTCATGTACGGCGTCGTGGGCTATAAAACCCATGCCAAGATCGCGCTGGTCGTGCGCCGCGAGCCGGGCGGCATCCGGCGCTACTGCCATCTCGGCACCGGCAACTATCACCCGCGCACGGCACGCGCCTACACCGACTACGGCATGTTCACCTGCAACGACGAGATCGGGCAGGACGTGCACGAGTTATTCCTGCAGCTCACGAGCCTGACCCAGACACCGAAGCTCGCGCGGCTGGTGCAGTCGCCCTTCGGCATGCATGAAGCGGTGATCTCCAAGATCGCCCGCGAAGCCGAGCACGCGCGCGCAGGTCGGCCGGCCCGCATCATTGCGAAGCTCAACGCCCTCGTGGAGCCGCAGTCCATCGAAGCGCTGTACCGGGCTTCCTGCGCCGGAGTGAAGATCGATCTCATCATTCGTGGAGTCTGCGCCTTGCGTCCGGGAGTACCCGGCGTGTCCGAGAACATCACGGTGCGCTCCATCGTGGGACGCTTTCTGGAGCACTCGCGCGTGTTCTGCTTCGAGAACGGCGGCTCACCGGAAATGTACTGCGCCAGTGCCGACTGGATGGAACGCAACTTCTTCCGCCGCGTGGAAATCGCCTTCCCCATCCAGCGCGACGCACACCGCGCGCGCATCCTGAACGATCTGGATCTATGCCTGCGAGACAACACTCAGGCGTGGCAGCTGCAGTCCGACGGGACTTACCGGCGGGTCGCGCGTGGTGAGCAGGAACGCGCGATCAGCGCGCAGAGTGAGTTACTTGCAATGTACGCGGCGGGCTCGACGCCGCTGTTCCCGCAGTCGCCGTGAGAGTACTCGCGACCCGCGTCGCGGTTACCGCCCGCGACTGAACACGCGCAGCCGGAACCCACACGCCCGCAGGTATTCGGTCTCCTGCTGCAGGTCGGCCGAGGTCAGCGGGTGATCCTTCAGCCAGCGGCCAGGAAATTCCACCTCGAGCGAGCGGGGCGTCGCGCTGAGTTGGATTTCCGGTAGCGCGGTGGCGCTTCGGCCTCTGTGCAACAGCACGGCCAGGCGCAGGAGCACAATCACGTACTGCGCGTTACGATCCCAGGGAGGAACCAGTTCCTCCATGCCATCCAGCGACAGTTTGCGCCGATGTCCGCCCACGAGGCGCGCCAGCAGGCGCTGCTCCTCGCGCGGGAAGCCCGGCATGTCGGCATTCTCGAGCAGATAAGCGCCGTGCCGGTGATAGCCACTGTGTGAGACATCCAGTCCGATCTCATGCAGGCGCGCCGCCCATTGCAACGCCTGATCGGCGAAGGGGGCTTCGAGGCGCCAGGTCTGGCGGGTCTGCTCGAGAAACTGCAGGACCGTCGCTTCGACCCGCTCGGCCTGGGTGAGATCGACGTGATAGCGTTTCTGCATCGCCCGCACGGTACGGTCGCGGGCATCCTCGTTCTTGAAGCGACCGAGCATGTCGTACAGCAGGCCCTCGCGCATCGCACCGTCGGCGATACGCATCTCCTGCACGCCCAGCATCTCGAAGATCTCCGCAAGGATGATGGTGCCGCCAGGGAACACCGGCCGCCGGTCTTCCGTCACCGCCGCGAGGCTCAACTCGCGCACGTGACCGGCATCCAGCATGTACTTGATGATCTGTTCCAGGCCGGCCGAAGTGATGTTGAGCTCCTGGGAATCGAGCTCGCGGATCGCCTCGCCGATGGCGCGGATGGTGCCGGAGCTGCCGGCGCTCTGTTCCCAGCCGCGCCGCCGGAATGCGGCCTGCACGGGTTCGAGCTCCAGGCGCGCCGCCATGCGCGCCCGCTCGATGCGCTTGGCCGAGATCTTGCCGTCGCGGAAGAACCGTTCGCTGAGCGACACGCAGCCCATCTGCAGACTTTCCAGCTCGAGCGGTGTCGAGCCGTCGCCGATGATGAGCTCGGTGCTGCCCCCGCCGATGTCGGCGACCAGGCGCCGGCCGGGCTCGCTGGGCATGGTGTGTGCGACACCGGCGTAGATCAGACGCGCCTCTTCCATGCCGGAGATGATTTCGATGGGATGCCCGAGCGCCTCGCGGGCACGCTCGAGAAAGGCCTGCTTGCGGTGTGCGACGCGGAACGCGTTGGTGCCAACAACGCGCACGCTGTCGGCGTGCATGTCGCGCAAGCGCTGACCGAATCGCTGCAGGCAGGCCAGCGCTCGTGCGGCCACCTCTTTGTCGATGCGGCCGTTTTCTTCGACGCCGGCAGCCAGGCGCACCATCTCGCGCAGCCGGTCGATGATGACGAGCTGACCGTGCGAGTAGCGCGCGACGACCATGTGAAAGCTGTTCGACCCGAGGTCGACAGCCGCCAGGACGTCAGGGACGCGGCGGGAGGATTCGGCGGGCGAGTCCGCGCGGGCCGCTGCAGCAGGGCTCACTCGCGGCGCCGCGAGCTAGGCGGTGAACGAGGATCCGCAGCCACAGGTGGTCGTGGCGTTCGGATTGCGGATGACGAACTGCGCGCCCTCCAGGCCTTCGCGATAGTCGATCTCGGCGCCGGTCAGATACTGGAAGCTCATCGGGTCCACCAGGAGTTTGACGCCCTGGTTCTCCACGCAGGTATCGCCATCCTGCAGGCTCTCGTCGAACTCGAAACCGTACTGCAGACCGGAGCAGCCCCCGCCCTGCACGAATACGCGCAGCATGAGCTTGGGATTGCCCTCGCCGCGAATGAGGTCCCCCACCTTGCGCGCCGCGGCGTCGGTGAACAGCAAAGCCGGGGCTTCGGCCAATACTTCAGAGGTGCTCATTCGTCATTTCCTTCGCCGTTGCGGCCGCCAGTCTAGGGGTGTGCTCGCGGGGGGTCAAAAATCACGATTCAGCGCGCGCAGCGCCGCCCTCGGCCACCCCTGCGCCCGCCGGGTCGGTCACCTGGGTCAACTTTCCCATGATCTGCGCGCCGAGCGTCATTTCAATGACCCCATAGTAGACATTCCCCTGCACCCGTGCGGTGGACCCGAGCACAACCCGCTCCCGCGCGATGATGTCTCCCCGGACGCTACCGTTTAACATAACGCTCGGTACCTCGACCGCGCCTTCTATGGAGCCTGTCTCGCTGACCGACAGGCTCGAGCCTGCGGCCGGCTCGGCGCGCACGTTGCCGGCGATGCTGCCGTCCAGGTGCAGGCCGCCGGCGAACTCCAGGTCGCCCTGGACGCGCGCGCTCTTGCCGATCAGGGTGTCGATCCGGGTCTGTTTGCTGTCGCGATTGAACATAGTGGTTTTTGCCTGCCTCAGGATGCATCGACCGACCAGGGAAAGGTCTGCGTGGCGGGTGCCACATCCTTGTGGTTCGAGCGCACTTCCAGCGCCATCGATTCGGGCTTGAATCCGGCCGGCAGCGTCACTTCCTGATCCACGTTCTCGAAATATCGGAAATTGAACGCCAGCTCGTGCAGCTTACCCGCGGTGAGCGCCGCCAGGTCCAGCGTCGTCACCTTGCCATCGGCCGCCGAGCCATCGATGGTCACGCCCACCGAACCGATGGCAACGCTATCCGGGCGCACGGAGCGCACCAACGAGATATGCAGCACAAAGCGGTTGGCCTTGCTGCCCGCGTTGATATGCAGCTGCTGCACCTTGACGCCGACCGCGGCCGCGCCCTGCGCGACGATTCCGCGGTAGAAGGCCAGCTCCTGGGTCTGACGGGCCACCTGCGCCTGCAGATCGCCGATCGTGCGCGCCACCTCAGCCTGCTCGCGGGCGCGACCGATGCGAATGGTGTCCAGTTCGGCCAGCTGGGTGCGCAGCTCGCGATTGATCTTGTTCAGCCGCTCGATTTCCACCTCGAGCTCCGTGCGCTGCTGGGCCACGGCGAGCCGGTCGTAGCCCGCGTTGAAGCGGCCCAGCTCGTAATCCACGTAGAGCGCGAAAAACAGCATCAACCCCAGAATGGCGATGACGAGGCGGCGCCGTACCGGCGCATGCGCACGGATCACCAGGTTGGAGGGGCGTTCGGGACTGGCCATGGGAACGGTGGAGGGATGCCCGATTACTCGACGCGCGCCAGCTGCGCACCGTTGCCCGCCGCACGTGTCTGCGCCCACCACTCGGGATGCGGTGGCGCCCCTTCCGGGAAGGCCAGGGGCGCCAGCTCGGTCAGCGCTCGCACGTACACAGTGCGCTTGAAGTAGATGACCTCGCGCACGGGCTCCCAGAAATTCACCCAGCGGTACTGGTCGAACTCCGGCTCGGCGGTGCGCGCGAAGTTGAAGCGCGACTCGTCGGAGCGCAGGCGCATCAGGTACCAGCGCTGCTTCTGTCCTATGCACATCGGATGACGGTTGCGGCGCAGGAACCGGGCCGGCAGCCGGTACCGCAGCCACTTGGCCGTATGCCCGAGCAGATCCACGTCGCCGCGCTCCAGGCCGATCTCCTCCCGCAGCTCGCGGAAGGCGGCCCCTTCGAGGGGCTCCCCGGCCTGCACGCCACCCTGCGGGAACTGCCAGCCCCGGCCGCCCACCTGACGGCCGAGAAAAACCACCCCGTCGTCGCGCATCAGCACGATGCCGACGTTGGTGCGGAAGCCGTCCGAATCGATCACGTCGCCCATGGGTTGCGCCGGAGTCTGCCACAAGCTGAACTGCGCATGCCGGATGGTAAGGTGCCCGCTCCGGCATGCCCTCGAACCAATCTACCGCACCGGCCGGAACCGGGATGTGATGTGACATCGATCGTGAAACAGGCGCGGCTCGAGCCGGGCCGCTGGGTGGGGCTGACCGCCCTGGTGCTGCTGGCGCTGGCTGTCTGCGTGGCATCCCTTCTGATCGGAGGCTCCGGCATCACCGCCCAGAACGCCGTTGGGGCCCTGTTCGGTGGCGGTGACGAGGCGTCGCGAAGCGTGATGCTCGAGGTCCGCGTCCCGAGGCTGCTGGCCGCATTCGGTGTCGGGGGTCTGCTGTCGCTGTCCGGGGTGTTGCTGCAGGCCCTGTTCCGCAATCCTCTCGCCGACCCCTATGTGCTGGGCGTATCGGGCGGCGCAGCCGTCGCGGCCCTGTTGGCGATGATGTCCGGTGCCGCGGCGGTGGCCGTCCAATCGGCGGCAGTCGTCGGCGCGTTGGGTGCCGTCGCCCTGGTCTACGGCCTGGCTCGTGGAGGGGGAACCTCACGGCTGCTGTTGACCGGTGTGGTGATTGCCAGTGCTTGCGGCGCCCTGGTCAGCGTCCTGCTGGCCCTGGCCGACTGGGGTCCGCTGCGCGGCATGGTGTTCTGGCTGGCCGGAGATCTGGGCTGGGCCCTCAGTCCCTGGTCGAGCGCGCTCTCGGCGCTGCTGGCCGCCGCACTGGCGCTGCTGGTCGCCCGGCCGCTGAACGTGCTCGCGGCCGGAGAGCTGCGCGCCCGCACGGTGGGACTCCCACTCGATGGCTGGCGGATCGTGCTGTTCATCGCGTGCGCCACGCTGACGGCGATCGCGGTGGTCAGCGCGGGAACCGTCGGCTTCGTGGGACTCATCACGCCGCACGCCATCCGGCTCGCATTTCGTACGGGGGATCACCGGATCGTCGCGCCCGCCGCTGTGCTGCTCGGGGGAACCGTCCTGTCGGCCGCCGATCTCGTGGCACGCACGGTGGCGAGCCCGCGTCAGCTACCCGTGGGAGCGATCATGGCGCTCGTGGGTACGCCCGTCTTCATCGTCCTGCTGCGGCGGAGCGGTTCGCGCCGCGCGCGCTGACGCGCCTGCCGCGAGCCCGAGCCAAACAGCCGACGAAAGGCCCACCTTCGCCAGCAGCAACCGGGCGCTGCTATTTCATGTCACTGCGTTCTGCGAGCATTCGACGCGGTTGCGGCCGGCGCTCTTGGCGCAATACAGCGCGCGGTCCGCTTCCGCGATCAGCGCATCGGCCAGCACTTTGAAGTCGTGCGCCCCCTGCGCCGCCGGACAGGCGGCAGCCACACCGATCGACAGCGTGATGGTCTCGGATCGGTCACCGCCAACGGCGATCGGCTGACTGCGCACGGCTTCCAGCACTCGCATCGCCACTCGTTCGCCGTCTCCGAGAGCGCCGCGTGGCAACACGATGGCGAACTCATCGCCGCCGAAGCGGGCCCCGGTATCGCTCAGGCGCATCTGGTCGTCGATCCGCCGCGCCACCTCGCGCAACACCGCATCCCCCGCGAGATGGCCGTAACTGTCGTTGATGCGCTTGAAGTGATCGACATCGATCATCAGGCAGGCTACCGGCTGGCGGTCCCGCTGCGCGCGCGCCAGCTCCTCGCACAGGCGGGCCTGCAGGTAGCGCCGGTTGTGGAAGCCGGTGAGGAAATCCGTCAGGCCACTGCGCACCAGGCGAGCCCGATTGACCGCGTTCTCCAGGCAGATCGCCGCCACGACTCCCAGGTGAGCGAGAAAATCGCTCGCCAGCTCGCGCGTGAAGCGGAACCGGTCGGCGCTGGAAAACACCAACACGCCCTCGAGCTGCTGGTTGCGATGCAGAGGAATCAACGCGAGGCTGCCATTGCGCCGCCCGGGCGGCAGCAACGCTTCATGCTCGGACATGCGGTACGGGCCGAGCCACGGGCGCTCCAGACGTGTGAGTTGCGCCGCGGCCTCGGGCAGCGAGTCCACGAACTGCACCTCGGCCAGCTCCTCGATGAGGAAGCCATCGCCCGAGAGCAGGTGCCGCACCTCGTGATCCGGGTCCTGCAGGATCAGCACTACCGCATCGAGCTGATAGGACGTGCGCAGGCCGTGGATCAGCCGCTCCAGCAGCTGCGCCAGCGAGCCCGAGCGCAGCAGTTCGAGCTCGCGCTCCTGCGTCTTCTTCAGCAGCGCCTCGTTGCGGCCAGCCTCCTCCGTCAGCTCGGCGAGCCGCTCCTGCAGCGCATGAACCTGCGCCGACAGCTCCCCCAGGCGGCCGGTGGGTCCCGTGCTGGCTCGCGAGTCTGAGGGAGATCGGCGCATCCGCGTTCAGGCACGTCTTTCGGTCACGGTGCGCCGGTCCTCCAGATAATCCCGTCCGCGCTGCATCAGCGTCACGAACGCGGCGTGATCCTGGGACAGCACCGCCGTGCGGATGCGCTCGACCGCTTTTGCCAGCGCTTCGAGCGACTCCGCACCGTAGTCATTCAGGCTCTGGATTTCGTAATACAAGTCCGGGCTCTCCTGCGCCACGCGTCCCGCCACGTCGAGTTGCGAGTCGAACGTCGTGCTCGACATGCGCGCCAGTTTGGGCGCCGCCTCGCCGCTCTCGGCGAGTGCGGTGAAGAACGCGATGTTGAGTGCATGCGACAGACCCAACACGTAGGCGATGAGCCGGTCGTGGTCATCGAGACTCATGACCACCTGTTCGGCCATGGTGGGCGCGAACAACTCGCGCGCGCTCGCCAGCGCCTCGGGCGAGCCCAGGTCGACGAAAATGACGTGGCGGCCCGACAGGAGTTCGGTATCGGGTCCGAACATCGGGTGCAGTGAAGTCACCTTGCAGCCGTGTGACTTCAGCGCCATGAGGCCGGCGCGCAGCGGCGATTTCAGCGAACCGACATCGAAGATGACTCCGGGCGGCCGGCGCAGCGCCAGGTCGCGCAGGATGGCGTCCGTCACACCCAGCGGCGTGGCGAGAATGATGTAGTCGTGACGCAGGTCGGTCTTGCGCCAGTCGTCCACGCGGCTGATGCCCGGCGGCGCGCTGCCCGGGTCGGCCACTTCCACGCTGAATCCCTGCGAACTGAGGAACTCCACGAACCAGCGGCCCATCTTGCCGGAGCCACCGATGACCAGCACACGACGCCCCGAGCCGCTGCCGCGCGCCACGACGCTGGCCTGCTCCTGGGTGGTCAGGGACGAACGGATCAGCAGCCGCAGGAGATCTTCGGCAAGAGCCGGCGACACACCCAGTTCGGCGGCCATGGTGCGCACACCCAGGATCACTTCGCGCTCGCGCTCATAATCGCGGGTCGGATAGCCGGTGGCGCGCTTCACCCGCGCCACTTCCGCACTGATGCTCTTGCGTTCCGCCACGAGGGCGATGAGCTGCCGGTCAATGTCAGTCACGCGCTGACGCAAGGCGTTCAGCGTCACATCATCATTCGACATGGCAGATCGCGGCCTCCGGAACGGGTGCGGGCGGAAGGTCCGGCGGACGCCGCCTGCCGCTGCGACCACCGGAAATGACCACCCTTTTATCGGGTGGTTTACGATTAGGCAAATGAGCCCCCCTACCGAACTGCTGCCCGATCCGCTGCCGGCCGAACCGCTGGCCGTCGTCAACCGCTGGCTGGCCGAGAGCTGGCAACTGAAACAGCAACCGAACCCCAACGCCATGGTGCTGGCCACCACCACCCCCGAGGGGCACCCTTCGGCGCGGGTCGTGCTGTGCAAGGAGATCGTGCCCGAGCCGGGCTACCTGGTGTTCTACACCAACTACCTGTCCCGCAAGGGTCAACAGCTCACCCGCAACCCGCGGGCCGCAGCGGTGATGCACTGGGATCATCTGCACCGCCAGGTGCGGGTGGAGGGTCCCATCGTGCGCGCGCCAGAGGCCGACAGCGACGCCTACTTCGCGTCCCGTCCCTGGCAAAGCCGGCTGGGCGCATGGGCCAGTGCCCAGAGCGAGCCCATCGCCACGCGCGCTGAGCTGCATGCCGCGCTGGCCAAGACTGCCAAGCGGTTCGGAGCCCCCATGCCGGGCACTATGGACGACACCGACGTAGAGATCCCGCGGCCACCCCACTGGGGTGGGTTCCATCTCTGGGCCGACAGCGTTGAGCTGTGGGTCGAGGGCACGGCACGGATCCACGATCGGGCGCGCTGGACGCGCTCGCTGGTTGTCCGGGCAGGAGGGTTCGACGCGGGAGCCTGGGCCGTCACGCGACTGCAGCCCTGATGGATGCGACGTCGAGGTCGCCGCTGGCCACCGACGGCATTGCCGTGGGTGTGGGTTCCCGCGAGCTGGTCACCGACCTGTCCTTGCAGTTCGCACCGGGGGAGTTTGTTGCGGTACTCGGGCGGAACGGCTGCGGCAAAACCCTGACATTGCACACCCTCGCCGGATTGCGCGAACCCGCGCGAGGCTCTGTGCTCGTGGACGGTGTACCGATCGCGAATCAGGGACGTCGGGCCATCGCGCGTCGGCTGGGTCTTTTGGCACAGGACCTCGAAGAGGGTTTTGTCGCAACGGCGCTGGAAACGGTGCTGATCGGTCGCCATCCGCATCTCGCGTTCTGGCAGTGGGAGACCGCGGAGGACGAGCGCCTTGCGCGTAATGCTCTGACTGCGGTGGATCTGGGTGATTTCGCGGGGCGGCACACCGACACACTGTCCGGCGGAGAACAACGTCGTGTTGCCATTGCAGCATTGCTCGCGCAGGGCCCCTCCGTGTACCTGCTCGACGAGCCCACGAACCATCTGGATCCGCACCACCAGCTCGTGGTCCTCAACCTGTTTCGGGAGCTGACGCGTTCAGGCAGCGTCGTGATTGCGACGCTGCACGATCCGACACTCGCGGCCCGTTACGCGGATCGCGCGCTGCTGTTGTTTGGTGACGGACGCTGGACCGCAGGACCGGTGCGCGAGACGGTTACCGACCAGCTCCTGAGCGAGTTGTACCTCACGCCCATGGTCGAGATCGCGCAGGACGGGCGGCGCATTTTCGTGCCGGCCTGAGGAGGCCGCGCATCTGCGTGCCGGCCTGAGGCCGCGCATCTGCGTGCCGCCCCTGAGACCGCGCATCTCCATGTCGCTCCAGGCCGGCGCGCCGGCGCCCCGAGCCGCAGTCACTCTCCCTTCAGGACCAGGCCGACCAGTACACCCAGGACGGCAGCCATGCCTACTGCGGCCCATGGCCGGCGCTGCACAAAATCGTCCACCGACGTGGCCGTGTCGCGCGCCTTGGACAAGGTGGCGCGCGCGTTGGAGAGAAAACTGCCACCCAGCTGTTTCTTCACGTCGGCGACGGTGCGAGTCAGCCGCTCGCGGAGTTCCTCCACCGCCGCGCCACCCTCATTCTCCAGAGACTGGAGCAGCGCCTCGACACTGGCGAGGACATCGCGCAGTTCCTTGCCGGCGATATCCGCTGGGGAAGCCTGTTCGCCATTGGTTCGAGCCTGATTACCGTTCGCGTGAGCTTGCTGAGCCTTCATAAGTCCTCCGCTTCCGAGTGAATCAACGCCGGGCGGCCGGCGTGAGTTCCCCTGGGGCCGGGGCATGCGCCGGGGCCAGGGCACGCGCCACCTCGGCGTGCAGTCGCCCGTTCGTCGCCAGCACCGTGGTCGTCTCCAGCCCAACCGGGCCGCCGTTGAGGTCCGAGAAAGTTCCACCCGCTTCTCGCACGATCACCGTGAGAGCCGCGATATCCAGGATATTGACGTCCGATTCGATGACCACGTCGAGCGAGCCACGGGCCAGGAGATGATAGTGCACGAAGTCACCGTAGCCGCGCACGCGGCTTACGCGCCCGATGAGTTCACCGAAGCGGGCCCATCCGGCCGATCGCGCCAGTGTCTTCAGGTTTCCCGTCGACACGATGCTGCCGGCCAGATCGGACACCGTGCTGACGCGGATGGGTTTGTCGTTCAGGAAAGCCCCCTGGCCACGCTCGGCCCAGGCCAGCTCGCCATAGGCCGGAGCACAGGAGACGCCCAGCACGAGCTCGCCACCGCGCAACAACGCGATCTGTGTTGAGAAGAAGGGACAGTCACGCACGAAGGATTTGGTGCCGTCGATGGGATCAACCAGCCACACGTTGTCCGCGCCGATCGCATGCTGACCGGTCTCCTCGCCGTAGAAGCCATAGTCCGGGAAGCGCCGCGTCAACACCTCGCGGATCGCCTCCTCCGCCTTCACGTCCGCTTCGGTCACTGGAGTCGCGTCCGCTTTGGTCCGCACCTGCAGATTCTTCTGGTAGAGCGAGCGGATCAGCTGTGCGGCGGCTTCGGCGGCCGCCAGCGCCGCCTGGAGCTGTGGCGAAGGCGTGGTCATGCGGATGATTGTGGCAGAATTCCCGCACCGGCGACTGGCGTGGCCGGGAGAGGACGATGGGTAACCGGCTCAGCAAAATCTACACGCGCACCGGCGATGACGGCACCACGGGTCTGGGTGACGGCAACCGGGTTCCCAAGGACGGCCTGCGCGTGGAGGCCTATGGAACGGTCGATGAGCTGAACAGCTCCATCGGCGTCCTGCTCGCGGTGCCGGGCCTGCCCGATGGCGTGAGCAGCTGCCTCCTCGAAATCCAACACGAGCTGTTCGACATGGGCGGGGAACTGAGCATTCCCGGCTATCACGTCCTGACCGCCGCCCATGTCACGCGACTGGAGGAGATCCTCGACGGTTTCAACGATCCGCTGCCGCCACTCAAGGAATTCATCCTGCCGGGAGGAGGTCCCGCGGCGGCGGCCTGTCACCTGTCTCGCACCATCGCTCGCCGCGCCGAACGCCGGGTACTGACCCTGTCCCGCAGCGAAAGCGTCAGCCCCGAGGTGCTGAAGTATCTGAACCGGCTCTCGGATCTGCTGTTCGTACTGGCCCGGGTGCTGGCCCGGCACGAGCGCGGCAGTGAAGTGCTCTGGCGTCACGATCGCGGCAAAGGCCAGCCCGGCTGAGGCCACACGCGCGGCCCAGTGCGCACGGAACTCGCACGCGGGGCGAGCCAACCCCTTCAGCGCCGCCGCCGCTCCAGGTGGCCGCTGGCACGCAGCAGCTGCCGCCAGCGCTCCCAGTCGAATGTTGGGCCTGGATCCGTCTTGCGCCCGGGAGCGACATCGCTGTGACCGACGATATGTTCCGCCGACAGTGACGGATAGGTCGTCAGCAACGCCTCGACGAGCGCTGCGAGCTGCTCGTATTGCGGGTTTTCATAGGGAACGTCATCGGCGCCCTCGAGCTCGATGCCGATCGAGTAGTCATTGCACGCAGGCCGGCCACGGTAATGCGACTGTCCCGCATGCCACGCGCGCTCCTGGAACGGAACGTACTGGACGATCTCGCCATCACGGCGAATGAGCGCGTGCGCCGACACCCGGGCACGCGCGATACCGGCAAAGTAGGGATGTGCATCCGGAGGCAGGCCGCCCGTGAAGAGCCGGTCGATCCACGGACCCCCAAACTCGCTGGGCGGCAGGCTGATGCCGTGCACGACGATGAGCTCGGGTACCGCTCCGGGCGGACGGGCGTCGAAATGAGCCGACAACACCTGGCGCGCGCCCACCAGCAGGCCCGTCGCCGGCTCGATTTTCAATGGCGGCTGCATGCGCGCACGATCATGCCACAATCGCCTTCATGAGCACTGCAAACGCCCCGTACGTGGCACGGGATCTGGCGCATGTGTGGCACCCGTGCACGCAGATGAAGGACCACGAGCACCTGCCGCTGATTCCCATCCGGCGCGGCTCGGGAGCGTGGCTGGAGGACTTCGAAGGCCGGCGCTACCTGGATGCCATCAGCTCCTGGTGGGTCAATCTCTTCGGACACGCCAATCCGCGCATCAACGCCGCGATCCGCGAACAGCTCGACCGGCTCGAACATGTGATCCTGGCCGGCTTCAGCCACGAGCCGGTCATCCAGCTCTCGGAAGCACTGGTGGGCCTGTTGCCCTCCGGCCTGACACGCTGCTTCTACGCGGACAACGGCTCCTCCGCCGTGGAAGTCGCCGTCAAGATGAGCTTCCACTACTGGCGCAATGTCGGCAAGCCCGACAAGCGGCGCTTCATCACCCTTTCCAACAGCTATCACGGCGAAACGCTCGGTGCTCTTGCAGTCGGTAATGTCGAACTCTACAAGGACATCTACCAGCCGCTGCTGATGGATGTCATCACCGTTGCCTCGCCCGACTGCTTCGGTCGCGAGCGAGGCGAGAGCTGGGAGGAGCACTCGCGCCGGCAGTTCACCGCCATGGAAGCGGCACTGGCCCGGCATGCCGGGGAGACCGCGGCCGTGATAGTCGAGCCGCTGGTGCAGTGTGCCGCAGGCATGCGCATGTACCATCCGGTCTACCTCCGGCTGTTGCGCGAAGCCTGCGATCGCCACGGGGTTCATCTGATTGCCGATGAGATCGCGGTGGGTTTCGGGCGGACGGGCACGATGTTCGCGTGCGAGCAGGCAGGCATCCGGCCCGACTTCGTCTGTCTCTCGAAGGGTCTGACAGCCGGCTATCTGCCGTTATCGGCCGTGGTCACCACCGAAGCCGTCTATGCAGCGTTCTACGACGAGTACGTCAAGTTGAACGCCTTCCTGCATTCGCACAGCTTCACCGGCAATCCGCTGGCCTGCGCGGCCGCACTGGCCGGCCTGGGAATCTTCGCCGAGGACCGCGTGCTGGAATCCAACCGGGAGCGCTCGGCCCTGATGGGCCGCCTCGCGCGCGAGCTCGAGGATCATCCGCACGTGGCCGAGGTACGCCAGTGCGGAATGATTCTGGCCATCGAGATGGTCAAGGACAAGGCGCGCCGCGAGCCCTACCCGTGGCAGGAGCGCCGCGGACTGCGCATCTACCGGCACGCGCTCGAGCGCAGCGTGTTGCTGCGGCCGGTTGGCAGCGTGGTGTACTTCATGCCACCGTATGTCGTGACGCCCGAAGAGATCGAGCTGATGGTCACTGTTGCGCGCGAAGGAATCGAGCTCGCCACATGCGACTGAGTCGTGTGCATGTCACTGGCCCGCTCACCTCGGGCCACCGCCAGTCGTTGACCGGCAGCGCGGCGAATCATGTCACGCGCGTGCTCAGACTCAGAGTGGGCGACGCGCTGACACTGTTTGACGGTCAGGGTGGCGAGTACGCTGCCTCCATCGACGAAGTGCGCAAGGACAGCGTGTGGGTCAGGGTCACTGAGCATCGTGCCCTCGAGCGCGAGTCCCCCCTGCAACTGACCCTGGCGCAAGGCATCTCCCGCGGCGAGCGCATGGACTGGGTCGTGCAGAAAGCGACCGAGCTGGGCGTGACCCGCCTGGCACCGATCTTCACGGAAAGAAGCGTGGTGCATCTGGATGCGGAGCAGGCCCGCAGGAAAGTGCAGCACTGGCAGGCCATTGCCGTGGCCGCCTGTGAACAGTGCGGTCGCAACCGGCTTCCGCAGATCGATGCGCCGCGGACGTTCTACGATTACCTCGAGCATCGTGATGGCGCCGGTGCGGCGCTGCTGCTCTCACCGCTCGGCACCGCGCGGATCGCGACGCTGCCGCCGCAAACCGGTGGCGTGACGGTCCTCATCGGGCCGGAGGGCGGACTCACCGATCTCGAACAGGAAACTGCGGTCGCGCGCGGCTTCACTCCCGTGCGACTGGGTCCGCGCGTGTTGCGGACTGAAACCGCTGCCGTCTGCGCCCTGGCCCTCCTGCAGCAGCAAGCCGGGGATCTGTAGGCCATGAAATATCTGGTCATCACCCTGCTGGCCCTGATCCTCGGTGGCCTGATCGGCCGGGAGATCTGGGGCCAGAAACCTGTCGCCGTGGACCCGGTGCAGGTCATCGTGACGCAACTGAAAACTCACGCCGTGGTGGAGCACGAACGTCAGCTCGCGATCTGGTACCGCGTCTGCCCCAGCGTACTGGGCAAGACCCCGCAGATCTTCATAGCGTGGCCCGCGAAGCTGTCCTACGAGCTGGAGCTGAGTGACGTCCAGGTCCAGAAGAGCGGCTCGGTTATCAAGGTACGCACCGCGGCCATCCACCCGAACGAACCCGCGGTGCCGACGGATTTCATGGACTACCTGTCCACCACGTCGATCTTCACGTTCGCGAACGAGCAGGAACTGGTGAATCACGAGATCGGCAAGGCCTCCCCCGTGGCGCGCTACCTCACCACCTACTTCCTGGCGAACGACCCGTCCCTGCAGGGTGATTTCGAGCAGGAACTGCAGAGTCTCGTCGAGCGACTGGCGGGCGCGCTCGCCGTGCCGTTCACACGGGTGGATGTGGAAGTTCCCAGGCCCGAGGTCACCTGGCCGAAGCTGCCGAAGATCGAGTTGTGCGAGGGCACGATGGCATCGGTCAACGGCCTGCCTTTCGCGCAATACACCGACGGCACGACGATTCCGATCCGGTTTCATCCGCCGCCGCACACGCACGGCGGCGCCTCACCCCAGTCGGGTGACGCCCCCAAGGGCATTGCCTCTGTGTTTGGAGCACCGGCCCCGCCGCCGGCACGAACAGGTCACCCGTAGCCCCGCCCGTCAAGAAGGAACGCGCGTTTCCTCGGCGATCATCTCCTCGAGGCGCTCCAGATCGGGCACGAGCGGTGTCTCGTTGACCATCCGGACCTGGCAGATGATGGGCGCCCGGTCCGGGAATACACGGGAGTTGTCAGGTCGCACGACGTCGGAGCTGACACGCACCAGTTGCGGGAAGCCCTGCGACACGATGCCGAAATTGCCCCCCTCCAGGCGCGTGCCGAGCGCGTGGAAGATCACGATTCGCGTCCGCCCCGAGGCAGGCGGAATCAGTTGTCCGCAGGCGCCCTCGAAGGAGACGAGCGGAACGGCCTTGCCGCTCCAGGGCACGGTGCCGATATACCAGGGTGGTGCCCCAGTCATTTCCGACGGGACCTGAAACCCGACGACTTCCGCCACGCAGGCGCGTGGAACGATCAGCCGTCCATCGGTGATCGGCACCAGCAGACTGTAGATTTCGTTGACTCGCTCGGCCATCGGGGTCGCGGCTCCGCTTCAGACTCTGGCGTCGCCGACGCGCGCGAACGTGCCGCTCGCCTGCGCGTTGCGTCGGCGTTCGACCAGGGGCGCGATGGCATCCAGAAGCTGTGCCTCTTGATACGGCTTGCCCAGATAGTCGTCCACGCCGAGCTCGATGGCTCGCGCACGATGTTTCTCGCCAACGCGCGAGGTGATCATGATGATGGGCACATCCTTGAGCCGCGGATCGTTGCGCACATGGGCGGCGACTTCGTAGCCATCCATACGTGGCATTTCGATGTCGAGCAGGATCACGTCAGGCACGTTCTCCTGCAGCAGCGTCACCGCGTCCATGCCGTCGCGGGCCGTCAGCACGCGCATGCCGTTGCGTTCCAGAAGCCGCTGGGTCACGCGGCGCACGGTGATGGAATCGTCCACGACCATCGCGAAGATGCGCTTGTCGCTCTTGTCCTTGGCGACAACCGGCTGCACCGAGCGACCGCGCCACTCGGCACGGACCAGCGCGCCGATATCCAGGATGATCACGATGCGGCCGTCACCCAGGATCGTGGCGCCCGAGATGCCGCGGATGCTGGAAATCTGCGGACCTACGGACTTCACCACGATTTCGCGGCTACCGACGAGTTCGTCCGCGACCAGGCCCGTGGAGTGTTCGCCGGCGCGGACCAGAACCACCGGGATCGTCACGTCCTGCTCTGGCAGCGCAGAGGGCTCGAGGCCGACGAATGTGGCCAGGTGCTGGAAGCGGTACTTCTGTCCGCCGTAATCGAATGCAGCCGCGTCGCGCCCGAGGTGCGCCGTGACTTCGGCCTTCGACAGGCGCAAAACGCCTTCGACCGTCGGCAACGGCAGAGCGTAGAACTCGTCGCCCGTCCGGACCACCAGCGCGTGGCTGATCGCCAGAGTGAACGGCAGACGGATCGTGAACACCGTGCCGTGGCCAGGTTTCGTCTCCATATGCAAGGCGCCGCCGAGACGTTTGATCTCGGTCGCCACGACGTCCATACCGACACCGCGGCCGGCTTGCTGTGTGATCGTACCGGCCGTCGAGAATCCCGGCTCCAGAACGAGCTGCATCGCATCCTCATCGCTGAGGGTCCGACCGGGCGGAATCAGCCCGAGCGCCGCGCCTTTCTCACGGATGGCCTGCAGGTTCATGCCGGCGCCGTCGTCGGTGAGGCGCACCATCACCTCGGCACCTTCACGATGCAGCTCCAGGACGATGCGGCCGGTTTCAGGTTTGCCCGCGGCGACGCGCTCACTGGGCTTCTCGATGCCGTGCACGACCGCGTTGCGCAGCATGTGCTCGAAAGGCGGCAGCATGCGCTCGAGGACCTGCCGATCGAGTTCGCCGGAGGCGCCTTCGACCGTGAGCTCCGCCCTCTTGTTGGTGTCGCTGGCGGCTTGTCTGACGATGCGGGCCAGTCGCTGGACGTGGCGCTGGAACGAGACCATGCGCGTGCGCATGAGTCCGTTCTGCAGCTCGGTGATCGTGCGCGCCTGCTGCTGCAGGATGTTCTGTGCTTCCTTGCCTAGGTTCTCCAGCAACTGCTGGATGCTGCCCACGTCGTTGGCGGTCTCGGCGAGGGCGCGCGAGAACTGCTGGATGGACGAGTAGCGGTCCAGCTCGAGCGGATCGAAGTCACCGCGGTGGCTGGACTCGTCCTCATGCCGGTGCAGGATCTGCGCCTCGGTCTCGATCTCCAGGTTGCGCAGCTGCTCCTTCAGACGCGTGACGGTGCGTGAGAGCTCACCGAGATTGAAATCAATGGAACCGAGCTGCTGCTCCATGCGCGAGCGGGCAATGCTTGCCTCGCCCGAAATGTTGAGCAGTTTGTCGAGCAGCTCCGCGTCGACGCGGGCCATCTCCTGGCGCTCGGCGGGCGCCACCGGCTCACGACCCGGCGGGACAGCCTGCGGTGGCTGCGGTGCATCGTCCGCCTGGCGCTCACTGGAGCGCGTGAGATTCACCGACACGGCAACAGTCGGAGCCTCGTCGTCGTCGGCAGCAGCACCACTGAGCGTCGTGGAGGGCGCGAACGCCGAATCAGCGACGGCTGCGGACTCAACCGGCTGTGCGGGCTGCACTGCCGCTGCCTCATCGGCGTCGGCCGACGCGGCGCGCGCGTGCCACTGGTCAACACCCTGATCGACGTTGGTCGCCGGGTACCTCTGGGCAAACGCCTCGGACTCGGAGGTAGCGGAAACTTCCGGCGATCCCGAGGCCTCCGCCGATTCGGGAGCTCCCGGCGATGGGGCGGCTCCCGGCGATTCGGTGGATCCGGAAATCTCGATACTGTCGCCGCTCAGCTCGATGACCTCGCCGGGCAGGTCACTCTCGCTCAACGCCTGCGACAACCTCGTCTCGGCCGCCTCCATCATGTCCGGGTCCAGTGCACGCATGAACTGCGTTTCGGACAGGACAGGACCTTCCAGAGTCAGCTCGATCTCCTCGGGCTCCGAGGGCGGGCGCGACTCGAGTGACGCGTCGGCCGCGGGGGCCGGGTGGGCCGCGGGGGCTGGGACCGCCGAGGCCGCGGGGGCCGCGGGACTCTCCACGGCAGCGGCCTGCTGCAGCGCCGACGACTGCGATGCAGCGGGGGCGTGTGCCGCCGCTTCCGCGCTGACACTGCCAGGCCGGGTCAGAGCATGGATTCGCGAAATCATCGCGCGCGCCGGCGCGACGCGCCGGCCGTTGGCCACGGCTTCGCGCATGCGGGCCAGCTCATCGAGGCTCGCCTGGATCACCTCGAACATCCGGTCATCGGCTTCGACGGATGCGCTATCGACCTGCATGACGAGTGATTCGAGCTCGTGACTCAGATCGCCCATCGCGGCGATGCCGGCCATGCGGGCGCCGCCCTTCAGCGTATGCAGCGGTCGCTTGAGCGCCGAGCGGTATTCGGCACTGCCGGGCTCGCTGCGCCAGTCCGTCAGGGCCTGCTCGGAGAACTCGATCAGTTCGGTGGCTTCCTCCGTGAAGATGGCCGCCACTTCCGGATCGAAATCGGCGCCTTCCTCGACGGGTTCTTCCTCCGCCGGTCGGGGGATGCCGGTCTGCTCCTTGGTGGCCGCGGCGATGCGCAGGTCCAGCGTCTTCTCCGCCTGAGCGATCCGTTCCTGCAGCACCAGGTGTGACTGGAAGTAGCCCGTGCCCTCATCCAGATGGGAGACGACGCTCTCCATCGCCAGCATGCAGTCGCCCAGCAGCGCGAGATCCTGATTCAGCAAACCCAGCCCGCTGTTGAATACGCGCCGCAGCCAGTGATCCAGCGGTTCGGCGAGGCGGATGCCGTGACGGGCCTGGGCCATCTTGGAGCTGCCGGAGAGCGTGTGGCAGGCCCTGTAGACCTCCTCGGGAATCGGATGTGGCTCGGGCTTGCTGGCTTCGCGAGCCAGGTAGGCACGGACAGTCGCCACGTGCGTGTTGGTCTCGCGTGCGTAGATGTCGCGCAGGACATCGTCGGTTCCCTGCTGGGCTGTCTCGGCCGCCTCGGGTGCCGCCTCGGGTGCCGCCTCGGCCGTCGCAGGCGCTGCGGGTGCCGCGGGTGCCGATTCAGGTTCGCGCTGCCCGGGCGCGCCTGCTGCATCCTCGAACACGTCCTGCAGCGACAGTTCGATGTCCACGGGACCCGACTGAGCGCTGGCCGAACTCCAGACCGGAGCGCCGGGTTGCGCGGGAGCACCCGCAGTCAGCCCCGCATCCCTGGGCTCGGGCGTGTATTCCTCGAGTGTCAGTGGCGCTTCGTCGTCCAGGCGCAATCCATCGGTCGCGGCTGCGGCTTGCCCTGCGCCCGCCGCTGGCGGGGCACCCGCCGCCGGGAACCCACTCGTGGCCGGCGGTGCGCGCGTGGCCGGCGGCGGTGCCGCGGCAGTCGTCATGGGAGCTGCCGGTCGAACCGGCGGTTCGCGCGGAATCACTACAGTCTTCGTGACCTGGGCGGGCGGTACCGCCAGCGTCTCGGTGAGCGAGGTGGGCGAGCTGTCAGGATGCGCAGCCGCTGCCGGCACATTCTGACCTGGTTTGCCCGCGGCGAGCGCGTGCGCCCGGGTGACGATCGAAGCCGTGTCGGTGCGCGGCGCGCGCCGGGTCTCCAGCTGCTCGACCAGCTCCGGCAACGCGGTCACGGCCTCGCGCAGCACCTCGACGATGGGCGGTGAGCGGGTCAGCGTGTTGTCGAGCAACCGGTTGAGCAGATTCTCGATGGACCAGGCGAACTCGCCCAGGTCGCGCGCTCCGACCATGCGGCCGCTGCCCTTGAGCGTATGGAACGAGCGGCGCACCGTGGTGAGGGCATCGCGCTCCATCGGATTCTGATCCCAGGCTGGGAAGAACCGCTTGATGCGCGCCAGTTCCTCATGGGCCTCTTCGATGAAGAGCTTCACCAGCTCGGGATCGGCGTTCTCGGCCAGGGCCGGAGCGGATACGCGCGTGCCCGACAGCGTCGGGGCCACAGTCCCCACGAACGTCGAGTTGGGATCAGTCTCGGTACCAAACACCGCAGCGGGCGAAATCTGCAGGGTGCGCGCGTAGGCAGCCGGTTCCACAGCGGGCACCGTCGGCACAGGGGGGGTTTGCAGATTCTCAAGTGCCTGAACGCAGGTCTGAGCGTTGTCCAGCATGTACCAGGGATCGCTGCGACCCGCCTGCAGCGTCTCCATGTAGTACTCGACGCTGACGATGGCGTCGGCCAGCCGGTCGAGGAAGCCGGGTGGCAAGCCGCGCCCGCCCGGTTGCATGACTCGTTTGAGCTGTCCGGTGATGCCTTCGATCACCTCGACGGCACGGGCCTTGCCCAGCATGAGCAGGCCGGCCTTCAGCCCCCGCATCAGCTCCTGCCAGCTGTCCAGCCCGGCTGCATCCAGGGTGCCACCCACGTTCTGGGTGATCGCCTCCTTGATGCGCGCCAGATTGAGGATGCACTCGCGCAGCACCGCGGACTGCACCTGCTGGAACTCGTTGTCCTCGCTCTCTTCGGGCTCGGTGGCGCTCTTCGGACGAATGAGTCCGACGAGTTGGTTGTCGAGCCGGTCCTCGACCGCGATCAGGGATGCCGCGATCTCGACCAGCGAGGCTTCGTCGGCCTGCTGCGCACCGTTGACGATGCTCTCGAGCTTGTCGGTCTGCGCCTGCACAGTGCCACGCAGCTCGCCCAGCCCCAGCACGCCGAGCGTGTCGCCGATCTTCTTGAGGAGCTCGACCTGCGAGCCGAGCTCGGCCGGCTGGCCGGCGCCACGGCGCACGAAGATATCGAGCACATCCTTGACCTTGCCGAGATCCTCGCGGATCGCGGCGGCCACGGTCTGCATGAGCTTGACGCTGGGCGCGGAGAGATTCTCGCGCTCCTGCTCGATGCTCTCGTCCACCGGCAGCAGCTCGGACAGCCGGAACGAGGCGCGCACCGCCATCACGCGCGGTCCCGAAGATTCGGCCCGGCCGACGTAATACAACAGGTTGTTGAGCAGCTCCACCGCCGGCGATTGCGCATAACGCGCTTCACCATGCTCGTACAGACGGCGGATCTCGCGATCGCCCAGACCGAGCAGGCGCTTGATGGAGACGCCGCTCTCCAGGCCGTTTTCCTGCAGCGCCTCGATCACGGCGCCCGTCACCCACCACAGCTGGAATACCGGCTGGCGGGTCGCGATCTGCTCGAGCTTCTGCGCCACGGCGGCGAGGATGTCGAGGTTCTGCTCGATGCGCTCGCCCCGGATCCAGCCGATCAGGCCGACCTGGAAGCGCGCGCGCAGCCGCCGCGCCCACTGCTCGACGGTCAGCGGCGGCTCGCCGGGTGCCGCGGCGACCGGCTGGGCCTGCTTGTCGGATTTGAGATTCAGCAGCAGCAGCGTGCCTTCGGACAACAGCGCGCTGCCACGGACGGCGCGCAGATCGTTCAGCAACGGCAGCAGCACGAGCGCGAGATCGCGCCCGCCGGCCAGCACGCGCTCGAGATAACTCGGCAGCTGCACCATGGCGCGCATCAGCGCATCCAGACTCTCCGCCTGGCTCTTGCGCTCGGAGACCGTCGCGAGCAGGTAGCTCGCCACCTGCTCCATTTCCTCCGCGAGCAGCGCCGCACCGTAGATTTCCAGCACGCGCAGCACGCCCTGCACCTGGTGCAGTTCCTGCGCGCAGCGCTCCAGCAGATTGACGTTGTCCGGCTGCTCGACGTAGTTCTCGAGAGCCGTGCGCGCCTCCGCGAGCGTGACGTTCAGCTCGCGACCGACGAAATCCAGCGTCTGGGATGCGACTTCCGGCATGGTCCGTCCGGTTCAGGTGCCGCCGAGCGCGGTGACCTGACGCACGCTGGTGGTGGCCTTCGTGTCCTCCGGCCGTTTGAAGCTGCCCGTGCCGCCGCCCGGATCGGGCGCGGCAGCGCCCGGCAGGCGGAACCCGGCCGCCGCGCGCCGCAGCCCCGCCGACAACTCGGCCAGTTTCGCGATGGCGGCGGAGGTGGCGTGGGTGGACTCGGCCGTCTGCGCGCTGATCTCCTTCAGGATCTGCATGTTGCGCGCGATGTTCTGCGCAGCCCCGGTCTGCTGGCGCGAACTGCTGGAGATGTTCTGCACGAGACTGGCGATCTGGTTGGACACCTGCTCGATTTCCTCCAGGGCCGCGCCGGCATTCTCGGCCAGCAGCGCGCCGCCGACCACATCGGTGGTGCTGCGCTCCATCGAGACCACCGCCTCGTTGGTGTCGGTCTGGATGGTGCGCACCAGCACCTCGATCTGCTTGGTGGCGTTGGCGGCCCGCTCGGCCAGACGCTGCACTTCGTCGGCCACCACCGCGAAGCCGCGGCCGGCCTCGCCGGCCATCGAGGCCTGGATGGAGGCATTCAGCGCCAGGATGTTGGTTTGCTCGGCGATGTCGTTGATCAGCTCGACGATGTTGCCGATCTCCTGCGAGCTCTCTCCCAGCCGCTTGATGCGCTTGGAGGTCTCCTGGATAGTCTCGCGGATGGTGTTCATGCCGTCGATGGTCCGGCGCACCGCATCGCCGCCCTTGTGCGCGACTTCCACCGAATGCCGCGCCACATCCGCCGCGCGCTCGGCATTGCCGGAGACCTCCTCGGCCGAGGTGGCCATGCCGCCGGCCGATTCGGTGGCGGAGGCGATCTGCTTGGACTGCGCGCCGCTGGCCTTGGCCAGGTGGCCCGACAGCGCCTGCGTCTGCCGGGTCGCGCTGTCGAGCTGGATGGCCGACTGGTTGATCGTGGTCACCAGTCCCCGCAGCGCATCGACCGCGTAGTTGATCGAGTCGGCGATGGCGCCGGTGATGTCCTCGGTCACCGTGGCCTGCACGGTCAGATCACCGTCTGCCAGGCTGGAGAGTTCATCCAGCAGGCGCAGGATGGCCTGCTGATTTCGGTCGTTCTCCTTCCTCTGGGTCTCGGCGGCCTGCCGCTGCTGTTCCATCGTGCGCCCCAACCGCCACGCGTGCACCAGACAGGCGAGGACGAGCAGCAAAGCCAGACCGGCCAGGCCCAGCGGAATCCACTGCAGCCACGCCGCGCCGTGCGCGGGTGTCGCGCCCACGGTGGCTTCTGCGGCGATGGCGCGGGCTTCGGTCTGCACGGCCTTGCCCGCGGCCTGTGCGGCGGGAATGGCGGGAGCAGCCGCGACGGCTCGGTGTACGGCGCCGTTAAGGTCGGTGTACAGCGAGTCCAGCGTCTTGAGCCGCTTCTCGCCTTCCGAGCCCGTGAGACGGGGCAATCCCAGACCGGGGCTCGTCCCGAGCAGACCCTGGATGACCTGGCCGAGGTAGTCGGTACTTTCGGCCAGCCGCTGGGCCAGCTGACCAGGGTTGGCTGCACCGCTGGCCAGCGCCTCCACGTCGATCTGAACACGCTGGGCACGCGACTCGAAGCGTTCCAGCGCCCGGATCGCCGTCTCCTGACCCGGGCTGGTCAAGCCGTTGCCGACGTTGGCGATCTCACCTAACAGTCGTGTCACCAGATCACGCGAATCACGCGCCGCGTTGCTGGCATCCGTCAGCGCATCGCGCGATTGAAGTACGACCGCCGCGTTGTCGAGCAGATGAGTGAAGCGTGGATCACGGGCGTAGGCAGCATCCGAATCCCGGGCCGCCGAATCCTTCAGACCGCGCAGATCCTTCTGGAACCGGGTGAACGCCGCCGGATCGCCGGCGAGCGCGCCCTGGGAATCGACCGCGATCGCGTACAGCGCATCCACCGGGGCGGTAGTCGCGGTCGAGGCGGATTCGCGTTGCAAGAGGAAGAAGCCGGCGACCAGGGCGGCAGCCACGCACACCGCGGCGCCGGCCAGCCATGCAGCCAGACCCTTGCCCAGTGGGGGTGCGACGGCCGGCGTGCTCATCGGCCACTCACCCTGCAGAACATCTCGCGAATTGCCATCAGGCGGCGGCCTCGGTAAAGGCGGTGCTCTCCAGCACCGAGCGCAGATTCAACACAGGCCACTGTTCGCTGGCACGGCGGAAGGCGCCCGCCAGGTAGCGTTCGCAGCGCGCCACCGTCGGAGGCGCATCGCCGGAGAACTCGCCTTCGGCGAAGCGCCGGAATCCCAACACCTCATCCACCAGCAGCCCGGCGGGGATGTCACGGTGGTTGACGACCAGCACGCGCGTATTGCGTGTCACCGGCGTCACGCCGCTGCCAAGGAACTGGCGCAGGTCCACGATGGGCAGCAGCTGACCGCGCACATTGGCCAGACCCTTGATCCAGGACTTGGCGCCCGGGACCCGCGTCATCACCGCCGGCACTCCCAGCACCTCGCGGGTCTCCTCGCGCGCCACGAGATACAGATCGCCGGCCATGCGCAGCGCCACGCCCACCCACTCCCGGCCCGCGGAGCCTTCCTGGCTCACCTGCGCGGAGACGGCGCGGCCGCGCCGCTCCAGCTCCGCCAGCAGCTCGAAGGGCCGGTCGCGCAGCGATTTCAGGGGGGCGTCAGCCGACATGTGCCCTCTCGAGCCTTGGATTGCCAGCCTCTGGATGCGATACGACCACCCTTGCCACTCAGCCGGACAACGTCGCCTGGGCCTTGGCGACAAGCTGATCGGGTGACACCGGTTTGACCATGTAGTCGATGGCCCCCTGGCGCAGCCCCCAGATCCGGTCGGTCTCCTGACCCTTGGAGGTAACCATGATGATGGGAATGGTGCGCGTCCTGGGGTCGTTGGCCAGCGCGCGCGTGGCCTGGTAGCCGTTCATGCCCGGCATCACGATGTCCATGAAGATCAGGTCGGGGCTCATCTCCCGCGCCAGCCGCACTCCCTCCGCCCCGTCGGCCGCCGCGGCGGTGCGATACCCGTGCTTCTCGAGTGCCTTCTGCATGACGTGCACTTCGGTGGGTGAATCGTCGACGATCAGGATGAGTGGCATTGCGGTCATCTCCCGATGTGCGTCTCGATGGCGCTCAGGAGCTCGTCCTTGGTGAACGGCTTGGTGAGATAGTGTTCGGAGCCCACGATCCGGCCCCGGGCACGGTCGAACAGGCCGTCCTTGGAAGACAGCATGATCACCGGAATGGAACGGAATACCTTGTTGTGCTTGATCAGCGAGCACGTCTGATAGCCGTCCAGGCGCGGCATCATGATGTCCACGAACACGATGTCGGGCTGGTGGTCAGCGATCTTGGCGAGCGCGTCGAAACCGTCGATAGCCGTGTAGACCTCGCACCCCTCCTTCGCCAGCAGCGTCTCAGCCGTGCGCCGGATGGTCTTGCTGTCGTCGATGACCAGAACCTTCAGACCCTGGAGCTTCGTGTTGCTGCCGGTCACGTTCAGGGCTACTCCTTGCAGAGGCCGCCCGGCACCGGTCCGGAGCACGCCAAGGCGCAACCCCCGGAACCTGGTCGCGCGAGGCGCGCCGTTACGAATTCAATGAAGCTCATATAGTGACGGGACCAGAGGCCAGCGCAGCGCGGGTTTTAACATATCGGCACACCCCCGGCTATGCCACGCACGTCACGTTTTTCGAAGCTCGCGGGCCCCATGACCGCCACCGCGGGCGCGCCCGGGACATATTCACGAGTGGCCGAGCATAATGGGGTCCGGCCAAGGAAATCCTGATGAGCGAACGCTGTCGTCTCGGTGTCGTGATGGATCCCATCGACGCCATCAAGTATGCGAAGGACTCCACGCTTGCCATGCTGCTCGCGGCGCAAGCCCGCGGCTTCGCCCTCGCCTATCTCGAACAGGGTGACCTGTGGCTGCGCGACGGAATCGCATACGGGCGAACGCGGCCTCTGACCGTTCGAGCGGATGCGAATGACTGGTTCACGCTCGGCGAGCCCGCGGTGGAACAGCTCGGTGAGCTCGATGTTCTCCTGATGCGCAAGGATCCGCCGTTCGATACCGAATACATCTACACGACGTACATCCTGGAGCGCGCCGAGGAACAAGGCTGCCTCGTCGTCAACCGGCCTCAGGGCCTGCGGGACATGAACGAGAAGGTCTACACGGCCTGGTTCCCACAATGCTGCGCGCCGACGCTCATCACTCGGGACATGCGGGACATGGAGAGTTTTCTGCGTGAGCATGGCAAGGTGGTCTGCAAGCCGCTCTACGGCATGGGCGGCCGCTCCATCTTCGTTCTCGATCACGGCGACAAGAACATGAATGTCGTGTTCGAAACGCTGACGGACTATGGCCAGCACTTCGCCATCGTGCAGCGTTACATCCCCGACATCGTGGAGCGTGGGGATGCGCGCGTGCTGCTGATCGACGGCGAGCCAGTGCCTTACGCGCTCGCCCGGATTCCTTCCGCCAACGACAATCGCGGCAATCTCGCGGCTGGCGCGCGCGGCGTGGGCCGCCCGCTGAATGAGCGCGACCGCTGGCTCGCGGGCCAGATCGGACCCCGCCTCGCGGCGCGCGGCATGATGTTCGTCGGCCTGGATGTCATCGGCGACTACGTCACCGAGATCAACGTCACGAGCCCCACGGGCATCCGCGAGCTGGACAAGCAGTTTGGCCTCGACATCGGCGACCTGCTGATCCAGGCGATCGAGCGGCGCCTCGGCCGCGGAACGCACGGCGCGGGGACCTGAACTGCGTATGGCCCGCAAGGTACTCGCTCTGCGCGAAGGCAAGGCACCCGTCCGGGACCGCCTCGTCACGATGCTGTTCCTCGCCGCCCTGCTACACGGTCTGCTCATCCTCGGTGTCACGTTCAACAGCACGGCCGCCGGCAACGAGTCCGCCCCGGGCCTGCAGGTCCTGCTGGTCTCCGACCAGGTGCCCGAGGCGCAGCGCAACGATTCGGCCACGTATCTGGCCCAGCGCACCCAGCTGGGCTCCGGCAACACACAGATCCCCGTGTCGCCCCGCAACCCGCCTTCCTCCATCCCCATTCCCCAGCAGGACGGGGTGCCGGGGGGCGATGCGCTCACGCCTCAGGGCGACATGGCAGGCAATCCGGACGAGCGGGTGATCACCACCAGCGGCTGGAGCACCCAGGTCCATTACCTCGCGGACACCGGCAACGAAGGAGCGGCGCCCGATCGGCCCATGCTGCTGCAGTCGCAGGCGGCCAGTGCCCCTGGACCCGAGGACGAGAGCGGTCCGGCCGAGCTGACAGGTCCCCGGCGGGATGAGCTCTGGGTGACGCCCGACACGCGTGCGGCCACGCTCGCGCCTTACCTCGATGCCTGGCGCGCCAAGGTGGAGCACGTAGGGACGATCAACTACCCGCTGGCCGCCCGGAATCTGGCGGTCCGGGCCAGCCCGGTCATCGAGGTGGCGATTGCCGCCGATGGCAAGCTGGACACGGTTCTGGTGCGGCGCTCGAGCGGCTACCCTGAAATCGACAACGCCGCCCTCGAGATCCTCAAGCTGGCGAGCCCGTTCGACCCGTTTCCGCCCGAACTCGCCCACGAACACCGTCTGCTGCGCTTCGTCTACGAATACCAGTGGGTGGGCGGCCGCATGCGCAGCGGCAAGGTCTCCACGGTTCCTTGAGCCTGCCGCCGCTCGTCCTCATACTTCAGGACATGAGCGGGAAGGACAGTCACGAGGGCAAGCGAAGCGGAAGCGCGCCGCAGCACGCCGCGGATGCCGGCGAGCCTGTGTCCAGTCTCACGAACCATCTGCTCATCGCCATGCCCTCGCTGTCGGATCCCAACTTCTCGCAGACCGTGGCGCTGATCTGCGAGCATACCGACAAGGGCGCGCTCGGCATTGTGCTCAACAAGCCCCTGCCCATGAAGCTCTCGGATGTGCTGACGCAGATGAAGCTCGAGCCCACCAGCGAGCAGATCGCCGAGCTGCCGGTACTGCGGGGCGGCCCCGTGCACACCGACCGCGGCTTCGTGCTGCACAGGCCGGGCGGCACCTGGGATCACACGCACAAGGTCTCGGAAACCATCCAGGTGACGACCTCGCGCGATGTGCTCGCCGCGATGGCGCGCGGCGAGGGTCCGCTGGATGCCTTCATCGCCCTGGGCTACGCCGGTTGGGAATCCGGCCAGCTCGAGCGCGAGATGCGTGAGAACGCCTGGCTGTCCATGCCGGTGGACTCGCGCGTGGTATTCGAACTGCCCTTCGAGGAACGCTGGCTGGGAGCCTGGCGACTGATGGGCATCGATGTGGAGCGGCTCAGCCTGGTGGCGGGTCATGCCTGAGCCATCGCCTCCCGCCGCGGCAGACCCGCGCGCCGGACTGCCCGGTGACTAGACCGGCATTCACGGTCCTCGCTTTCGACTTCGGGCTCAAACGGATTGGCGTTGCCAGCGGCGACACGCTGACGGGCACAGCGGCGCCGCGACCAGCCCTGGCCGTCACGCGGCAGGGACCCGACTGGACCGGCATCGAGCGGGAGTTGCGCGAGCTGCATCCCCAGCAACTGGTGGTCGGAGCCCCGTATAATGTCGATGGCAGTCCCGGAGCGCTCGCCCCGGCTGCGCGCCGCTTCGCGGCCGAGCTCGAACAGCGATTCGGTCTCCCGGTCAACATGGTGGATGAGCGCTGGTCCTCCCTGGAGGGGAATGCAGCGCTCAAGTCGCGGCGCGCCAGTGGCGAACGGCGGCGGCGCATCAGCAAGGAGGACATCGATAGCGCGGCGGCCGCGGTGATCCTCGAGCGCTGGCTGGCCGGAGAGGGGAGTCCCGGATGAATGAAACACAGATCCATCAGCACCGCGCGGACGGCTCGCTGCGTCACTTGCTGACGCTCGAAACGCTTCGCCGCCAGGACATCGAGCGCCTGCTCGACAAGGCTCAGATTTACGTCCGCCCGCTGGGTGCAAGGCCACCAACAGGCAACACGCTGGCGGGGGTCACTGTCGCCAATTTATTCACTGAGCCCTCGACACGCACCCGGGTCTCGTTCGAGCTCGCCGCGAAGCGACTGGGTGCCGACGTGGTGAATCTCGAAGTCCAGCTCTCCTCCCGAGTCAAGGGCGAGAGCATGCTGGATACCGTGTACACGCTTCAGTCGCTGCATGTCGATGTGATGGTGATACGCGATGCCGAAGCCGGCGTTCCTGCGCTCGTTGCGTCAAACGTCGCCCCCCACGTGAGTGTGTTGTCCGCGGGTGAGGCCCACGTGTCGCATCCAACTCAGGGGCTGCTGGACGCACTCACCGTCCGTCAACACAAGAAATGCTTCGACAACCTCGCCATCGCGATCGTGGGCGACATTCGCCATTCGCGTGTGGCCCGCTCGGCGTTCCAGGTCTTCCGCACGCTGGGCGTGCCGGATGTCCGGATCGTTGCGCCTCCCGCACTCATGCCCGAGAGCGAGGAATTCAAAGGCAGCTCGCGCCACACCACGCTCGAGAGCGGCCTGAAGGACGCCGATGTGATCATGATGCTGCGCATCCAGAAGGAGCGCATGGGCCAGGCCGACCTGCCGGACGCCGACCGGTATTTCACCCAGTACGGCCTGACACCCGAGCGGCTCGCACTGGCCCGCGCCCAGGCCATCGTGATGCACCCGCAGCCCATGAATCGCGGCATCGAGATCTCGTCCGACGTGGCCGATGGCAGGCAGTCGGTCATCCGCGACCAGGTCAGGAATGGGGTCGCCGTGCGCATGGCCGTGCTCGCCGAGGTGATCGGCTCACGCACGGGTGTCCGTTGAGCGGCACACGGTGGCCATGAGCAACAGCACGCGCGGAACGATTTTCCTGGAAGAGGCCCGCATCCTTCAGCACACCGCCTACGATGCGAACCAGCTGATCCTCCGGCTCGAGGCCCCCAAGTGCGCCGCGCACGCGCAGCCCGGGACCTTCGTGCACCTGACCTGCGATCCGGCGATCCCGATGCGCCGGCCGCTCTCGATCATGCGGGCGCACGAGGCAGGCTGGATCGAGGTGCTCTACAAGGTCGTAGGCTCCGGCCTTCAGGCACTGGCCGCGCGCAAGGCGGGAGAATCCATCAGCACGCTGGGGCCGATCGGCCGCCCCTTCGTCCTGCACGAGGACAAACCCAGGGCGCTGCTCATCGGTGGCGGAGTCGGCATTCCACCGATGGTGTTCCTCGCCGACTGGATCGCGAACCGGATGCGTGCTCGCGCAGAGACGGCCTGGCAACCGCTCGTGCTGATGGGCTCGGAGATTCCCTTCCCCTTCCGCGCACGGCCCTCCCGCATCGTGGTGCCGGGCATGCCCGACGGCACCATCGCGTCCATGCCGCTGCTCGAGGAGTGGGGAGTCGCGAGCCGGCTCGCCACGCGTGCGGACTTCCCGGGCTGCTTCGATGGATTCGTCACGCAACTGGCTGACACGTGGCTGCAGTCGCTCTCACCCGCTGCGCTGCGGGAAGTGGAGATCTTCGCCTGCGGTCCCACACCCATGCTCGAGGCCACGGCGCATCTGGCCCGCCGTCACGGCGTGGCCTGCCAGGTTTCACTCGAGGAATTCATGGCCTGCGCGGTCGGTGGCTGTGCAGGCTGCACCGTGGCAGTGCGAACGCCCGAGGGTCCGGCCATGAAACGCGTTTGCGTAGACGGGCCGGTATTCGACGCCTACAGCGTTTTTGCCGAGTAGAATCCCCATCGAGACTGGCCTGATGGAGTCGCTTGCATCAGGCATGCAGTTTGCTTGCGTAGTGTGATGGCTCCCTGTCGTAGGGACGTCCACGTGGACGTCGACGTCCAAGGAGAGCAGCCGTGCGCTTCGTTCTGTTCTATCACTCCCTCGTCTCGGACTGGAATCACGCCAGCGCGCACACCTTGCGTGGCATAGCGACCGAGCTCCTCGATCTCGGTCATTCCGTCAGCGTCCTCGAACCCGAGAACGGCTGGAGTCTGCACAATCTGCTGGAGCAGGGCGGCCAGGGAATGGTGAAGGCCTTCCATGCCACCTACCCGGGACTGCGCAGCCGCTTCTACGATCCGGATCACCTCGATCTGGATGAAACACTGGCCGATGCCGACGTCGTCATCGCTCATGAGTGGACCGATGCCGGGTTGCTGCGTCGGCTCGGACAACATCGGGCCCACGCGCGCGGCTACCGATTGCTGTTCCACGATGCTCCGCACGGAAGTCTCAGGCTGCCCGTGGAACTGCGCGGCCAGCTGCTCGGTGACTACGACGGAGTGCTCGCCTCCAGCGAAGCCCTGCGCGGGCTGTATGAGGAGCGGGACTGGGCGGCCCGGGTATGGACCTGGCGCGATGCCGTGGACACGCGGATCTTCCGGCCCGGCAGTGCCGATCCGAACCCCTCGCTGGATCTGATCTGGATCGGCAACTGGGGCAACGGGGAGCGGGCGAGCGAGCTGAACGAGTACCTGATCGATCCCATTCGCGCGCTCCGGCTGCGCGCGCGTTTTTTTGGCGCCCGGTACCCGGTCGAGGCGCTGCGGACATTGCGCGCTGCCGGTATTGACCACGGCGGCTGGGTCCCCGACTTCGGGATTCCCGCCGTCCTGGCATCCGGCCGATTCACGGTCCACGTACCGCGTCACATGCACGCCGACGGCTTGCCGCACACCCCTTCACTACGCGCCCTGCAAGCTCTGGCGTGCGGCATCCCGCTCGTGACGACACACTGGGACGAATGCGAGGACATGTTCACTCCCGGAGTGGACCTGCTCGTAGGGCGCGACGGCCCGCAGATCCAGCGGTATCTGATCGATCTTCAGCACGACGCGGCCCTCGGCCGATCGCTGGCCGCGAACGGGCTCGCCACCGTGCTGAGCCGCCACTGCTGCGCCGTGCGCGTCACGGAGCTGCTGGGGATCTGTCAGCGACTGGGCGCCGGCGCCCGCCGGCCGAAGGATGACTTTCCGCACCCGCCAGGCGGGGCGCGCCGCGCTACGCGCGGCGGCCGCTCGCACGCGCCAGCCGCCTGGAGCTAGGCGATCCAACTCGGCTGAACGATGCGTACCGGCGTCAGCCGAAGTTGATGCGCGCCTCGAGATTGGCGCGTGAATCGGCGGTGGCGAGCGCCTCTTCCAGGCCGATGCGCCCCTGCCTGTAGAGCTCGTGCAGCGAGTTGTCGAAGCTCTGGATGCCGCGCTCGCCGCTCGACATGATGGCTTCCTTGATGCCCATCACGTCGCCCTTCTTGACCAGCTCGGAGATGTGCGGCGTGTTGATCATCACTTCGACCGCGGCCACGCGCTTGCCATCGCGACCCATCACCAGGCGCTGCGCCAGGATGGCGCGCAGGTACTGCGACATGTCGAGGAAGATCTGGTTGTGCTGCTCGCGCGGGAACATGTTGATGATGCGGTCGAGCGATTCCGCGCAGTTGTTGGCGTGCAGGGTCGCGAGCACCAGGTGGCCGGTGCCCGACAGGTTTATGGCCGCTTCCATGCTCTCGCGGTCGCGGATCTCACCGATCAGGATCACATCCGGCGCGGCACGCACCACGCCACGCAGCGCGCGCGCGTAGGTCTTGGTGTCGATGCCCACCTCGCGCTGATTGACGATCGAGCGTTTGTTGGTGTGCAGGAACTCGATCGGATCCTCGATGGTGACGATGTGGTCCGACGCATTCTCGTTGCGATAATTGATCATCGCCGCCAGCGAAGTGGACTTGCCCGAACCGGTGGAGCCCACCATCAGGATCAGGCCGCGCTTGAGCAGCACCAGATCCGACACGACATCCGGCAGGCCGAGGCTCTCCAGGCGCGGCATGTCGGCGGTGATGTAGCGCAGCACCATGGCCGGGAAGCCGCGCTGCATGAACACGTTGACACGGAAGCGCCCCAGGCCGGGCTCGGAGATGGCGAAGTCCAGTTCGAACTCCTGCACGAAATGCTCGCGCTGCTCCGCGCTCATGAGCGCGAAGGCCGTCTGGCGCACCGTCTCGGGCGTCAGCACCTGCTTGTTGACCGGCAGGATCTGGCCTTCGATCTTGATCTTGATGGGTGCATTCGAGGTGAAGAACAGGTCGGAGGCCTTGCGCTCCACCATGAGCTTGAACAGGGGCTTGGTATTGAGCGTCGGGTGGCCGCCCGTGGTACTCGCCACGCCCACGGGAAACGAGCCGCTGCCGAGCGCAGGTTGCGGCCCTGTGGCGCCCGACTGGGATTCGGCCGCGTCCTTGGAGGCGGTCTGTTTCGCTGCGTGCTTGTCACGCGCCGCCACTGTGTTGGTTTCCATCCGTCCGGCCCGTCAGATCGATCGACCCTGTTCTTCCTCGACAATGGTCAGGCCGCCGCCGTCGTCGACCGTCTTGAGCTCGCGCTTGCTCTCGAGCTTGATGCGCAGGCGCAGCTCGTTCTTCGAATCGGCGTTGCGCAGTGCGTCCTCGTAGGAGATGAAGCCCGTCTCGTACAGCTCGAAGAGCGACTGATCGAAGGTCTTCATGCCGAGCCGCGTCGAGCGCGACATGACTTCCTTGATCTTGGCCACCTCGCCCTTGAAGATCAAGTCCTGGATCAGCGGCGAATTCAGCATGATTTCCATGGCCGCGATGCGCCCGGCGCCGGATTCGCGCGGGATCAGTCGCTGGGAGATCAGCGCGCGCACGTTCAGGGACATGTCCATGAGCAGCTGCTCACGGCGCTCGTCGGGGAAGAAGTTGATCACGCGGTCCAGCGCCTGGTTGGCGCTGTTGGCGTGCAGGGTGGCCAGCACCAGGTGGCCGGTCTCGGCGAACTGGATACCGTACTCCATTGTCTCGCGGTCACGGATTTCGCCGATCAGGATCACATCGGGCGCCTGGCGCAGCGTGTTCTTGAGGGCGCTCTGCCACGAATCCGTATCCACGCCCACTTCGCGGTGCGTGATGACGCAACCCTTGTGCTGGTGGACGTACTCCACCGGATCCTCGATGGTGACGATGTGGCCGCGGGTCTTCTCGTTGCGGTACCCGACCATCGCGGCCAGCGAGGTGGATTTGCCCGAACCGGTACCGCCGACCAGGATCACCAGGCCGCGCTTGGACAGCACCACCTCCTTGAGGATGGGCGGCAGGTCCAGCTCCTCGAAGGTCGGGATCTTGGCGTTGATCAGGCGGATGACGCAGCCCACCGCGCCCTGCTGCACGAAGGCGCTCACGCGGAAGCGTCCGATGCCTGGCGGGGCGATCGCGAAGTTGCATTCCTTGGAGGCGTCGAATTCCTTGGTCTGGCGGTCGTTCATGATCGCCCGCACCAGGGTGGCCGACTGCTCCGGAGTCAGCGCCCGTTCGCTCTGCGGGCGGATCTCACCGTCGATCTTGATGGCCGGCGGAAAACCGGCCGTGATGAACAGGTCGGAGGCCTTCTTCTCGGTCACGCGCCGCAGGAGATCCTGCATCAGCTTGATGGCTTGATCGCGATCCAAGGTGATCTCCCATCAGCGCGCGCGGCGCGCCTGTCTGTGGACGAGGCCGCGCCCGGCGCGGTGCCCGTGAAGAGTGGGCGCGCCGTGCATCACAGGGCGTCCTTGTTCTGCGCCTTGAAGCGCGCCTCTTCCTTGGTGATGAGGTTCTTGCTCATCAGCTCGGCCAGGCACTGGTCGAGGGTCTGCATGCCCTGGGCCTGGCCGGTCTGGATGGCCGAGTACATCTGGGCGATCTTGCCCTCGCGGATCAGGTTGCGGATCGCGGGAGTGCCGATCATGATTTCGTGCGCCGCGATACGTCCGCCGCCAACGCGTTTCAGCAGCGTCTGCGAAATCACCGCGCGCAGCGATTCCGACAGCATGGAACGCACCATGTCCTTCTCGGCCGCGGGGAACACGTCCACGATGCGGTCGATGGTTTTCGCGGCGGAGCTGGTGTGCAGGGTGCCGAACACCAGGTGGCCCGTCTCGGCGGCGGTGAGCGCCAGCCGAATCGTTTCCAGGTCGCGCATTTCGCCGACCAGCACGACGTCCGGATCCTCGCGCAGCGCCGAGCGCAGCGCCTCAGTGAATCCCAGCGTATCGCGATGCACCTCGCGCTGGTTCACCAGGCAGCGCTTGGACTCGTGCACGAACTCGATCGGATCCTCGATCGTGATGATGTGGTCGGGGCGGTTGTCGTTGCAGTGATTGACCATGCCGGCGAGCGTGGTGGACTTGCCCGAGCCCGTCGGACCCGTCACCAGCACCAGTCCGCGCGGCAGCATGCACAGGTCGCGGAAGATCTTCGGCGAGCCGAGGTCATCCAGCGAGAGAATGACCGAGGGAATGTTGCGGAACACCGCGCCGGCGCCGCGGTTCTGGTTGAAGGCGTTGACGCGGAAGCGCGCCAGCTTGGGGATCTCGAACGAAAAGTCGGTCTCGAAGAACTCTTCGTAGGCCTTGCGCTGCTTGTCGTTCATGATGTCGTAGACCATGCTGTGCACTTCCTTGTGCGCCAGCGGAGGCATGTTGATGCGTTTCATGTCCCCGTCCACGCGGATCATCGGCGGAACGCCGGCGGACAAGTGCAGGTCAGACGCATTGTTCTTGACGGCGAACGCCAAGAGTTGCGCGATATCGACGGCCATGGATGCTCCCTGTGAGCGCCCGGCGCAGGGGACCGGTTGCGTGCGCGAAAACCTGCTGCCGTGCGCTGCCGGAGTATAACGGAGGGGTTGACTGACCAATATGTTAATGGGTCCGCAGAATTTAGCGGAGCGCGTGCGAATCGTGCGCGAGCGGATCGCAGCCGCGGCGCACTCGGCCGGCCGGACCGTCGACTCCATCACACTCCTTGCGATCAGCAAGGCCCAGCCGGCCGAAAACGTGCGCGTGGCCGCGGCGGCCGGCCTGGAGCACTTCGGCGAGAGCTACCTGCAGGAGGCGCTGGAGAAACGCGAGGCGCTGCGCGACTTGCCCCTGACCTGGCACTTCACCGGGCGCCTGCAGGCGAACAAGACCCGGCCCGTTGCGAGCGAATTCGCCTGGGTGCACGGGGTGGATCGCCTGCGGATCGCGCAACGGCTCGCTGAACAGCGCCCCTTCCACGCTCCGCCGCTGAATGTGTGTCTGCAGGTCAACATCGCCGGGGAGCAATCCAAGGGTGGTGTCAGGCCCGGCGAGCTGCCCGGCCTCGTGGCCGCGGTGACCGCGCTGCCAAGGCTGAAACTGCGCGGCCTGATGTGCATACCCCCTGAGGAGCACGACGCGTTGCGTCAGCGCTCGTGGTTCGCCCGGTTGCGGCAGGAGTTCGAGTCCCTCAATGCCGCGGGTGCCGGCCTCGATACGCTCTCCATGGGCATGAGCGGCGATTTCGAGGCCGCCATCCAGGAGGGTGCCACCATCGTGCGAATCGGCACCGCCTTGTTCGGGCCCCGTCCGCCGGCCACTGCCGGCGGTTGAAAGCCCCGGGCCCGCTGACGCCGTCCGATGGCGCGGCCCCCAATCCCGCGCACTGGGTGCGTCACGGCCCGCTACAATCGCAGCGAATGGCGCACACTCAACTGGCAATTCTTGGCGGCGGCAACATGGGCCGCGCCCTCATCGGTGGCCTGCTGCGCCGGGGGACACGCCCCGAGCACATCCGCGTGGGAGAAAGCAGCGAGTCCGCGCGTGCTGCCCTGGCCCGCGATTTCCGGATCCAGACGACACCCGACAACCGGCTGGCGATCGAGGCGGCCACGCTGCTGATTGTTGCCGTGAAGCCGCAGGACATGGGTGACGTGCTGCGCCCTCTGCGGCCGGTGTTGCAGCAAAATCGACCCACCGTCGTGTCGGTCGCCGCTGGAATACGCGTCTCTTCTCTCGAGAGCTGGTGCGGGGCCGATGTCCCCGTGGTGCGCGCCATGCCCAACCGACCAGCGCTCGTGGGTGCCGGCGCAACGGGTCTGTTTGCGCCGCTGAACGTGCTGTCCGGTCCGCGAACTGCCGCTCAGCATGCCCTGGAAGCGGTCGGTGAGACCGTCTGGGTCACGAGCGAGGAACAGCTCGACGTCGTGACCGCCCTGTCGGGCAGTGGCCCGGCCTACTTCTTCCTGTTGGCGGAGCTGATGACGCAGGGCGCAATCGATCTGGGCCTGGATGCGGTCGCGGCGCGCCGGCTTGCCGTGGCCACTTTGCATGGCTCGGGCCAGCTGGCCCACGGCAGCGACGGCGACCTCGAGCGCCTGCGCGCCGAGGTGACCTCAAAGGGAGGCACGACGGAAGCTGCTGTCCGCCTGTTGGACTCCGCCGGTCTGCGCGGCATCATGGCGCGCGCGCTGCAGGCCGCCATGCAACGCAGCCGTGAGCTGGCCGCGCAGTTCGGAGCTGAACGCTAGATGCACGTCCACAGACGCCGCTGAAACTGACCCGGAACACTCATGAGCGCGCTCATCTACATCGTTGACACACTGCTCTCGCTTGCGCTGTTCGTCTTCCTGGCGCGACTGCTGTTGCAGTGGGCGCGCGCCGATTTCCGCAATCCCCTGTGTCAGGCCGTGGTGCGCCTCACCAATCCGGTGATCCTGCCCCTGCGGCGCGTGCTGCCCCCGGTGGGCAAGATCGATACCGCCTCCGTGGTCGCCGTCCTGCTCGTGACCGCGGTGAAGGTCGCCGCGATCCTGGCACTGACCGGATTCGGAACGCCCGATGGCGTGTGGTGGCTGCGGGCCTGCGCCGAAGAGCTGCTGCACACGGTGCTGTGGATGTATTTCTTCGCCATCCTGCTGTACGCGCTGCTCAGCATGATCGCGCCAGGCGGCTATTCGCCCATGCAATCGGTGCTCGCGACGCTGTGCGAGCCGGTGTTGCGGCCCTTCCGGCGCCTGATTCCACCCATCGCCGGAATCGATCTGTCCCCATTGTGGGCCATGATCGCCATCCGCGCGATACAGTTGCTCGTGCCCTGAACACGCCTCGGCGCAGCCCCGCGCGCCGAGCTCTACGCTGTTACGAAACACACTCTTAGAGCTGACTCCGCACGCGGAATCGAAGCGTGAGCGCGTGGCGCGCGCGTGCTCGTTCGCACGCTTCATGTGGCCTCGGCGCGTCGCCTGCGAGCGACGACGCATGCGCAAACCCTGAAAAAAAAGGCATTTGCGCATCAGCACAGGCAAAAATAATGCTTGCGCATCGGCGTGCATGTGCTATTTTTCGCGCCGATTCACAGTGCGCGGCGGCACCGCGCTCACAGGTACTACATTCGAGGAGTAGCGTAAAATGGCGAAAAAAGGTGGCGCACCGACCAAGTCGGAAGTCCTGACGCAGATTGCCAAGGACACGAGTCTGTCCCGCAAGCAGGTGGGGGCCGTGTTCGATTCGCTCGGCGGCGTGATCAAGAAGAGCCTGCGCGGCAATGGGCTGTTCACCCTGCCGGGACTGCTGAAACTCAAGGTCGTGAAGAAGCCCGCCACGAAGGCGCGTGAGGGCATCAACCCGTTCACGGGCGAGAAGATGACCTTCAAGGCCAAGCCCGCGAGCAAGAAGGTTCGCGTGCTTCCGCTGAAGAGCCTCAAGGCGATGGTGAATTCCTGAGGAATTGAGCCGCGGCGGCGGCAGGCGGGGCGCATGCCCCATCCTGTCGCCGGCACGGACAGACCCGGCCGGGAGCCCGCTCCCCGCCGGGTTTTGTTTTGATGAAGATCGAGTTTCGGGTGCGCCCACCCGTCACGCACTTTCAGCGCAACGTGTCATCCCGCATGAAGGCCAGAACGCCGTCGCGCATCTCGGCCAGGCGACCGTGGAAGAAGTGACTGGCACCGCTCATGACGCTCACGACGGGCGGTGGCAAGACGCGACCTGCCCAATCCAGCACCGTTTTCGCGTCGAGCACCTCATCGGCGTCCCCCTGCACTATCAGCCAGGGGCAGGAGCGCGTCCGCGTTCCGCTGACGTCGAGGCGGTCCAGCCTCATGACAGCAGGTGAAATCGCTACGACACGCTCAGGGTGCGTGGTGGACGCGGCGCGGATGGCAACGGCGCCACCGAAGGAAAATCCAGCAAGCCATAGCGCTGCTTCTGGCCAGCGTTTGCGGCCGTAGTCGATGACAGCAAGCGCGTCCTGTGTCTCGCCGAGCCCCTCGTCGTATTGGCCCGCACTCGAACCCACACCGCGGAAGTTGAAGCGGATGGCGGCGGCGCCGAGCTCCTCGAACGCGCGAGCGAGCGTATGGACGACCTTGTTATCTAGCGTTCCACCGTGGAGAGGATGCGGATGACACACCACCGCGAAGTGCCGCGTGTCATGCGCTAGTGGGATCTCGACGACCGCCTGCAGGTCACCGGCAGGGCCCGGAATCGCTATGCGTTCGACGCGGGGTGGCTGATAAGGCATCGGCCCGAAGGATCGCAGACGCGCGCGTGGAAAGCGATCAGGTCGTCGGGGCCAGCCCTGCCAGCTTCACCAGCAGCCGATTGAGCCGCTGCACGTACTCCGCCGGATTGGCCAGCTGACTGCCTTCCGCCAGCGCCGCCTGGTCATACAACAGCAGGGCGAGCTCACCGAAGGCCGCCGGATCGGTCACGCCTTCGAGATATTTCACGAGGGCATGCGTGGTGTTGAGCTCGAGCACCGGCCGCGACTCGGGCACCTTCTGTCCGGCGGCCAGGAGGATACGGCGCATGTTCGCGCCCAGGTCGTGCTCTCCCAGCACCAGACAGGCCGGGGACTCGCGCAACCGCGTGCTGGTGCGGACTTCCGCGACCCGATCACCGAGCGCGTCCTTGACGCGCTTGAGCAGGCCCTTGCTCTCCTTCAGGGCCGCATCGCGCTCCTTGCGCTCGGCCTCGTTCTCCAGCGCACCCAGCTCCAGGTCACCGCGGGAGGCGTCCTTGAAGCGCTTGCCCTCGAAGGCATCGAGCTGTCCCATGACCCATTCGTCGATGCGTTCGGACAACAGCAGTACCTCCAGCCCGTGTTCCCGCAACCGCTCGATATACGGGCTCGAGCGCGCCGCCGCGGCGTTCTCGGCGATGAGGAAGTAGATGCGCTCCTGCCCGGGCTTCATGCGCTCCACGTACTGGGTGAGGCTGGTGGTGGGTTCGTTGCCGCTCTCGTGCGTGCTGGCGAAGCGCAGCAGCGGCAGCAGCCGTTCGCGGTTGGCGGGGTCCTGCGCCAGGCCTTCCTTGAGGACCGCACCGAACTCCTTCCAGAAGGTGGCGTACTTCTCCGGTTCCTCCTTCGCCAGGCGCGCGAGCAAGTCGAGCACGCGCTTGGTCAGGCCGTTGCGGATGGCATCGACCTCCGGGTCCTGCTGAAGCAGTTCGCGCGACACGTTCAGAGGCAAGTCGCTCGAGTCGACCACGCCCTTCACGAAACGCAGGTACGGTGGCAGGAACTGCTCGGCGTCGTCCATGATGAACACGCGCCGCACATAGAGCTTCAGCCCCCGGGCAGCATCGCGCTGCCACAGATCGAAGGGCGCGCGGCCCGGCAGGTACAGCAGGCTGGTGTACTCGCGCTTGCCCTCGACCTTGTTGTGGCTCCAGGCGAGCGGATCGGCGAAATCGTGCGCGATGTGCTGGTAGAACTGCTTGTATTCGTCGTCGGAGATGTCCGTGCGCGGCAGCGTCCAGAGGGCTTTGGCCTCATTGACGTTCTCGTACTCGAGCGATGCCTCGCCCTCCTTGCGCATCCGCACCGGGAAGCCGATGTGGTCCGAGTAGCGCCGAATCAGCGAGCGCAGCCGGAAGGCATCGGTGAACTCGGCCGCATCGCTCTTGAGATACAGGGTGACCGCGGTACCCCGCTCGGGGCGATCGATGGTCTCCACCGTGAAATCGCCATCCGCCCTGGACTCCCAGCGCACGCCCGCATCCGCAGGACTGCCAGCGCGACGCGACTCGACCACGACGCGATCCGCGACGATGAAGGCGGAATAGAAGCCCACTCCGAACTGCCCGATGAGCTGCGAATCCTTCTGCTGGTCACCCGAAAGCGAACGGAAGAACTCGGCGGTACCGGAGCGGGCGATCGTGCCCAGATGGGCGATGGCCTCCTCGCGGGTCATGCCGATGCCGTTGTCGCGGATCGTGACCGTGCCCTTGGCGGAGTCCGCGTCCACGCGGATCTCCAGATCCGGGTCCTGGGCGAGCAGCGCGGGCTCGGCGATCGCCGCGAAGCGCAGGCGATCGTTCGCATCCGAGGCGTTCGAGATGAGCTCGCGCAGGAAGATCTCCCTGTGGCTGTACAGGGAGTGGATCATCAGCTTCAGCAGGTCGCGGACTTCAGCCTGGAAGCCGAGCGTCTGCCGGGAGGAGGCCGGGGCCTCGGGGTTCGTCGTGCTGGACATGCTCGCGGTCCGTCAGGCGCATCGGCGCCGGAGCGGGCGATCTTGGGAGCACGGCCGAAAATTGCAAGGGCTTCAGCCCTGCAGGCGCAGCAGTACCCAGGCTCCGAAGGCGGAGAAGCCGGTGGCGAGCGGGGCGGCGGCGGCGGCGACCTCGGTCAGGGCCGCGGTCGCGAGGTGGCGACAGGCATGGGCGAGGTCGTCGAGCTCGTCCCACCACAGAAGCAGGAATTCCATGGGCCCCAAGCCTACGGGTGGCATGTGACAGCTGGCGTGCTGGAACTCACAGTAGGGTGAATGCCCGTGAGCTATAAGATGTTCCGGGGATCCGCGTTCCAGCGGTGGTGAAGAGACCACCGTGATTAAGACAAGCGGACGTGAGAGGAAGGGTTGCCTTGCACGCCGCGCAGCGCCTGCGTAGGCTTCAACTGACACATCAGGCCCGGCAACTGACAGACAAGGGCAACATCAAGCGCATCGTCGTCCTGAACCCCAAGGGGGGCTCAGGCAAGACGACCATCGCGATCAACCTGGCCAGCTACTTCGCCTCCCGCCAGCAGCGGCCCGTGCTCATGGATTTCGATCCGCAGGGTTCCTCGGTGCGCTGGGTGCGCAAGCGCCAGCCCGCGCAGCCGCCCATCCAGGTCATCGCCGCGTTCGAGAAGGACCCGCGCACCACGCGCGCCTTCCAGCTGCGCCTGCCGGAGAACTGCACGCACGTGATCGTCGATACGCCGGCGGCCGTGGATTCCAGGGAGCTGCCGGAAGTCACGCGCGATGCCCACAAGATCATCGTTCCGGTGCTGCCGTCGGACATCGACATCCACACCTGCTCGCGCACCATCCGGGACCTGCTGCTCGTGGCCAAGATCAGGCGCGAGGACAACCGGCTCGGGGTCATCGCCAACCGCATCCGGCGCAACACGCTGACCTATCAGGCGCTGATCCGGTTCCTGCAGACTCTGGGGATTCCGATCGTCGCGACGATCCGCGACTCACAGAACTACGTGCGCGCGGCCGAACAGGGAATCGGTGTTCACGAGATGAAGAGTTACATCGCCCACGACGATGTCGAGCAGTGGGCGCCGCTGATCGAGTGGATCGAGGGCTCGCGCGGCTCACCGGAGCCGGTGCATGGCCCGTCGGCTCCCGTCACGGTCGGCGCCTGAGTCAGCGCTTGGGCGGTCGGGTGACCGGGCCGTCGGTCCTGGCCGCCGGGTCCTCGTCGAACGAATCCCGCATCCGTTCCGCCCAGTTCTTGTAGTTGGACCACGTGTACAGGTTCTTCGTGATCGCGGCGTGACGCGCGCGCGCGCGCTGCATGCGGTCCAGCCAGTTGGCGTAGGGATCGGTGGCGTCGGCCGTACCAGAGGATTTCGCAGGTGGAGTCAGCTCCGGCCGCGCATCCGGCAAGTCGCTTCTCCCCCTGTCTGACGAGCTCATGGTGACTCCTGGTGTTTGCGCCAGAGTACGGTTTGCCCGGGAAACACCGCAGGAACTGGTTCACACGCATATTGCACGGCACTGGTGCTGAGTCGCATCTCCAATGGGGCCGTGCGCGAAGCGCGAACCGCGCGTAACGTTATGTCACGCTGCGAGTGCGGACTTCAGGCTACCAGGCGGTAGACAGGCCGGTACGTACTGCCCGGCAGCTTCATCCGGCGTTGCGCGACGAACGCGGCCAGCAGCTCATCCAGCAGCCGCATGATCCCGGGATCTCCGGCGATCTCGTACGGCCCGTGGCGCTCGATGGCCTGGATGCCGTAATCCTTCACGTTGCCGGTCACGATGCCGGAGAACACGCGGCGCAGATTCGCGGCCAGCAGATGCGGGGGTTGCGAGCGATCCAGCGCCACGGCGCGCATCGACTCGTGCGTGACCTCGAACGGCCGCTGGAACTCCGGCCGCACGGCCAGCAGCCAGTTGAAGTTGTAGGAATCGTTGTGATGGCGGCGGAATTCCCGCACCTGCGCCATGCTGCGCACCATGTGGCGCGCGACCTCGGCCGGATCGTCGACCACCACGGTGAAGCGGCGCGTGGCCTCCGTGCCGAGCGTTGCGCCGATGAAGCGCAGGATGTGCTCGAAATAGGCCGCGCTCTCGCGCGGACCGGTAAACACCACCGGGAATGGCTGTTCGCGGTTCGCGGGATCGAGCAGCATGCCCACCAGATAGAGGATTTCCTCCGCGGTACCCGCGCCGCCGGGGAACACGACGATGCCGTGTGCCAGGCGCACGAAGGCCTCCAGCCGTTTCTCGATGTCCGGCAGGATCACCAGCTGGTTGACGATGGGATTGGGAGGTTCCGCGGCGATGATGCCGGGCTCGGTCACGCCGATGTAACGCCCGTGCTCGATGCGCTGCTTGGCGTGGCCGATCGTGGCGCCCTTCATCGGGCCCTTCATGGCTCCCGGTCCGCACCCTGTGCAGACATCCAGGCCGCGCAGGCCCATCTCGTAGCCGACGCGCTTGGTGTACTGGTATTCCTCCGAGCCGATCGAGTGGCCGCCCCAGCACACCACCAGGTTCGGCCGCGACTTGTAATCCAGTACGCGCGCGTTGCGCAGGATGTGGAACACGGCGTTGGTGATCGAAGCGGAGTCCGCCAGATCGAAGCGCCCGCTGTCCACGATCTCGTTCGCTATGTAGACGACATCGCGCAGCACCGCGAACAGATGTTCCTTGATGCCGTGGATCATCTCGCCGTCCACGAAGGCCGAAGCCGGCGCGTTGTGCATTTCCAGCTTCACGCCCCAGGCCTGCCGCAGGATCTCGACATCGAAGTCGCGATAGCGGTCGAAGATTTCCTTGGCGTTGTCGGTGTCGGCGCCGCTGTTGAGCACGGCCAGCGCACACTTGCGGAACAGCGGGTACAGACCCCCGCGCCCGGAACTGAGCAGCTTGCCGATCTCGTCCTGGGAGAGGTTTTCGAGGCTGCCGCGCGGCCCGACGCGGGCGTCGACGAACTCGGAAACGATGATGCTGCTGTCCACGCGCGCGGCGACCGGCCCGGACCCTACGGCAGGATGTCGATCGGGGCGTTGTCCGGGGTCAACAGCCAGATCTCCAGCATGTCGGCGTTGGACACCGCGATGCAGCCGTCGGTCCAGTCACGGCTCTCGTAGTAGGTCGGTTCGTGCTTCAGCTGGTTGGGCAGGCCGTGGATCATGATCGAGCCGCCGGTATCCCAGTGGTTGCGGCGCGCCTGCTTCAGATCCATCTGGTTGGGGTACGACACCTGCATGGACAGGAAGAAGTCGCTGCGCGGATTGCGGCGTACCAGGCGGTACGAGCCCTCGGGTGTGCGGAAATCGCCGGCCCGCTCCTTGGTGCCGGTGGGATTGAGGCCCAGAGCGATGCGATACGTGCGCAGTACGGTATCCCCGTGCATCAGGTACAGCTTGCGTTCGGACTTGCGCACGAGCACCCGGTCCACCGAAGGCAGGCTGTCCAGGGAGCGGATGGCCACCCGCTCTGACTGCGGCAATGCGTCCGCCTGCGCCACGGCGGCGCACACCAGCAGGGCTACCCCGGTCAGGCTGGCAAGGACGGGCTTCATTCCATGGTCAAACAAGCACTTGCGCGCATGAGCTGCATTATAAGCTCTCATGATGCAACGGGCGATGTACATTGGTGAAATGGCGGACTCCCACAATGAATCCAAGGGTAGCCGCCCGTCGACGTGGGAACGACCGCCAGGTTCCAGAGTTCGACCCTGCGTCACAATTTGCGTTCGCACAGCCCGGGGGAAGCCAGATGAAGCCTCACGACCCTGCGACAGTTCTGCCGGTAGTGGTGCTATTGGGCGCGTGCGCCGCCGCACCAGCGCCCGTCAGCGAAAAACTCGATCCTGACACCGCGACCACGGTGACGACGCTGCGTCGTCCCATCGAGCTGTTTGTGCAGGACTGGCACACGAACGATGCCGACCGGTTCGCCTACCTGGCGCCGTTTGAAACCGACCGTATGGGTGAACGCTCGCTGTTCCTGTGGGTTTCGGCCCAGGCTCCCGCGCCCGCACCATCCGTTGCCGCAGCCGATACCCCTGCTGCCAACCGTGCATCCGCCGCCGATGCCAACGGCGCAACGGCTACTGGCCCGGCGACCGTCGCCGGTCCCAGCGCGCGTCAGGTGAGCGCGCCCCGGATCCTGTGCAATGGTGAACCCATTGACCTCCAACCCGTCAGCGCCGATGACGGCCCGCCCCAGCAGGCAGGCCTGTCCCAACAGCTCAGCTTGTCACATCCACCGTACGACGCCCCTGTGCCCTGGAGCTCGCAGTGGTACTTCAAGCTGCAGCCTGAGAGCCTGAAATGCCTGGCCGAGGCCAGGGACATCTCGCTCGAGATCACCTCGGCGGATGGCACGTCCAAACGCTTCGCGACCGATCGCAGGAATCTCGCCTCGCTCGACGCCTTCACCCGGCGCTGACCACCGGCAGCACGGCAACGCCGCCACTGACCGTTCTGGGTCGCCCCCGAGGACCGGCGCCGATCCAGCGCCGCCGGCACGTCACTCAACGGTTGTCAGTGCGGCACGGTCGTCAGTTCGGCCCGGCGACGACTTCCTCTACCCGCGGCATGACGATCTGCGTGCCGGGGTGCAGGTCCGCCAGATCCACATCGGGGTTGTACTGCTGGACGAGCCAGATCGGCAGTTGCCCGAAGCGCTGTGTCAGGTTCCACAGCTTGTCCCCGCTGCGCACGATGTAGACCTCCGTGCCGATGATGCGGTTGGCGGCGAAGTAGGCCGCCTGCAGGTTCTGGTGGTACTCGCGCCGCTTCGACTCGAAGTCCTCGCGCGAGACGCGCGCGAAATCCAGCTTCAGCTTGCGCCCGATGAGCACCGGCCGCCCGAAACTCATGTGGTTGAGCTGGCGCAGGCGCGCCGCGGTGAGGCCCAGCCATTCCGCGTAGTGCCCAAGCGTCTCGGCGGCAGCCACGCGGATGGTGTCGTTCTTGCCGACCGAGTAGTCGGTCGGGTCGGCGTTCTGCTGGATGTCGGCCGCCGGTCCGAGCGCCGGACTGAGCTCCTCGGCCTGCGCCGCCGACACCGGCTGGTCGTTCTCGGCAGGCACCTTCGCCACGGCCGCCGCCTCTTCAGCGCTTTCACGCTGCGCCTCGGCGGCAGGCACCGCGCCTCCCGCGACCACCGGCACCGAGTCCGCACCGGGCGGCGAAACCGCACCCGACAGCTGTTGGGGAGTCGGCAGGTTGGTGGTGGGGACAACCGTGCTGGCGGTTGTTGAACCCGAAGCGCTGGTCCGAGGCGGCGTTACGTTGGTTGCGGAGGTCGTTGGGGACGCCGCTGCGGGAGCTGTCGTCGAAGCGAGCGCTGCAGGTGCAATCTGCAGCTGCTGACCCTCGAAAATGAAGTCGCGATTGCGGATGCCATTGAGTGACATCAGCTGCGCTTCGGTCATGCCCGCCTTCGAGGCAATCTCGGAAAGCGAGTCGCCCCGCTGCACCACGTAGACCCCCGGCTGCGACGGCGCCACGGCAGGGGCCGTACCGGCCCCGCCGCGAGGAGCGCTTCCGGATGTGGCGGTGGCAGTCGCCCCGCTCGAACTCGCAACTGTCGTGGCGGTGGCGCCTGCACCGGTAGCCGTCGCCGAAACCGCGCCAGCGCTGCTCGATGCGGATGCGGTTCCCGAAGCCGGCGCGCCCGAAGCTGTGACGGCGCTCGCGGTGCCCTCGCCGGTAGTCCCGGCGCTCGCGGCCCCGGCGCTCGCGGCCCCGGCGCTCGCGGTCCCGGCGCCCGCGGTGACAGTCGCGCTTCGACCCGTGTCCACCTTGACGTTGCGGCCGGTGGAAGTGCCCGCCGAGGACGAGCCGGTCGTGGACGCCACAGCCGTCGATCCGCTCCGGATGCTGCTCGCGGCGACGAGCGCCGGCTGGGTGACACCCGGCAGACTGAGGCTCCTGCCTGGTTTGAGCCTGGCGCTGGTGCGCAGGCGATTCAGGCGCGCCAGCGTCTCGGCGGTTACGCCGTTCGCTTCGGCAATGCTCGCGATCGTGTCGCCCTCACGCACGCGGTAGCGGCGCGGTTCGGGCTGACCCGCGTAGAGTTCGTTCGGCGCCAGCCGCAGCGCCAGCTCGTCGCTCGTCCACCTGGGACCGTCGATCGGCAGCCTGAGGTGATACGCCTTGGGCACGTGCCGCTGTCCGTCCCAGACCGAGCGCAACAGCGCCGGATTCAGATCCCGCAGCCTCTGCCTGTCGATCTTCAAGGCGCGCTCGAGCGAACCGATGGGCACGAACGCCGGTACGGTCACTTCCTGGAAGCGCGCCTCACTGGCCCGTTCCACGTTGCCGAAGTACTTCTCAGGGTTGCGATCGATTTGCAGCGCGGCGAGGAACGACACATAGAAGTTGCGCGAAGCGAAACCGAAAGTGCGGCCTTTGTAGTTGCGCACGATCTTGACGATGTCGTCGGTGCCGAGCGTCTCTTTCGCACGCCGCACACCTTCCGCGCCGTGGTTGTAGGCGGTGAGCGCAAGCGGCCAGGTGCCGAGCAGGCGATAGTTGTAGGCCAGCAGCTGCGCGGCCGCCTCAGTGGCGCGGAAAGGGTCGAGCCGGTCGTCCACGGCGCTGTCGATGCGCATGTAGCGGCGGCCGGTGGAGCGCATGAACTGCCACAGTCCGGCGGCTCCCACTTTGGAGTAGGCCGCGGGGTTGAAGGAGGATTCCACATGCGGCAGAACCGCCAGTTCAGCGGGCAGGCCCAGGTTGGCCAGCGTCTCTGCGATGTGCGTTTCCCATGCGCCCGAGCGCACAAGGCCCGCCCTGAAGCGGTCCGATTGTCCGAGCTGGAAGCGAATCTCGTCCGTGGCTTCCAACAATCGGGCCGGCGTGCCCTCCTCGCCCCACATGTCCTTGATGTGCTGGTCTTCCTCCGACAGCGGTTCGCCGTGCGATGCGGCGATCCGGCGCAGCGCGGCCGCATAGTGGCTGCGGTCCTGGTCGAGGATCTTCTCGCGCTCGCGCGGTGGGGTGTTCGGTGCGAAGTGCAGCGTCTCGTAGACGACGCCGAGATTGCGTTCGTCGTGCAGGAATCCCGAGTTCGTGTCTACCTCGCTGTAGACGCGTACCCAGAACTGGACATCGCGCTCCAGTTCCGGCGGGCGCGGCATCAGATCCTCGGCGGCGTAGAGATCCGTGGCGGCCAGCAGCAGCGACAACACCCACAGCGTCAGACCAAAGCGCCGCAATCGCGCTCTCCCATGCCATGTCGAGTTCATTTACACCCCGGTCGAAAGCAAATACCAGCGTCCATTCAACGAGTTGTCCCCACGCAGGCAGCGCCGGACCCGGCCACGCCCCCGAAAGCGTCGAAGATCTTGACAGTCGGCGGCCCCGCGGGTGCCATCCGCCTCCCACGGCTGCCCTTCGACGGTCCTGCCGCAGGCCCGAAACGGTCGCATAACGCGCAGTACGTCACACTTGAACCACGTCCCAGATGCAACATGTCATCTGGGCGGCCCGGCGCGCGGGACTGGCACGCGCGTTGCTTCATATACACCATCAGGGGCCACGGGCCCGGGTAAGGAAAAGCGCTAGGGATTCAAAGAAAAAACATGGATTCGGCTACGGCGGGATTGCACGTACCGGATACCGTGTCTCGGACAACAACTAGAAGACACTCCTCCACACACAAGCAAGCGACCGATAAACCCCGCCGCCAGCGGGGTTTTTTTTGCGTGCGCACCGCTGCCGCGGCGCACCCGACGCACGCACCCCGCACGCACGCAACGCAGGCGGGTGTTCAATCGCCGGTGCGCGATTCGCTCGCGCCCGGCGCCACTTCACTTCGGGTGAGGCACCTCGAGCCACATGGGTTGCTTCGGATCGACCAGCGTGGTCTTCCCGGGCCCGTAGCCGACGATCTGCACGATGACCGTCTCATCCGTCGCCGATCCGTCCCAGTGCGGTGCCCGCGCCGGATGCATCATGAAGCTGCCCGGTGGCATCGGTATCGCCTTCTGCAGATCGAAGCGATCGCCCGTACCGGCGTACCACGTGCCCTGCAGCACCGTCACATAGCGCGCGTTCGGATGCCAATGCGGCCGGTCCATGATGTGCGGCGGAAACTTCGCCCGCATCACGTACAGGCCGGGTTTGGAGTCATCACCCTCGAGCAGTGCAACCTGCACGCCCTTGCCGTCAGGCACGTCTCGCCACTGGATCGCATCCGGAGTGATGCGCACGAAGCCGGCGGTGTCGGCACTCACCGCGGCCATCGTGCCGAAAGCCGCACCCGCGAGGATCAGACAGCGGAAGAGGAACTTCATGGCGGCGGACTGTCACTCGTCGTGACCGTGACGGGCACGTATTTACGCACAGACCGCCCCTGGCTAGAAGCCCCTCGCACGTACCCCGGCCCCCTGACTGCCAAAGGTAGCGCACGACTGCTGAAAGCAGCCACTCGCTACCAAAACGGGTGGCGCAAGAAAAAAGGCGAAGACTTTCGTCCTCGCCTTCTGAAGGGCTCGCCTGAGCCTGTCAGTCCTGACACACAAGGCGTTCAGGCGGACCTGACAGCCTCACGCGCAACCTTCGCGCGAACTCACACGGTCAGCTCCGAATTCTCCCGGTCGCGCTGGCGCGGACGTCCGCGCTCAGCCGCACTTCGAGTCGCCGCAGTTCAGGCACGTCATGCACCCGTCCATCATCACTACCGCCGCGGTAGAGCACTTGGAACACAGCTGCGCGCCTTCCGGAAAGTGCGATTTGGCGAACGCATCGGTCTGGCGCGCGCGTGCCTCGAACTCGGCGCGCTTCTCGTCGACCAGCTTCTGCTGATGCTCGTCGAGCTGGGGCTTGCGCAGCAGACCGATGGTCTGCAGGTGCTTCTCGATGACATAGCCGAGTTCGGCGATGATCGAAGGCATGAACTTGCCGCCGGGCTGCCAGTAGCCGCCGCGCGGATCGAACACCGCCTTGAGCTCCTCGACCAGGAACGTCACATCTCCGCCCTTGCGGAACACTGCGGAGATGATGCGCGTCAGCGCCACGATCCACTGGAAGTGGTCCAGGTTCTTCGAGTTGATGAACACCTCGAAGGGCCGGCGCTGTTCGTACTCGGTGCCTTCGTTCAGCACGATGTCGTTGATCGTCACGTACATCGCGTGATCGGACACCGGTGTCTTGATCTTGTAGGTCGAGCCGATGAGCACTTCCGGACGCTCGAGCTTCTCGTGCATCCGGATGACCTTCGCGGTCATGCCGTTCTTGTGGTGCGCGAGCTCGGCGTCGGCGGCCGGAGCGGGCCGGACATCGGCGGTCTTCTCTTCGGGCTTGCGTACCCGGTACTTGACGATTCGCTTGTCGATCTTCATGGGCGTCACCATTGCGCTAGAGCTTGCCGTAGTAGCCTTCCTTGATCGCATCGAACAGGTTCGCGGCAGTGTGCTTCTCGCCGTCGTACTCGATCTCCTCGTCGCCCTTCACCTCGATCTCGCTGCCATCCTCGAGGGTGAACACGTAGGTGGTGTTCTTCAGGTCCTCTTCCTTCACGAGCACGCCCTGGAAGGCCTCGGGGTTGAAGCGGAAGGTGGTGCAACCCTTCAGTCCCTTCTCGTGCGCGTACAGGTAGATGTCCTTGAAATTCTCGTACTTGTAGTCGGTGGGCACGTTGGCCGTCTTGGAGATGGAGGAATCCACCCAGCGCTGCGCCGCCGCCTGGATCTCCACGTGCTGGCGCGGGGTCACATCCTCGGCGCTGGTGAAGTAGTCGGGCAGCTTCTCGTTCGCATTGTTCGAGCCCGGCATGGCATTCGCATTGACGATCTGCCGATAGGCCAGCAGCTCGAAGGAGAACACGTCCACTTTTTCCTTCGTCTTGCGCCCCTGGCGGATGACGTTGCGGAAATAGTGATGCGCGAACGAGGGTTCGATTCCGTTCGAGGCATTGTTGGCCAGCGACAGGGAGATCGTGCCGGTCGGTGCAATGGAAGTATGGTGCGTGAAGCGCGCACCGACTTCCGCCAGCTCGTGCACGAGCTGCGGGGCCACTTCGGCGATCCGCTGCATGTAGCGGCTGTACTTGGCATGCAGCAGCCGGCCCGCGATCCGCGCGCCCGGCTTCCAGCCATCGCGCGCCATCTCCGGCCGCTTGCGCAGCATTTCCTTCGTGACCGTGAACTCTTCGTTCATGATCGGTGCCGGCCCCTTCTCACGAGCCAGTTCCAGCGCGGCTTCCCAGCCCGCCACCGCCATCTCGCGTGACACGTCCTCGGTGAACTTGACCGACTCGGGAGAGCCGTACTTCATGCCGAGCAGCGCGAACGTGCTGCCCAGACCGAGGAAGCCCATGCCGTGGCGACGCTTGCGCAGGATCTCCTCGCGCTGCCGCTCGAGCGGCAGGCCGTTGACCTCGACGACGTTGTCGAGCATCCGGGTGAACGCCTTGACGACTTCGCGGTACTCGGCCCAGTCGAATTCGGCGAACTCGGTGAACGGATTCTTGACGAAGCGGGTCAGGTTGACCGAGCCGAGCAGGCAGGAACCGTACGGCGGCAACGGCTGCTCGCCGCAGGGATTGGTGGCACGGATGTTCTCGCACCACCAGTTGTTGTTCATCTCATTGACGCGGTCGATGAGGATGAAGCCCGGCTCGGCGAAATCGTAGGTGGACGACATGATGACGTCCCACATGCGGCGCGCCGGCAGCTTGCGGTAGATCTTGCACGCCACCAGCCCTTCGTCGTTGACGACGTAGTTCTCGTGGACGGGCCACTCGCGCCACAAGTACCTGGTGCTGTCGTTGAGATCGGGCTTCTCGGCCTCATACTCGCTGCGCGACAGCGGGAAGGCGAGCTGCCAGTCGCGGTCCTCGCGCACGGCCTGCATGAAATCGTCCGTGACCAGCAGCGACAGATTGAACTGGCGCAACCGGCCGTTCTCGCGCTTGGAGCGCACGAACTCCATCGAATCCGGATGACCGACGTCGAAGGTGCCCATCTGCGCGCCGCGGCGGCCGCCCGCAGAGGACACGGTGAAGCACATCTTGTCGTAGATATCCATGAACGACAGCGGGCCCGAGGTATAGGCGCCGGCACCCGACACATACGCGCCCCGCGGCCGCAGCGTGGAAAACTCGTAGCCGATGCCACAGCCGCTCTTGAGAGTCAGTCCGGCTTCATGGACCTTCTTCAGGATGTCGTCCATGGAGTCCCGGATCGTGCCGGACACCGTGCAGTTGATCGTCGAGGTGGCCGGCTTGTGCTCCAGAGCGCCGGCATTGGAAGTGACGCGACCCGCGGGGATCGCACCCCGGCGCAACGCCCAGAGGAAGTGCTCGTACCACTGCTCGCGCACGTCGGGCAGCTCGACATCCGCCAGCGCGCGCGCCACGCGCTTGTACGTGTCGTCCATGGTCCGGTCGATGGGTGAACCATCTTTCGCCGTCAGGCGGTACTTCTTGTCCCAGATATCGAGGGAGGCCTCCTGGAAGGCGATGGCGTCGATATCCCTGGGTTCGATCTTCACGACGGTATTCATGAATCCGCGGCGCTCCGAGTGTTGTACGCCCCTGCAACGGATCGCAGGGAGCCGACGCATCGCCGGCGAAGCGCGTGAGACGGCCGCGAACCCCGGAAAATGGGGCTGCGGCGCCCGCGAGCGGACCCCCTGAACCTCCCCGATTTGAATCTTGGGTCGCATTGCGCGAACACAAGATCTTGTGTCGGGGTCGAAAGACTAATTACGCGGTCCGGTGTCGTCAAGGCTTATGACAAGAATCCTGCATGCTTGTATTACATTTATAATTCATATACTTACGATATTTTCCGCAGTAATAGTCGCGTCATTTTCAGGCTATGGTCCACGGCCACGGGCGACAGGGCGACCGCAAGATATTGTGTGCCCAGGTGACGCACAGGTTGTGCACAGAATCTCCCCAGGCCACGGCGCGGGCCGCGCCAGGGGCTTGCGGAAGTACTTGGGGAGGGCGCCCGCGGCGGCCCGATCGTCTCGCCCGACAACTTTCCACCCCGCACTCTTGAAAGCTCCCGGACCGACCGCAGATCGGCTTCAGCCGCGCCCCATGCGCCCCAACACCTGAAGGAGAAACTGACATGACCATCGTCCGCTACGAGCCCTGGTCGCTCGTGAATCGCCTGCACCAGTCGCTCGACCAGATTTTCGGCGACACGTTGAATTCGCCCGAAGCCTCATCCGCGTCCAGCGTCGCGTGGGTGCCGCGCGTTGACATTCACGAAGAGAAAGACCGGTTCGTGGTGCTCGCGGATGTACCTGGCGTCGAGCCCAAGGATATCGATATCACAGCCGAGAACGGCGTGTTGACCGTACGCGGCGAGCGTCGCTCGGAGAAGCGTGACACCGAGAACGGCTTCGAGCGTGTCGAGCGCGTGACCGGCACGTTCCTGCGGCGCTTCACTTTGCCCGAGGGAGCGAACACCGACTCGATCAAGGCCAAGCAGACCAACGGCGTGCTGGAGGTGATCATCCCGAAGCAGCCGCAGGTTCAGCCGCGGCGGATTTCGGTCGACGTGAACTGATCACCCGTTGAGCGGCCCTCCCGGCGGCGGCGCGGAGTACCCGCGCCGCCGCACACTCTTTTTCGTCTCCACGCGCCGCTGCGCGCTAGAATCCGAGCTCCGCACGGCATTTTCCCCCGGCGCAGGTCCCCCATGAATCCCGTTGCACTGGCCGCTGTCCTGCTGCTTGCATTTGCCGCGGTGGAGCCCACGCGCGCGGCGATGCCGGCCGCCGTCGGCGACACGCCGGTGCCTTCGCTGTCGCCGATGATCAAGCGGGTCTCCCCCGCCATCGTGAATATCGCCACCCGCGGCACCATCCGCGAGAAGGGCCCGCAGAATCCCCTTCTGGACGATCCGTTTTTCCGCCGCTTCTTCGATGTTCCGCAGGACTCCGGTCCGCGCGAGCGGCCGTTCCAGAGTGCCGGTTCGGGCGTCATCTTCGATGCGAAGAACGGTTACATCGTCACGAACGCGCACGTGGTCGAGAACGCGAGCGAGATCACCGTCACGCTGCAGGACGGGCGCGATCTGAAGGCCGACGTCGTGGGCAGCGATGAGCCCTCGGATGTCGCGGTGCTGAAGGTCAAGACCGACGGTCTGGTGCAGATCTCCCTGGGCGATTCGGCCAAGGTGGAGGTAGGGGATTTCGTCGTGGCCATCGGCAATCCCTTCGGACTGCAGCACACCGTGACCTCCGGCATCATCAGCGGCCTGTCACGCTCCGGAATCAACCCCGACGGCTACGAGGACTTCATCCAGACGGATGCGTCCATCAACCCCGGCAACTCCGGCGGCGCCCTGGTCAACCTGCGTGGCGAGCTGATCGGCATCAACACCGCGATCCTCTCCCGCAGCGGCGGCAACATCGGCATCGGCTTCGCCATCCCGGTGAACATGGCGCACAGCGTGATGGACCAGCTCATCAAGTTCGGCTCGGTGAAACGTGGCCTGCTCGGCGTGAGCATGTACACGGTGACCCCGGACATCGCGCAGTCGCTTGGACTCGCCAATGCGCAGGGCGCTCTGGTGTCGCAGGTGGTGGACGGATCTCCGGCCGAGAAGGCTGGCATCCATACGGGCGATGTCATCACGTCCGTGAACGGCCAGGCCGTGAAATCCAACGGCGAGCTGCGCAATGCCATCGGCCTGATGCGCGTGGGTGACAAGGTCGAGATCGGACTGGTGCGTGACGGCAAGCCACTGCGTGTCATGGCGGTGATAGCGGACAGCAGCACGCCGCAGGCCGGCACGCCGGACATCATCCATCGATCGTTCGAAGGTGCGACGCTCGGCGATGCGCCCGACTCCGGTGGCGCGCTGGTGCGCGCTGTCGAGCCCGGCAGCCCCGCAGCTCAGGTCGGACTGCGCAACAACGACGTGATCGTCGGCGCGAACCGGGGCAAGGTAGGCTCGGTGCAGCAGCTGCGCGAGCGCGCGAAGTCAGCCGGAGTGCTGGTACTCGAAGTGCGTCGCGGCAACACGATCGTCCTGATCCCGCTGCGCTGAGTCGTCCGATTGCCGGGCCGGTCGCGACTCGCACAGCCGCGCGTGACGTTGCGCCTTCGGCAGATCCCCGAGCTCGCGGGCCGCCGCATAGAACTTCCGCAGGTCGCCACCCTGCTCGGCCAGCAGCCGCTCGAACCCCGGCACGCACTGGTAGTACGTCGCCACGGATGCCAGGTGGGCGTTGTTGAGTCCTTCCCGCAGCCACGCCCCGTAGTAGTCGACACCCTCCCTGCGCTGCAGTTCGCGAGTGTCGGCAGTCAACTGCGCAAGGATCGCGGCCTTGTCGCGCCGCATGTCCACCGGCGCCAGCCCCGAGGCATACAGCTCCCGCAGGCGGGTCCGGGCGGCCGAAAACAACTCGATGAACGACCTGTCCCGCTCATCCTCACGCCGGTAGTCGTCCATCCGGTCGGCCTGGCCGCGTGAATCCAGCCAGCGCTCCAGTCCGGCATCCTCCACCGCCGTTGCGAAGGCCTCGTTGAATTCAGTGTCATCCTTCACGTACAGGAGCTGGTGCGCGAGCTCGTGGAAGATGATGGCCACGAGCTCGGTGTCGCCATAAGTCATCATGGTGCTGAGCACGGGATCGGCGAACTTCCCCAGGGTGGAATAGGCCGGCACACCTCCCACCGTGACATCCAGCCCCTTTCGGGACAGTCCGGCCGCAAAGGCGCGGGCCTTCTTCTCGCTGAAGTAACCCCGGTAGGCGACGCAGCCGGCTACAGGGAAGCACCAGTGACGTGGCTCGACCGAGAATTCCGGCGTGGCAACCACGTTCCACACGACGTACGGCCGTTTGACCTCCGCATAGGTCCGGTAGCTGCGATTGTCCGGCAGATGCAGCTCGGTCACCGCGAAGTCCCGTGCGGCCAGCACATCTTCCAACCTGTTCCGAAGGGTCGCGGGCGTATGCGGGTCTGCCACCACGGCACCGATGGGGCGGCGCTCGCGCAGCACCTGCCACTGGCCGCGCGCAGCCTGCGCGACGTAAAGCGTCCCGCAGCCGGAAAGCGCTGCGCACAGCGCGGTGGCCAACAGGATCCGCGTGAGCAAGGCCCGGGGGAACGGGGCCCGGAGGTAGGAGTGGCGGCTCTCGGTTACCATGAGGCGATGGAAGTCTACTTGGTTGGCGGGCCGGTTCGGGACCGGCTGCTCGGTCTGCCCGAGCGTGACCGCGACTGGGTCGTCGTGGGCGCCCGCCCCGAGGAGCTGGAGCAGCAGGGATACCTGCCGGTGGGCCGGGAATTCCCGGTATTCCTGCATCCGGAAACGCGCGAGGAGTACGCCCTGGCGCGGCTCGAACGCAAGGTCGCGCCCGGTTACCGGGGCTTCACCACTCAATTCTCGCCCGAGGTCACTCTCGAGCAGGATCTGAAGCGCCGCGACCTGACCATCAATGCCATGGCGCAGTCGGCGAGCGGTGAACTGATCGACCCGTACGGCGGCCAGCGTGATCTGCAGGGCCGGGTCCTCCGGCACGTGTCCGACGCTTTCGTGGAAGACCCGGTGCGCATCCTGCGCGTGGCGCGCTTTGCGGCGCGCTTCGCCGGACTGGGATTCACGATTGCGGCAGAGACCCAGGCACTGATGCGGCGAATGGTGGAGGCAGGCGAGGTCGAAGCGCTGGTGCCCGAGCGGGTCTGGCAGGAAACCGAGCGTGCGCTCGGTGAATCCCGGCCCGATGTGTATTTCGAAACTCTGCGCTCCTGCGGCGCCCTGCGCGTGATCTTCCCCGAGATCGACGCGCTCTATGGCGTCCCTCAGCCGGAAAAGTGGCATCCCGAAATCGACACGGGCGTGCATGTCATGCTCACGATCCGCTACGCCGCGAAGATCAACTCACCCACTTCGGTGCGCTTCGCTGTGTTGCTGCACGATCTGGGCAAGGCCCGCACTCCTCCGGCCCAGTGGCCAGGCCACCGCGGTCACGAGGAAGCCGGAGTACCGCTGGTGGAAGCCCTGTGCCAGCGGCTCAAGGTGCCGAACGGTTATCGCGAACTGGCCGTGCTCGGTGCGCGTCATCATGCGGTGATCCACCGTGCCGCCGAGCTGCGCGCCGACACCATCCTGAAGTTGTTCGAGACTGCGGACGCATTCCGCCGCCCGGAGCGGTTCGCGGAGCTGCTGCTCGTGTGCGAAGCCGATGCGCGCGGCCGCACCGGGCTCGAGGATCGACCCTATCCCCAGGCGGATTACCTGCGGACCGCCCGTGACGCAGCGGCGGCTGTCACGCTGACCGACGAGGAACGTGCGGGACTGCCCGGGCCGGCCATCGGCGCGCTGTTGCGCACCAGGCGTCTTGCAGCGGTCAGCGCGGTCAAGGCCAGGTCAAGCGGCTTAACGAGCGGCTGACATCCATTCGCGTGCGGACCGGGCTGTCAGTGGACGATTCCGGCGTGCACGAGCCCGAGCAGTACGGCTCCGAGAATGATCCGGTACCACGCAAACACCGTGAAGCGGTGTGACTGCACGTATCGCAGCAGCCACTTCACCGAAATGAACGCCACGATGCCGGAAACGATGAAGCCGATCGCGAGCGCGTTCCAGTCCTCGGGTCCCGCGGCGCCGTGCCGCGCCTTCATGAACTCGTAGCCCGTGGCGGCGAACATCGTGGGGATGCCCACCAGGAAGGCGAATTCCGTCGCGGCAGGACGCAGTGTCAGTCCCGCGAGCATGGCGGCGAAGATGGTCGCCGCCGAGCGCGAGGTGCCCGGGAACACGCCGGCGAGGATCTGACATGCCCCCACCCAGATGGCGACGTTCCACGTCACCTCCGCGACCTGCGGGCGACCGGCGAGATAGCGCTCGATCACCAGGATGGCAATGCCGCCGATGAGGAAGGCCAGAGCCACCGGCACGGCCTCCTCCGGCAGCTTGAATCCCAGGCGCGTGGCCAGCAGGCCGCCCACGGCCGTGATGACGAACGCGCAGATCAGCTTGAACAGATAGTCGCGGTTGGCCGGATCGTCGAAGCGCGTCAGCAGCGCCATGAGCCGTCGCCAGTAGATCAGCACGATTGCAAGGATCGCGCCGGCCTGGATGGCGACGTTGAAGAGTTCGGAGCGCCGGCCCAGCCACTGTTCGGCAATCAGCAGATGGCCCGTGCTGGAGACCGGCAGGAATTCCGTGATGCCTTCGATGATGCCCAGCATGACGGTGTTCAGGGTGTCGGACACGGCGCCTCTCGCTCACGGACTAACCGCCATATGGTAGCGCTTTGTGAACCCGCGAATGCGCGGCAGCCCGTCTCATCTTCAGAGCGAATCGCGCAGGTCCTGATGGAGGAACCCGCTCAGCCGGCTTTCAACACCCTTTCCCAGCGCCATCACCTTGAAGGACTCGCCCATCTCCCCCGGCAGCAGCAGGCGGCGCGCCTCGCCGGCCAGCCGCGCGTGCCGCACGGGATCGGCCTCCGCGGCGAGCAGGGTCTCGATGCCCGTACCCAGCAGGAAAGCCGCCTGCGTCGCGAACCCGGTCACCTCCAGGCCGGCCGCCACGGCCGCTTCGGCCACGCGTGTGAAATCCACCCACGCGGTGATGTCCTGCAGGGAAATGTTGATGAAAGGATTGTCATGCGCGCGCTGCCTGAAGTGACAGCGCAGCGTCCCTTCGTGCCGCTGCGGGTGATAGTAATGAGCACGCGGCAGACCGTAATCGAACAACAGCATCGCGCCCTGCTCCAGACACTGGCCGAGACTGCTCAGCCACGGAGCGACGTTGGGGCAGATTTCCGAGGTGTATCCGTCGGGCAACGGCGCCGGGAGGTGCCGCAGGAGTTCATCCAGTTCGGGGTCCGGCGCCGACTGCGCGGGCCGCCACACGAAGGAATCACCCTCGAGACCCACACCGAGCTCGCGCGCACGACCGTCGCGCACGATGAAGCGCCGGAAGGGCAGCGCATCCAGGACCTCGTTGGCGAGAATCAGCCCGCGCTGCGCGCTCGGAGGCAACCGTTCCAGCCACACAACGCGCTCGCGTATCCCGGCCGGAAGGTGTTGCAGACGGTCGCGCTGCCGCTCGGCAAGATCCGCACTCACCTCCAGGATGGCGTAGCGTTCCGGGAGCTGCCCGGCCTCGGCCAGACATTCCAGGATCACCGCCGCCATGCGGCCCGTGCCGGCGCCCAGTTCGAGTATCCCGCCACCGCTCTCCCGCAGGATCTCCTGACACTGACGCGCCAGGCAACGGCTGAACAGATCCGACACCTGGGGTGCCGTGACGAAGTCTCCGCCCGCCCCGATCTTGAGGCTGCCCGCGCTGTAGTAACCCAGACCGGGGGCATACAGGCACAGCTGCATGAACCGGTCGAACGGCAGCCAGCCGCCGGCACCTTCCATCTCCCGCCGGATCAGGGCCGAGGTCTGGCGCGAATGGCGTTCCTCGTCCGCGGAGAGCGGCGGCAGGATTGAGTGAGCGGCGGATGCGTTCATAATCGCGGCATGTCCACCGAACCACACCGCGCGCTGGCCGGTAAAGCCGCGCTGATCACGGGCGCCGCCCGCAGAGTGGGCGCGACCATCGCCCGAACGCTGCATGCGGCGGGAGCCCGCGTCGCGCTGCATTTCCGCAGCTCCGCGGAAGCCGCCACGCAGCTGGCGCAGGAACTCAACTCGATCCGCGTGAACTCCGCCGTCAGCGTGGAAGCCGACCTGCTCGATCTGGCGCAGCTGCAGAGCCTGCCGGCCGCCGCCACGAGCGCGTTCGGTTCACTCGACATCCTGGTCAACAACGCCTCCACGTTCTATCCGACTCCGATGGGTGACATCACGCAGATCGACTGGGACGATCTGATCGGCACCAACCTGAAGGCGCCGCTGTTTCTGGCGCAGGCCGCCTCGACCGCGCTGCGCATCAGCAACGGGCTGATCGTCAACATCGCCGACATCCACGGCATGCGCCCGCTGGGACGCCATCCGGTGTACAGCATCGCCAAGGCCGGCGTCATCATGCTGACCCGGTCGCTCGCGCGTGAGCTTGGCCCGTCGGTTCGCGTCAATGCGGTTGCGCCCGGACCCGTGCTGTGGCCCGAGGACGGCATGGACAGCCTGCTGCAGGAGAAGATCGTGGATCGCACCGCGCTCAAGCGCGCTGGCTCGCCTGAGGATGTCGCGCGCGCGGTGCTGTTCTTCGCCACCGAGGCACCCTACGTCACGGGGCAGATTCTGGCCGTGGACGGTGGCCGGAGCATTGGCTGGTAGCAGGAGTCTCCGCCACACGCTCCATCGGGTGTGAGGCCCGATCGAATTGTTGCCACAGCTCGCCAATCGTCACTCCCGCCAGGGGGTGTACCGCCTGCGGCGCCAGCTCCGCGAGCGGACCCAGCATGTACGGTCGCTTGAGCAGATCCGGCCGCGGCAGTTTCAGTTTCGGCTCATCGAGGATGAGCCCGTCATACAGCAGCACATCGATATCCATCGTGCGGGGAGCCCATCGCGGCGCATCGCGTGGCCGCCCACACAACGCTTCCACGGCCTGCAGCCGCGCAACCACCGCGTGCACACCCAGCCCGCTGCTGAAGCCAGCCACGCAGTTGATGAAGTCATCCCCCTCGAAGCCGACCGCGCGGTTGCGGTACCACGAGGAAAACCGCGTATCGGGAAACTCCCGCCGCAAGGCTTCCGCGGCCAGCGCCATGTGCCGCTCGGGCTCGACATTGCTGCCGATCGCAACATAGACCTGCGCCATGCGGGACCTACGCTGATGCGGATCGTGGCAGGTCGGCGCGCGTGCGCCGGATGGAAACTCCCACATCGCGCGAACCCCGGATCGCGCCGGGCTTGTTGATGGACAGGCGCAGCCACTCGAGCGAGAACTCCTCGAGCAGCACCAGTGCGAGCCGGTGGGCCAGCGTCTCGACCAGCTTGAACTCGGAACTCTCGACGAAGGCGATGACTCGCTTGGCCACCTTCTTGTAGTCGAGCGTGTCCTCCACCTCATCGCGCTGCGCGGCGCGGCGGCAGTCCGCCGGCACCTCCAGATCGATGACCACGGTCTGCTTGACGCGCCGCTCCCAGTCGATGAAGCCGATGACGCACTCCACCTGCAGTCCGCGCAGGAAGATCGAATCGCCGCCCGGATCGGTGTCTGTCACAGGAAAATCCAAGGTGAAGGGGAAAATCCCTCAAGGTGGAGGGGCAAGCGGCGGCAGGGACTCCAGCGGCCACTGCGCGCGCGCCTGTATCGCCAGGCTATCGTGCTGGCCCGCGCGCAGGCGCGCAAGGCCCGCCACAGCGATCATCGCGGCATTGTCGGTGCAGAACTCGACGCGCGGATAGAACACACGGAAGCCGCTTCTTGCCGCGGCCTGCGCCATCCGGACGCGCAGAGCGCGATTGGCGCTTACGCCTCCGGACACAACCAGCGTGTCAAGGCCGGTGGCTTCAATGGCGCGAGAGGCTTTGGCGACCAGCGTCTCCACGATTGCCTGCTGCACGGCATGCGCAACATCTGAGCGGAGCGTGTCGGTCATTTCGCGATCCTGTACCGCATGCAGCACCGCCGTCTTCAGACCCGAGAAGCTGAATTCAAGCCCCGGACGATCCAGCATGGGGCGCGGAAAGGAGAACATTCCGCCGCGTCCGGCGTCGGCCAGCCGGGCGAGTTCCGGCCCGCCCGGATAGGGCAAACCGAGGAGCTTCGCTGTCTTGTCGAACGCTTCCCCCGCCGCATCGTCCCGGGTCTCTCCGAGCAAGGTGTACTGGCCGATGGCCTGCACTTCGATGAGCATCGTGTGGCCACCCGAGACCAGCAAGGCCACGTGCGGAAACGGGGGCGGGTCCGGTTCCAGCAGCGGGGCCAGCAGATGCCCCTCCAGATGGTGCACCCCGATGGCGGGAATGCCCCAGGCCTGGGCCAAGCTTCGCGCCAGGGCTGCCCCGGTCAGCAAGGCACCGATGAGGCCGGGTCCGGCGGTGTAGGCCACCCCGTCCACGCCGCTGGGCTCCGTCCCCGCCTTCCGCAGGGCTTCCCGGACCAGAGGCAGCAGGCGCCGGACATGGTCCCGGGAGGCCAGTTCAGGGACCACCCCTCCGTAGAGGCGGTGCAGCTCGATCTGGCTGTACAGCTCGTGCGAAAGGAGGCCACCCGCGCTGTCGAGGACGGCCGCGGCGCTCTCGTCACAGGAGGACTCGATGGCCAGAATGCGCACGTTTTGCCTTTGCCCGGGGGGTCAATTAGAATTCCCGGCCCTTTGTCCGGCGGACCGGTCCGCTGGCCGCTGCGCCCGCGGATCAGGGCGCCTGCCGATCAATTCCGAGGTTTCGATGCCGAGCGTTCGTGTCCGAGAAAACGAATATTTCGATGCCGCCTTGCGACGTTTCAAGCGCGCCTGCGAGAAGGCCGGAATCCTCACTGAACTGCGTCGGCGCGAATTCTACGAGAAGCCCACGCAGGAGCGGAAACGCAAGAAGGCCGCTGCCATCAAGCGTCACATGAAGCGGATCTCGCGGGACGGGATGCGCGCGTCGCGCTGAGCGGGATCATGCCGCTCAAGGAACGCATCACCGAGGACATGAAGACCGCCATGCGGTCGGGCGAGAAGGAGCGTCTCGCCACCATTCGCCTCATCCTCGCTGCCATCAAGCAGCGCGAAGTGGACGAGCGCATCACACTCGACGACAGCCAGGTGCTGGCTGCCGTGGAGAAGATGATCAAGCAGCGCAAGGAAGCCATCTCCCAGTTCGAGGCGGGCGGACGCGCCGACCTCGTCGCCAAGGAATCCGCCGAGATCACCGTCCTGCAGACCTACCTGCCGGCCCAGTTGTCCGACGCCGAAGTCGACGCGCTGATCGCCGAGGTGATCGCCTCCACGGGTGCCGCCTCCATCAAGGACATGGGCAAGGTCATGGGTGCCGTGAAGGCCAAGGCCCAGGGACGCGCCGACATGGGCGCGGTCAGCGCCCGGATCAAACAGAAACTCAGCGGGTGAGCCCGCTGCAGGCTCCCAGTCCGTGCCCGGCCGCGGTCTGCTCACTGTCGCCTGCCTTGTTTTCGTCGCCCTCGCCTGCATTTCGGTCGTTCGCACTCTGGAACGTGAGCGGCGGCTGCTGAAGAAACTGACGGCCCTGCGCGCCGTCGATGCCCGGAGCGCCGTTTCACTGGATGACCTGACCGATGACGAGCGCGACTGCGCGCTCTCGCTGGCCAGCGCCGGCGTGCTCACCGTGGACTTCGACGGGTGTTACCTGCGCTCGGAAGGGTTGCCCGAGTTTCGCGACAAGCGGCTGCGATTGGCGCTTTCGGGTGCTTTGGGCGCATTGTTGCTCGCTGCGCTCATTGTCGCGGCCCTTCTGCGCCGCTGAGCTGCATATGGGACTGATTCCGCAAACCTTCATCGACGAGCTGATCGCCCGCGCCGACATCGTGGAAGTGATCGGCTCGCGCGTGCAGCTGAAGAAGGCCGGGCGCGAGTACAAGGGCTGCTGCCCGTTCCACAACGAGAAGACAGCCTCCTTCACGGTGAGCCCGGACAAGCAGTTCTATCACTGCTTCGGCTGCGGGGCGCACGGCACCGTGCTGCGCTTCCTGATGGAGCACGATCATCTGGCGTTTCCGGAGGCCATCGAAGAGCTCGCCACGCGGCTCGGGCTGGAAGTGCCCCACGACAGCACCGCAGGTCCGGGTGGTGGGCGTCGGCTGGATGAGCCGCTGTTCGAGGTCATGGGCCGTGTCGCTCGGTACTACGCCGAGTTGCTCTCGCGCGATGAGCGTGCCCGTGCTTATGTCAACCGGCGTGGCCTGAACCGCGAGACCGTCGAGCGCTTCGGCATCGGCTATGCGGCCGATTCCTGGAACGATGTGTTACGCCGCTTCGGTGGCACTGAAGAAGCGCGACGCACGCTCACCGAGCTGGGTCTGATCATCGAGCGCGACCGGGGCCAGGCGCGTGACGGTGAGCGTCACTACGACCGTTTCCGCGACCGCATCATGTTCCCCATCCGGGACAGCCGCGGCCGTGTCATCGCCTTCGGCGGCCGCATCCTCGACCAGGGTGAGCCGAAATACCTGAACTCGCCGGAGACCACGCTGTTTCACAAGGGCCGCGAGTTGTATGGGCTGTATGAAACCCGCCGCAGCCGTACCAACCTCAAGCGCCTTCTGGTCGTCGAAGGGTACATGGACGCCGTGAGGTTGCATCAGTTCGGCATCAACTACGCGGTAGCGACGCTGGGAACTGCCACGACCCCGGACCATTTCAAACGCATCTTCAGGCTGGTCAGCGAGGTCGTGTTTGCCTTCGACGGAGACCGCGCGGGACGGGCAGCCGCCTGGCGAGCCCTGCAGCACGCGTTGCCGGAAGCGCGCGAAGGCAGGGAGATCCGTTTCCTGTTCCTGCCGGAGGGGCACGACCCCGACTCGCTGGTAGGCGCTGAAGGCGCGGAGGCGTTCGAGAACCGGCTCGCGTCCACGTTGCCGCTATCGGAATACCTGGTGCGCGAGCTCTCAGAGCAGTCGGATTTGACCCATGCGGACGGGCGCGCGCGTTTCTCGGAGAACGCACGGCCCTTGTGGGTCCGCCTGCCCGAAGGGGTCTACAAGGACCTGCTGCTGGCGCGTATCGCGGAAGTGGTGGGGATCGCTCCGCAGCGCCTGCTGAGCCTGTGGACCGGGGACAATCCGGCTCCCGCGGCACCGGCACCGCCCGCACCGCGCGTCGTTGGCCGCACGGCGACCAGCGCCGGCCGCGGCAGCCTGGTGCGACAGGCCGTGGCGAGCCTGGTGAGATTTCCGGCCAGCGCCGCGCAGGTCACCGACAGTGAGCGTGCTGCGCTCGAGTCCTGCGAGGAACCGGGTATCGAGCTGCTGCGCGAGCTGATCGACAACCTGCGCGCTCATCCGGCGCAGAACCCGGCACAGGTGATCGAACGCTGGTCCGGCCGCCCCGAGAGCGAGTCGCTGCAGAAACTGCTTCAGCGCGAGCAGCTGGTGGCCGATGCAGTGGCAGCGGCGGGGGAGCTGCGCGCGGCCCTGGCCAAGCTTGCCGAGCGGGTGGCCGCGCGGCGCCTGGAGGCGCTGGAACTGAAGAGCCGCAGCATGCGCCTGGCTCCGGAGGAACTTATGGAATTTCAGAGACTTATGTCGGCTCTGGCGCCCCGTGATGCGCGCCGCGGCTGAACGAGGAATTTGGTGTTTGGACCCGGGTCAAATAGAATGACCCGCTTTGCTTCAGGCCCCTTGAGTTGCGGTACCAAACCAGCACATAGGGGAATGTCTCCCATCGCCATCTGCGAACCATGACACGCAAGCACAAGCCCCCCACCGCTGCCAAGAAACGCCCCGCGACCCCCGAGCCGCGCAAGACCGTCAAAGCTGCCGCCGAGAAGTCGGTGGCTGCCGTCGCTCAGGTTCGTGACAAGGAGCGATCGAAGTCCGCCGCGCCGCGCAAGGGCGCCGACGATGCGGCTGCGCACGCACATGCTCCCGAGAGCGCGAAGAGCGCGGAAGCCAGGGGCAACGGCGCGAAGGGTGCGCCCGAGAAGCATGGCTCCGACAAGAAACCGCTGGGTATCGAACGGCGCGTGCCCGTCATGCCCGAGGACCGCCAGTCGCAGCTGAAGCTGCTGATCGCGCGCGGCAAGGAACAGGGTTACCTGACCTATGCGCAGGTGAACGATCACCTGCCCTCCGAGATCGTCGATCCCGAGCAGATCGAGGACATCGTCAACACCATCAACGACATGGGCATCCCGGTGTACGAGAAGGCACCGGATACCGAGTCGCTGCTCGCCACCGAACCCTCGCAGCCCGCCGACGAAGAGGCCATCGAGGAAGCCGCGGCCGCGCTGGCCGCACTGGATGCCGAGCTGGGTCGCACCACCGATCCGGTGCGCATGTACATGCGCGAGATGGGGACGGTGGAACTGCTGACGCGCGAAGGCGAGATCCGCATCGCCAAGCGGATCGAGGAAGGCCTCGATGCCGTGCGCGGCGCGCTCGCCCACTACCCGGCCACGCTCGATTTCATCCTCAAGGCCTACGAGCCGGTGAAGGCCGGCCAGGCGCGCCTGGTGGACGTGATCGTCGGCTTCATCGATCCGAATGCCCCGGATGTGATCGCCCAGCCGCAGAACCCGACCAAGATGGAGCTCATCGAGGCCGAGGAGAAGTCCGAGGAGGATGAGGAGGGCGAGGACGGCGCCGAGAGCGAGGAAGAAGCCGTCGACACCGGCCCGGATCCGCAAGAGGCGGCGAGCCGTTTCGCCTCCCTCGCCAAGGGCTATGCCCACATACTCGCGGCCATCGAGAAGTCCGGCGCGCGCGATCCGAAGACGCTCAAGCTGCGCAAGAAGGTCGCCGACGAGTTCATGGAGCTGAAGCTCTCGCCGCGCATGTTCGATGCGCTCATTCTCAACCTGCGCACGCACGTGGCCGAAGTGCGCCAGCTCGAGAAGGAGATCATGATCATCGCCGTGCGCGATGCGGGCATGCCGCGCAAGGACTTCATCTCGACCTTCCCGAAGAACGAGACCAGCCCGCGCTGGCTGCAGAAGCACATCAAGGGCGGCAAGAAGTACTCCGCCCCGCTGGCGCGCTTCAAGGATGAGATCGAGCGCCGCCAGAAGAAGCTCGAGCAGCTCGAAGCGGCCTACCACCTGTCGATCAACGACATCAAGGAAGTCAACCGCGAGGTGTCGATCGGCGAGGCCAAGGCGCGGCGCGCGAAGAAGGAGATGGTGGAGGCGAACCTGCGCCTGGTCATCTCGATCGCCAAGAAGTACACCAACCGCGGCCTGCAGTTCCTCGACCTGATCCAGGAAGGCAACATCGGCCTGATGAAGGCCGTGGACAAGTTCGAATACCGCCGCGGCTACAAGTTCAGCACCTACGCGACCTGGTGGATCCGTCAGGCCATCACGCGCTCGATCGCCGACCAGGCACGCACCATCCGCATCCCGGTGCACATGATCGAGACGATCAACAAGCTGAACCGCATCTCGCGCCAGATGCTCCAGGAGATGGGCCGCGAGCCCACGCCCGAGGAGCTGGCCGTGCGCATGGAGATGCCCGAGGACAAGGTCCGCAAGGTGCTGAAGATCGCCAAGGAGCCGATCTCGATGGAGACCCCCATCGGCGATGACGAGGACTCCCATCTGGGGGACTTCATCGAGGACACCTCGGTGGCCTCGCCGATCGATCAGGCGACCATGGAATCCCTGCGCGAGACGACGCATTCGGTGCTCGCCCAGCTTACCCCGCGCGAAGCGAAGGTGCTGCGGATGCGCTTCGGCATTGACATGAACACCGACCACACCCTCGAGGAAGTCGGCAAGCAGTTCGACGTGACGCGCGAGCGCATCCGGCAGATCGAAGCGAAGGCGCTGCGCAAGCTGCGCCACCCGAGCCGCAGCGAGCAGCTGCGCAGCTTCCTGATGGACGACTGAGCGGCCGGCGCCGCTCAGCCGCCTTCGACTCAGCTCAACTCGGACCCGCGCGTTTCCCGCAGGAACAGCGTGCCGATGATCGCCGTCATGCTGGCGACGATGACCGGATACCACAAGCCGTTGTAGATGCCGCCGGTGGCCGCGACGATCGCGAATGAGGTCACCGGCAGGAAGCCGCCGAACCAGCCATTGCCGATGTGATACGGCAGGGACATGGACGAATAGCGGATCCGTGTCGGGAACAGCTCGACCAGCCACGCCGCGATCGGTCCGTAGACCATCGTGACGAGGAACACCAGGTAGGCGCACAGCGCGATCACCATCGGATAGTTGACGCGCGACATGTCGGCCTTGGCTGGATAACCCGCCGTGACGAGCGCTGCCTTCAGCTTCTTGCCGAACGCCTCCGCGGCGGGTTTGAAATCCGCCTTCGCCAGCGTGTTGCCCGCGAAAGAGTCGACATACACGGCCGTGTCACCCGAGCCGATACGCAGGCGCGTAACGCTGCCCGGCGGAGCATCCTCGTTGCTGTAGGGCACGCCCGCCCTGGCGAGCGCGGACTTGGCGACATCGCAGGAGCGCGTGAAGGTCTTCTTGCCCACCGGGTCGAACTGGAACGAGCAGTCGGCGGGATCGGCGACCACGGTGACCGGACTCGTGGCCACCGCCGTCTCCAGCGCCGGGTTGGCGAAGTGGGTCAGGCCCTTGAACACCGGAAAGTACGTCAGCGCGGCCAGCACGCAGCCGGCGACGATCACGGTCTTGCGGCCGATCCGGTCCGACAATGCGCCGAACACGACGAAGAAGGGCGTGGCGATCAGCAATCCGCTGGCGATGATCAGGTTGGCGGATTTCGAGTCGAGCTGCAGGATCTTCTCGAGGAAGAAGAGCGCATAGAACTGTCCGCCGTACCACACCACGGCCTGGCCGGCCGTCGCTCCCAGCAGCGAAAGGATCACCAGCTTCAGGTTGGACCATTGCCCGAAGGCTTCCGTGAGCGGCGCCTTCGACAGCTTGCCCTGGCTCTTGATCTCCAGGAACGCCGGCGACTCACGCAGCTGCAGGCGGATGTACACCGAGATGGCCAGCAACAGGATCGACACCAGGAAGGGAATGCGCCAGCCCCAGACCTCGAACTGATCGCCGAGGGAGATCCGGCACACCAGGATCACCAGCAGGGAGAGGAACAGTCCCAGCGTCGCCGTCGTCTGGATCCAGCTCGTGTAGAAGCCGCGGCGGCCCGCTGGCGCGTGCTCGGCCACGTAGGTGGCGGCGCCACCGTACTCGCCACCCAGCGCCAGGCCCTGCAGCAGGCGCAATGTGATCAACAACACGGGCGCGGCCACGCCAATCGAGGCATAGCTGGGCAACAGTCCCACCAGCGCGGTCGAGCTGCCCATGATCACGATGGTGACCAGGAAGGTGTACTTGCGGCCGACCAGGTCGCCGATCCGGCCGAACACCAGCGCGCCGAAGGGGCGCACGAAGAACCCGGCAGCGAAGGCCAGCAGCGCGAAGATGAAGCCGGTCGTCTCGTTGACGCCCGAGAAGAACTGTTTGCTGATGACCGCCGACAGCGAGCCGTACAGGTAGAAGTCGTACCACTCGAACACGGTGCCGAGCGAGGAAGCGAAGATCACCGTGCGGTGCGCACGGTCGATGCCGGATGTCTGCCGTGGCTGAGCGAATTGCGCCGGAGTGGCCATGGTTCCCCCTGTATGCCACCGTGATGTTGTTGTTCAACTTAAGCACGATTGCCCGTGGCTTGTCAGCCTCTTCGCCGCCCACGGCGGCGCCCGGCTGGACTGGGCGGCCCCCGGTAGGGTAGAACGTTCGTTCTATCAAGTAGGCATGCGGAAGAACGAACATGGACAAGGCCGACCGGAGAATCCTCGCCCTGCTCGAGCAGGAGGCGCGTCAGTCGCTGGCCGAGCTGGGCCAGCAGGTGGGGTTGTCCAAGACGCCGTGCTGGCACCGCGTGCGGGAGCTGGAGCGCTCCGGGATCATCCGCGGCTATCACGCCGAGATCGACTCCGGCCTGCTGGGATTGCGCGTGCATGCGTTCGTGCATGTCACGATCAGCTCGGTGAAGCACGCTGAGTTCGAGAACGCGGTGCTGCATCACCCGGCCGTCCTGCAGTGTTTCACGACGGCCGGACAGGCGGACTACCTGATGCACGTGCTCGTGGCGGATATCGAGGAACTGGACGGTGTGCTGCGGATGGAGATCTCGCGCATGCCGGGAGTGCAGCGGATCGAAACAACCGTGTGCATGAAGACGATCAAGCCACGCGCGCCGGTGACCGGCTGCCTGCGCTGAGCGCTCAGCCGACCGGATGCTTCCACTCGCGCGGCGCGGTGTGCGCGGCGTGCTGTCAGACCGGATCGGACTCCGCGGAGCCACCCGACAGGGCCACGGGTGTCGCCGACTGGCCATTCAACAAGCCCTTCCAGGAGACTTCCTGTCCCTTGCGCTTGCCCTTCTCCGTCAGCTTCACACCCTCGGGCGACAGGGTAATCATGTACGGCTTGCCGTCGATGTCGATTTCGCGCTTGAGCAGCTTGTCCAGCTTGGTTGCCATCTCACCCTCTGATTTGCCCTGATTTGATTCGCCGCGCTGTCATCAGCGCACCCCCTGGCCCTCGGCCGGCCACGGGAGCCGGATCATACGCTACGTCCGGCGCGACGTGGCGAATTCACCACGAGTGTCACTCTGCACGGCCAACTGCCCCTTGGCCAACTGCCCCTTGGCCAACTGCCGCGTGGCCAACTGCCGTGCGGTGAACAGGGTGCGTGGTGGGCTGCTGCGCGGCCAGCCTGCCGCGCTAAACTCCCCGGGGTGATCCCCTCCTCCGACTGGCTCGGCCGCCCCGCTGCCGCCATCGACAATCCCGCCGGCCGTGGCCCATTCGTGCTGGTCTGCGACCACGCCTCCAACTGGGTGCCCGCGAAGCTGCACCAGCTTGGCCTGCCCGACTCACAGTTGCAGCGGCACATTGCCTGGGACCCCGGTGCACTGGCACTGGCGTTGCAGCTCGGCCGTCTGCTGGATGCGCCGCTCGTGCATGCGAGCGTCTCGCGCCTGGTGCTGGATGTGAACCGGGACCCGGGCCACGCGGGCTCCATTGTCGAGAGCAGCGAAGACACGGCGATTCCGGGGAACCGCGGCATCGATCCGGCCGAGCGCGCGCGGCGTGTCAGCGCCATCTACGAGCCGTATCATCGTGTCCTGGCCGAGGTGGTGGAGCGTCAGGCCGCCCTGCATGCGAACCTGCATGTCATCGCCGTTCACAGCTTCACACCCGTGTTTCGCGGGCAGCAGCGTCCCTGGCATGTCGGAATCCTCGCGGCGGCCGATCGCCGGATGGCCCAGCCGCTGATCGAACTGCTGCGTCAATCCGGCGATCTCGTTGTTGGAGACAACCAGCCTTACGCGCCCACGGACGGTGTCTATCACACGCTGGAGCGTCACTGCAGTGTGCGCAACCTGCGGTCGGTGATGATCGAATTGCGCGCCGATCTCATCGAAACGGACGATGCGCGCTCACGCTGGGCGGACAGGCTGGCTCGAGCGCTGCGGAGCATCGGCTGACGGCGTGCATGCAGCCACGCTTGCGCGATGGCCACTGGCGCGGCGTGCCACGCTTTCACGGTGGTGACGGCGGGTGACTATCACGTGCCGCAATCCGGTAAACTGCGCGGCTTCCGCGGGCCGCCCGCCCCAGATGCGTACCTGATGAACCAGCCAGCCGACCTCACGCGCGAACAGGCGATCGAGATCCGATTCGGGCAGGTGGGCCTGGTGCAGGTCAGACTCCACACCACCGACCCGGGGGCGATTCTGGATGAGTTGACCGGTCGGACGGCGACTGCGCCGCATTTCTTCGAGCGTACGGCCGTCGCCCTGGACCTGAGTGGGCTGCGAGGCGAACCGGCTCTCGCCGAGATCCGTGGTGTCATCGATGTCGTGCGCCGCGCGGGCATGCTGACTGTCGGACTGACACAAGGCAGCGAGTCCACGGAATCCCTTGCCCGGCAGCTCGACATGCCGCTCATGACTCCCATCCGCGTGCCCAGCAGACCCGTGCCGGTCGTGCAGGCCGCGCCCCAGCCCGACCCCGCGCCGCCCGCCCTCATGCAGTACCAGCCCGTGCGATCCGGCCAGCGCATCTATGCGCGCGACCGCGATCTCATCGTCCTGGCGACAGTGGCCGCGGGAGCCGAAGCCATGGCCGACGGTTGCGTTCACGTGTACGGATCGCTGCGTGGACGCGTCATGGCCGGAGTGCATGGCGACACCTCTGCTCGCGTGTTCTGTCAGGAATTCCGCGCCGAGCTCGTGTCCATCGCGGGCGTGTTCCGGGTTTTCGAGACCATCCCCGCCGAACTGGCCGGTCATCCCGTGCAGTCGTGGCTGGACGGTGAAACCCTCCGTTTCGCCCGCCTCGGCACCTGAATCACGCATGACCCGTCCTGACTGCCTTCGGGGCAACCCGACCACCGCGGCGCGCGGGCGCCGAACCCACTGAGGAGATTGGAGAGTTGACCGAGATCATTGTCGTCACATCGGGCAAGGGAGGCGTCGGCAAGACCACGACCTCCGCCAGCATCGCCTGCGGGCTCGCCCGCCGCGGCAAGCGCGTCGCCGTGATCGATTTCGACATCGGCCTGCGCAACCTGGACCTCATCATGGGTTGCGAGCGGCGCGTGGTGTATGACTTCGTGAACGTCATCCAGGGTGAGTGCACGCTCAAGCAGGCGCTTATCCGGGACAAACGCATCGATACCCTGTACGTGCTCGCGGCCTCCCAGACCCGCGACAAGGATGCGCTCACTTCCGAGGGTGTACGCCGCGTGTTCGACGAACTGACGACGGATGGGTTCGACTTCATCATCTGCGACTCCCCGGCGGGAATCGAGAAGGGCGCGCACCTGGCCATGTATTTCGCCGATCGCGCCGTGGTGGTGGTGAACCCCGAAGTGTCCTCGGTCCGCGACTCCGATCGTATCCTGGGGCTGCTGGCCAGCAAGACGCGACGCGCCGAGGAAGGCAACGGTGGCGTGCGCGAGCATCTGCTGTTGACCCGTTACAGCCCGAAACGGGTTTCGACCGGCGAGATGATGAGCGTCGCCGATGTGAAGGAAATCCTCGGCCTGGATGTGGTCGGTGTCGTACCCGAGTCCCCTGACGTGCTGTCCGCTTCCAACGCGGGAGTACCGGTCATCCTCAACGAGACGAGCGATGTCGCGCGCGCCTACGAGGATGCGGTCGCCAGACTCCTGGGCGAGACCGTGCCATTGCGCTTCGTGGATGAGCCGAAGAAGGGGTTCTTAGCGCGCATCTTCGGAGCCTGAACATGGGGCTACTCGCCTTATTTCGTCGCAGGCCCCCGTCCGCCAACGTCGCCAAGGAGCGACTGCGCATCATCGTCGCCCAGGAGCGCAGCGCGCGCGGCGGTCCGGATTACATGCCACTGTTGCGCCGGGAACTGCTCGAGGTCATCCGCAAATACGTGAACGTCGATCCGACGGCCGTGCAGATCAACGTCGAGCGTGAGGACGGTCACGAGGTCCTGGAATTCTCGGTCGCCCTGCCGGACAAGGCGCGCTGAGTGCTGGACAAGCCCTTCATCCTCGATCGCGGCCCTCTGCGCTACCTGCACTTCAGCGCCGACAACGTACAGAGTGTGATGCGGCACGACGACCCGGTCGCGCTGTGCCTGGCCTACACGCGCAAGATGATGACCTTCCTCGTCTTCAATTCGGAACCGCGCCGGGTGCTGTTGCTGGGGCTGGGTGGCGGATCGCTCGCCAAGTTCTGCTACCGCCATCTGCCCGCCGCCACACTCACCGTGGTCGAGATCGATCCGGAGGTGGTCGCGCTGCGCGAGCAGTTCCATATCCCACCGGACGACTGTCGTTTCCGCATCGTGCAGGCGGATGCGGTGGAGTACATCGCAAGACCTGTGCCGCGTGAGGACATCATCCTGGTCGATGCGTGCGATCGGAATGGTGTCTCACCGACGCTGCAGGCTCCGGATCTGTACGCAAACCTGAGGAGACGGCTGACGGTCGGCGGCGTGCTGGTCGTCAATCTCTGCGGCACGAGCGGCGATGTGGAAAGCCACATCGGTCGGCTGCGTGGGGTGTTCGGCGATCACATCATCTCGCTCCCGGCGAGCGAGGACGGCAATCTGGTCGCGCTGGCGTTCCGCACCGCGCCGCCGGTGTGGGACGGTGCCCAGCTGGACCGGCATGCGCGGCGGCTCGAAAGCCGGTTCGGACTGGATTTCCCGCGCTTCGTGCGCAAGATGGTGCGAGGCGTGAACGCCGGCTGAACGGGCGGCCGTGCGGGGCGGGAGATTTACCCGCACCGGCGTGAGCCGACCCAAATCCGCGGGCGTCAAAGTGCCCAGCGGGAGCCGGTCGCACACCGGTGCGAGTCGGTTCGGATGGCATCCACCTGCTGGCATCCTGCGGCAGGCCGCTCCAAATGCGGAGGCGCTGGGGAAACCTTCCTGTTCCATTCCTCTATCTGTGGCGACAGCATGGCGTATTCCGCCTGAGCGCACGCTGAACGAAAGGCGACTGGAGCGCTTCCGTGCGTCGGTGAATCCCGACGGCGCTCGCGAAGATCCCCGCTGAGTCCATTCGCGACGGGCGCTTTGTCAGTTCCCGCCCGGTGGATCGAGACGCGCGTGTTGATGCAGATCGGCGCTGCGCCACAGATACAGCGCCAGCAGCGGTGCAGCGCGAGTCCGCATCGCGTGCGGTTCGTGACGTTCGTGATGAATCACGTCACCCGGCCTGCGCTCGCGCCACACGCCATCGCCCTGCTGCCAGTCCGCGACACCGGCGAGGGGCACATAGATTTCCTCGGCTTCGTGCCGATGGCTCGGGTAAGTCGTTCGTGGCCCCAGCAGCAGGCAACCCACCGCCAGTCGTTCACTGCGCAGCGGTCCATCGGGTCCGATCAGCGCGCACCACCCGTAATTGCGCAGAAACGCCTCGTCCACTCCGGCGTCCGTCCCGGCCTTGTAGGTTTGCCGCCAGGCCAGCGACGGTGCGAGGCGACAGAAATCGCAGACGAGCGCGGCGGCGAACGATTCTGCGGCGAACGGCGCGGCGGCGAACGATCCCGCGCCTCCCCGCAACTGTGACAAGCACGCCAGCACCGGGAGCGTCGCCGGAGCCAGCGCATGGGGTGTTCCGGTCGGCCACTCCTGCAGAAACTCGCGCAGCCGCGCCGAATCCAGCGAGTTGAGCAACGCCCGGGTGGACTCGATCAGGTGCTGTGCGGGTTCGCTCATCCAGATCCATCACGCCAAGGCAGGTGCGCACCGGGGGAAAATTGCCACGCTCGCGGTTAGTATGCCGCGGTCAGCCGGATGCCGTAAGGACTGGAGGCAGGCGTATGACCCATCCTGGTCCTCAGTCTCAGGGGCGTGCGGCTCTGTGGTCGCGCGGCCTGATCGCCGTATTGCTCGCGCAGTTCCTGTCCGCGCTCGCGGACAACGCGCTGCTGTTCGGTGCGCTGGCGATATTGCGCGCACAGCATTTCCCGGACTGGTCGGCGCCATTGCTGCAGGATTTCTTCGTGGCCGCCTTCATCATCCTGGCGCCCTTCGCAGGCCCGTTCGCCGACTCCCTCCCCAAGGGCCGCGTCATGCTGCTGTCCAACGGGCTGAAGCTGATCGGCTCCCTGGGCATGTGCCTGGGCCTGAATCCGTTCCTCTGCTACGGCCTGGTGGGCGTCGGCGCAGCAGCTTACTCACCCGCGAAGTACGGCATTCTCTCCGAGCTCACCAGCACCGAACACCTGGTCCAGGCCAATGGCCTGATCGAGTCCTCCACCATTGCCGCCATCCTCGTCGGAGCCATTGCAGGCGGGACACTCGCCGACTGGAACATCATCGGTGCTCTGGCCATCGTCAGCGCGTGCTATGGCGCCGCCGCGCTCGCCAATCTGTTCATTCCACGACTGCCACCGGCCCACGCGCTGCAGAGCGTGTCCGTGCCGGGGATCCTGACCAACTTCGGAACCGCAACGGCGACGATGGTCCGGCTTCCCGACACGCGTTTCTCCATGACCGGCACGAGTCTTTTCTGGGGCACGGGGGCCACCATGCGATTCCTGCTGGTGGCCTGGGTGCCGCTGGCCCTGGGGATTACCACCAACAGCATGCCGGCCTGCCTGAATGCGGCCGTGGCGGTGGGGATCGTGATGGGGGCAGGACTGGCAGCGAAGTTCGTGACGCTCGAGAAGGCCGACCGCGCCTTGCCGGCGGGAGTACTGATCGGTCTGGCGGTCTGCGTGATGGCGGTGACAACCCGGGTTCAGGCTGCCTTCGCCGTGATGGGCGTGATCGGCGCCTGCGGTGGTTTTTTCGTAGTCCCGCTGAATGCGCTTCTGCAGGAACGGGGCCGCGAGAGTGTCGGTTCGGGTAACGCCGTCGCGGTGCAGAACCTGGCCGAGAACAGCGCCATGCTCGCGATGCTCGGCCTGTATACCGCCGCGCTTCGCGCGGGCGCACCGATCAAGGTGATCGCGGCGGTGTTCGGCGCAGGGTTGTCGGTCACGATCGCGATACTCTGGCTGCATCGTGCACGCAACCGTGCTCGCGCCAGGGCCCGCAACCCCGCCCGGGACGGCATAATGCGGTCGTGAGTTCCGCCAACCGCATCCACTGCGAGTTTGCAATCCTGGGAGCCGGTGCCCTGGGCTCGATACTGGGCGCGCACCTCGCGCGTGCCGGTCGTTCCGTCGTGATGCTCGCGCGGGGGAATCGGGCGCGTCAGATCCAGTCGGATGGACTGCGCATCGCAGGCCTGGGCCAGTTCTCGATCGCTGTTCCGACCCTCACGAACCCGGCTGAACTTGGCAGTGCCAACGTTCTGGTGGTGGCGACGAAAACGCCGGGCACTGCCGAGGCGCTGAACCGACTGCGGCATGTCAAGATCGGGACTGCCTTCTCGGTCCAGAACGGGACACTGAAGGACGAACTGCTTGCAGATGCGTTCGGCGCAGAGCGGACACTGGGCTGCCTGGCGGACACCAGCGGAGAGACGGCGAACGACGGCACCGTCGTGTTCACACGTAACGTCAACATCCTGCTGGGCGAACTATCGGGCGAGTCAGGCACGCGCGCCGCTGAACTGGCGCGAGTCATCGATGCCGCGGGAGTGCGCGCGACCGCGGTGCGTGACATCAGGAGCCTGGAGTGGTCGAAGTTCGCGGTGTGGGTGGGCCTCGTGGTGTTGTCGGTGACGACCCGCGAGGTCAGCTGGAGATTCCTGAGCGATCCCGGATCAGCGCGCGTGTTGGTACGCCTGACACGCGAGATGGGCCAGCTTGCAGGTGCGCTCAGGATCCCGCTGACTGACCACGCGGTGCTGCCTGCCGCATCGCTGTGCCTGGCGAGCGAACAACAGGCCACGGAGCGTGTGGTCGCCATCGGCCACGAGTTCGAGCGCAATGCGCCCGGACATCGCATGTCATCACTGCAGGACATCGAAGCCGGCCGTCCCCTCGAGATCCACGAGACGCTCGGCTACGCGCTGCGCGAAGGACAGCGCCTGGGAGTAGCGCTGCCCCTGATCGACTCCTGCTACCAGCTGCTCAGTGCGCTGGAGCGGATGCGGGCGGGCAATCCGGGCTGATCGTCCAGGGCGAACCCTCGAGGAAGGTGACCGTGACGTTCTCCGAGCGGTGGCGCTCTTTCTGGTCGTGCTTGTAGAGCGTGCCGTCGGGATTGAAGGCGCGTGCCAGGCTGCTCCGATCCTCGGCGACGAACCTCGCGTCGCCGAACGAACCGTACAGATCGATGACAGGATCGTTGTGCGCGCTGATCTGGAAGAAACCGGCGCGCGGGTGCATGTATAGATGCAGCGGCACCCCGGTCAGATCGGTGCCGTGGGATTGCAGGATGCTGCCGTACAACTTGAGCCGGAAGCGTTCCTGGTGAGGGGTGCACAGATACGCCACGCCCTGGAGGGGTGATTTCCTCTGACCGGGAGTGGTGGGATTGAGGCGGATCCACAGGTAGTAATCGCCCCCGGAAGTCGTGGTGCGCAGCCAGCCGCCGCCCTGCCAGCCGGGAATCAGGTGCAGGTGACCGCCGAAGTAGAAATTCCAGGGAGCCAGCAGCGCGCACAGCACGTAGAACAGTGCGACGCCGAACAGCAACGCGCGCAGCACTCCACCCAGGCACCCCACCCGCTTGCGCGGCGGCGCGAGGTTGGTATCGCGCGATTCAGTCGTCATGCGCGCACTCCCCCGGCAGCTTCAGCTTCCCCCGCGGCCGGCCGCCGCCCGCTAACGCGCCGCTGCCGCCGCGCCCGCCCGCTCAGTGCACGGGCTTGCGGAATTTCAGCACGAAGCGGTCCGACTCGCCGATGGCCAGGTACTTGGCGCGGTCCTTGTCACCCAGCGCGAGGACCGGCGGCAACGTCCATACGCCCTGTGGCCAGTCGGTGGTGTCCTTGGGGTTGGCGGCCACCTCGGAGGCGCCGACGAACTCGAAGCCCGCCTTGCGCGCCAGCTCGATCGCATAGTCCTGACGCACATAGCCCGACCTGGCCTTCGGATCCTGCGGACGGTCCATGCGCGCGCGATGATCCTCGATTCCCAGGATGCCTCCGGGCTTCAATGCGGTATAGAAGCCCTTCAGTGCCTGCTCGGCGTAGCCGGAATCCATCCAGTTGTGCAGGTTGCGGAACGTGACGATGAGGTCGGCGGAACCGGCCGGGGCAACCTCGAAGTGTCCCTTGCCGAGCTCGGTGAAGGTGACAGGACCGAACCGGTCCTTGTCCTTCGTCACGCGCAGCTTCCAGGCTTTGGTCTGCTCATCCTCCTCCTTGCTCTCGCCGGTCACCGTCACCGCGGCGATGTAGTGACCCGAGGTTTTCAGATAGGGCCCCAGGATCTCGGTCCAGTAACCGGCGCCGGGCCAGACCTCCACCACCGTCATGCCCGGCTTCAGTCCGAAGAACGTCAGTTCCTCGGCGGGGTGCCGATAAGGGTCGCGCGCGACGAATTTGGGCGTGCGCGCCGGATCGGCGATCGCATGCGCCAGGGCGGGGTCGGCTTCCGGAACGTTGGCAGTCGCGATACCCGCGAGTGTCCCCAGAGCGATCGCCAGGGTGGCAGCACCGCGCAACAAATGGTTCATGAATGCTCTCCGACGGTTGGGCCGGTGAGCTTAGCATGGGCGCGACAGCGGGCCCGGAGGCGGACCGTCGTGGCGTCGCAGGAATCCTGCGCCCGGTCGTGCCTTGCGCCCGCTGTCGTACGTTGCGGCCACAGTCGTAAGGGGCGCCTGCTTTGCGCTGGCAAGGCGGCAAGCTGCAGCGTTGCCGCGACGGGAGCGCCATGCTAATGTCAGGTTGACAGGAACCAACAACTACACGATCCAACCTGCGGGGACGCCGATGCGCAACGATTACCGGAGCGGCCGGACTTTGATCCGGACCGCGCTGTGGCTGTCGTGCCTGAGTGTACTGACCGTCATGTTGAGCGGCTGTGTCGCGCTCTACGTCGACAACGGAGTACCCGATACGCCGGCAACGGATTTCCACCGTCCCCAGACACCCCAGCCGGTGCAATTGCTGTTCTCCTTCCAGACCAAGGGAGTGGCCAATCCGCGCGCCACCGACCTGCTGAAGGATCAGGTGAAGGAGACGGTAACGAACAGCGGTCTGTTCTCGGCTGTGAGCGCCGACCCCGCCGCCGGCGGCGCGATTCTGAGCGTTACCATCGACAACGAACCCATCACGAGTCAGCAGGATGCCATGGCGAAGGGCTTCGGCACCGGACTGACGTTCGGCCTGGTCGGCAGCCAGGTGACGGACGGTTACATCTGCACGGTCGACTACGTTGGCGCCCCAGGGTCAGCCAAGATCGAAAAGGTCGTGCACCACGCAATCCATGCCACCGTCGGAGCACACGCCGCACCGGCCAACAGCACGAAAGCGCCTGACGCGAAGACCGCTGCGAAGACCGTGGCGCGCCAGGCGGTGGGCGCGGCCCTCAAACAGCTCGGCGACGATCCCGCCTTCGGTCACTGACCGACCAGCAGGAGAACCCCATGTTCAGGTTGCTCGCCGTCGCGGCGCTCAGCACGGTGCTGTGTGGCTGCGTGACCGTCAAGGTCGGAGACCACCAGCCCAGTCTCGACACCGTGTCCGGGCTGCGTGATTCGGGCATCACACCGCTCAACGTCGAGGACTTCAAGCTGGCTCCGGGCGCGAAGCCCGAAACGGACAAGGGTGTCAGCGCCCGCGGCACGCCGGTCAACCCCCCGCAGGGTCAGACCTTCTCGGCCTATCTGCGCAACTCGATGATCACGGACCTGAAGTCCGCCGGAAAGTACGATGCGCAATCGCCGTTGAGCGTGCAGGCGGAGCTCACCGCGAATGAACTCCATGCCGCCGGGATATCGAGGGCCAGCGCCGTGCTCGCGGCCCGCTTCCGGGTGATGCGTGGCGACCAGGCTGTCTATGACAAGGTGTTGAAACAGGAGCAGAGCTGGGAGTCGTCCTTCATGGGCGCGGTCGCGATCCCCGACGCGATCAATCACTACAGCGAACAATACTCGGCGCTGCTCGCCCAACTGTACGCGGACAACGATTTCCGCCAGGCCTGTACCCCGCCGGCACATTAGTCACCGCCTGGCGGCTCCAGCATGGCGAGCAGAAAGCCCACGACCCGCGCCTTGTTGCTCGGCCTGATCCCGTTTGTGGCCATGTGCTTCAGCGTTCCGCTCTGGGACCGCATCGAGCCGCGCGTATTCGGCCTGCCCTTCAACCTGTTCTGGCTGATCGGCTGGATCGTTCTGACACCGGTGCTCATGTCTGTTGCGTACCGGATCGAGGCGGCGGCCGACAAACGCGACAGCGCCCCATGAGCACCGCCGCCATGCCGGTCGCGATCATCCTGCTGATCGTCCTGGCGGGCGCCTCGTTGGGATTGCTGGCTGGCCTGAAACGCCGCATGGACCTGGAGCAATGGACCGTGGGCGGTCGGGGATTCGGCGTCGTACTGGTCTTCCTTCTGATGGCCGGCGAGGTCTATACGACCTTCGCCTTCATCGGCGCCAGCGGTTGGGCCTACTCGAGGGGCGGCCCGACGCTGTACGTGCTCGCCTATCTGACTCTGTCGTATGTAGTGTCGTTCTTCGTGCTGCCCCCGCTGTGGGAAGTGGGCAAGCGGCACGGCATGCAGACGCAGTCCGACTTCTTCGGCCAGTTCTACCGCAACAGGTACCTGGCCGCGTTCGTGTCCGTCGTGGGAATGATCTCGTTCATCCCGTATGTGCAGCTCCAGGTAACCGGCGTCGGCATCATCGTCTCGGTGGCGAGCTCCGGGGGCATCGGCCGGATACCGGCCATGTCGATTGCCGTGCTGCTCGTGATCGCCTTCGTTTTCGCCAGCGGCGTGCGAGCCGTGGCCTGGGTGAGCGTCATGAAGGATGCGCTCATGGTGTTCGCGGCGCTCGCCATCGGCATCGTCATCCCGTACCTCCATTTCGGCGGCATCGGGCCGATGTTCACCGCGCTGATCCAGGCACACCCGACGCATCTGACGATGCCCGGATCCACCGTGAACCAGGGCCATGCCTGGTTCATCTCCACCGTGTTGCTGACTTCGATGGGGTTCTACATGTGGCCGCATGCCTTCGCGGCCACCTTCACGGCGAAGACCTCGGACACGATCCGGCGCAATGCCGTCGTGATGCCGCTCTATACCCTGACACTCGCGTTCATCTTTTTCGCGGGATTCGCCTCTGTGTTGCTCGTACCCGGCCCGGCGAGCGGCGACCTTGCGTTGCTGACGGTCGTGCGCCAGAGCTTTCCGCCGTGGATGCTCGGTGTGATCGGAGGCGCTGGAGCGCTCACCGCCATGGTGCCCGCCGCTATCTTTCTCCTGACTTCCGCCACGCTGTTCGCCAAGAATCTGTACCGTCCGCTGTTCGCACCCGACATGACCGACGACCGGGTGGCGCGCCTGGCTCGCGGCATGGTCGTCGTGCTCGGCCTCGTCAGCCTGTGTTCCGCGATCTACAGCTCGTCCAGCATCGTCTCGCTGCTGCTGACCGGGTATGCCGGCATCACGCAGTTCTTCCCCGGAGTCGTGCTGGGACTCTACTGGAGACGGGTCGCTACGGCGGGCGTGTTCGCGGGCCAGATCCTCGGTGTGAGTAGCGCCCTGTTCCTGATGCTCAGCCATCACGATCCGCTCTTCGGTCTCAGCGCCGGCTTTCTGGCGCTGTGTCTCAACTTCGCCGTTGCTATAGTCGTCAGCCTGCTGACTGCCCCCGCGACCGGAGACCGCCATGAACCTGATTGAGCCGATCCGAGCCGATGCCGCGGCCCTGCGCACCCTGCGGCGCGATCTGCACGCGCACCCCGAGCTGGGTTTCCAGGAGCAGCGCACTTCCGACCTGGTGGCGAAAACGCTCACGGACTGGGGCATCCCCGTGCACCGCGGCCTGGGAAAAACCGGTGTGGTGGGAACGATCAAGAGCGGCAAATCGGATCGCGCTGTCGGTCTGCGCGCCGACATGGATGCCTTGCCGATCACCGAGCGCAACACCTTCAGTCATGTGAGCGTCAACCAGGGACGCATGCACGCGTGTGGCCATGATGGGCACACGACGATGCTGCTGTCCGCGGCCCAGTACCTCGCGCGTCATCGCGATTTCGACGGCACGGTCTACCTGATATTCCAGCCCGCGGAGGAAGGCGGCGGCGGCGCCCGCGAAATGATCAGGGACGGGCTCTTCGACCTGTTCCCGATGGAAGCGCTGTTCGGCATCCACAACTGGCCGGGGCTGCCGGCCGGGCAGTTCGCGGTCAAGTCCGGTCCGGTTTTCGCCTCCAGCAACGATTTCCGCATCACGATCCGCGGCAAGGGTGCGCACGCCGCGATGCCTCACAACGGTATCGATCCCGTGCCCGTGGCCTGCCAGATGGTGCAGGCTTTCCAGACCATCATCTCGCGCAACAAGCGACCGATCGACGCGGGTGTCATTTCGGTCACGATGCTGCGCGCGGGCGAGACGACCAACGTCGTGCCGGACACCTGCGAACTGCAGGGCACGGTGCGCACCTTCACGCTCGAAGTGCTCGACCTGATCGAGAAGCGCATGCGCCAGGTGGCGGAGGCGACCTGCCAGGCTTTCGAAGCCACTTGCGAGTTCGCGTTCCGGCGCAACTATCCGCCCACGATCAATCATCCCGCCGAGACCGAATTCGTGCGCAACCTGCTGTCCGGCACCTTCGGTGCCGACAGCGTGCGCGAGTTCGAGCCCACCATGGGCGCCGAGGACTTCAGTTTCTTCCTGCTGGAGAAACCGGGGTGTTACTTCGTGATCGGCAATGGCGACGGCGCGCACCGCAGCGAGGGACATGGCGCAGGGCCCTGCATGCTCCACAACCCCAGCTACGACTTCAACGATGACCTCATTCCGCTCGGCGGCTCCATGTGGGTGCGCCTGGTGGAGTCGTGGCTCAAGCCCCGCTGACCGGAATGCGGCCGTCGGAATCGGCAGACCCCAGGCGTGGGGGCTCGCAGCGTCCGGTCAGTCGGCTGTCGAGGCAGTGCTGGACATACTCAATCGCGAACTCGTCTCTATCATGCAGCACGCCTGGGTGTCAGCGATTTCCGGCATCACGCGCGCCCATCTGACGCAATCCTCGAGCGGCTGGCCCACGCCGTCCCGATAGCGCGCGCCACGCCGAAGGCGAGCGGGTTGAGCGTGATCGAGAGCAGCGCTCCGGCGAGAATCAGGTCCTGCCCCGCCTTGGGCAACAGCCCCAGCGAGACACCGAGCACGGCCAGCACGAAGGAGAATTCTCCGATCTGGGCCAGGCTTGCCGAGACGGTCAACGCAGTGCTCATCGGATAACGGAATGCGATGACGATCAGGAAGGCCGCCAGCGACTTGCCCACCATGATGATCGCCACCACCGTGAGCACGGCGAGGGGCTCGCGGAACAGGATGGACGGATCGAACAGCATGCCCACCGAAACGAAGAACAACACGGCGAAGGTGTCCTGCAGCGGCACCGAATCAGCTCCGGCCCGATGACCGAGCTCCGACTCGCTGAGGATCACGCCGGCAAAGAAGGCGCCCAGGGCGAAAGAAACTCCGAACAGCTTGGCGGACGCGTAGGCGACACCCAGCGCCACCGCGAGGACCGAAAGTGTGAACAGTTCGCGCGAGCCGGTGTGGACGATGCGCGTGAGGAACCACGGAATCGTTCGTGTTCCGACCACGAGCGCGAACCCGATGAACAGCCCCACCTTGGCAATCGTCAGCAGCAGCGACATGAGTACGCTGTACCCGCTGATCCGGGAGTCCGCGCCGGATGTCTGAGTGCCGAACACTTCGGCCAGCACCGGCAGAAAGACCAGGGCCAGCACGGTAATCAGGTCTTCGACGATGAGCCAGCCGATCGCGATGCGGCCCTCCGGGGACTGGACGGCGTTACGTTCCTCCAGCGCCCGAAGCAACACCACGGTGCTCGCAACCGACAGCGACAGTCCGAACACGATCGCCGCCCCGAGTCCCCAGCCCCAGCTGCAGGCCGTCACCGCGCCGATCGCCGTGGCCACCGCGATCTGTGCGATCGCTCCCGGCAGCGCGATGCGCCGCACCGCCAGCAGATCCCGGATGGAGAAGTGCAGGCCCACGCCGAACATCAGCAGGATCACGCCGATCTCGGCGAGCTGGGTGGCGAGGCCCGAGTCGGCGACATATCCCGGGGTGAACGGGCCGATGGCCACACCCGCGCACAGGTAGCCCACCAGCGGTGGCAGACGCAGCCGGGTCGCCAGAAAGCCCAGCACCAGGGCCATTACGAATGCCGCGGTAAGGGTGACGATCAGGGTTTCTTCGTGCATGCGTCAGCGTGCGGCGCCCGCAGGGCATCGGACTCGATGGTCTACAGGGTAGCGTGTCCGGTCCGCCGACGATGGACTGTATACCGCAAAGCGACATAAATCGCCACGCTTACGTCAGAGCCGCGTGTAGTCGAAGCGATGCAGGAGGGCTTAGCCGCACAGAGACGATTTCTGGAGGAATGTCTGACGGGCGATCTGCTTCGACTGGCGCTTCAACCCATCGTCAGTGCCACGGACACTTGTGCGGGGGGCTACGAAGCGCTGCTGCTCACGGTACGGCGGCTCGGCGCGGATCTGTTGCAGGGTTATCTGTTCGGTCGGCCGGCGGATGCGCCCGTGATCGTTACGCCGTCCGGCATCGATGATCGCGGCCGGCTGATGTGCCGCTGACCGCGGCCAAGATGGGCGCGGTCGCGGCGCCCTGGAGCCTGTCAGCCGCGGGCGGCGGGGAGAATCATCTCGAAGGTGCTTCCCAGGCCGGCCCGCGACCTGACCAACATTGCCCCCCCGTGGTCGAGCACGATACGCCGGGCAATGGCGAGGCCCAGGCCGGTGCCGCTGTCCTGCGGCTTGGTCGTGTAGTACGGCTCGAAGATCTGCTGCAGCTGTGCGTCGGAAATTCCGGCGCCGGTGTCGTGGATGGCTGCCGAGAGGGATGGCCCTTCGGGTACCGCACCAACGAGTGTCCACGTGATGCCGCCAGAGGACCAGCTGCGCGGCGCCGCTCGCTGTGCTCCGTCGGGCGGCGGACCCATGGCACGCGCCGCTGCGATTTCCGGTCGCAGCTCATCGGTCACGTCCACTGTCAGCCCTACCCTGCCCACGCCGTCGGGCAGCGAGTCGCTGGCATTGATGGTGAGGTTGGTGATGACCTGCGCAATCTGGCCCTTGTCCGCGACGATCGTGGCGTTGGGCGCCCGCAGGTCGACCGACAGGTCGGTGCACGGGCGCAACACGACTCGCACGAGATCGAGCGCCTCGCAGGCAACCTGACCCAGCGAGACCGGCGTACGCGACGCCGGTTCGGCTCGCGAGAATTCCAGGATCTGCCTGGTCAGAGCACGCCCCCGCTTGCCGGATGCGATGATGCGGTTGACCACATCGTCGGGCTCGCTACCTGGTTGCACGTGATCCTGGAGGAGTTCCGACAGACCGAGAATGACCGACAACAGGGTTGTTGAGATCATGCGCGACGCGGCTCGAGATGTTGCCGAGCGTCAGGAGCCGCTGGGTGTGAAGCCACCTGGAGTCCGCCTGGTCGCAGGTAGAGACGGCCAGCACGGGCCGCGCGCACTGGCAATCGCACGGGTCGGCATCCGCTGCAGGGGCGAGCGTCTCTCGAAAGTGACGGGTATCTTCGTGGCGCTGGCCGGGTAGCGTCCGAGGCTCGCCAGCGCCCGTGCGCATTTCATCGTTCGCCGGCGTGCCGACCGTGCCATCTTTCAACCTCCTCACCTTGAGACCGGCGTGCTGAAGAATCGCCATCACGGTGGGATGGCCGGAATCTGCCTCGTCCATGATCAGCGTCTTGCCCATGGGGTCGCCCCGATCCAGTCGCGGAGGACACCATAAACCAGGGCGTAAACATCTCAATCGCCGCCGAGTATGTGCGGACGATCGATTGGTATAGCGGCTGCCATACGAGAGTCCTGCTGCACTGCGCTCTGCTTCGCCGGGCCGCGACAGGAAAGACGACCGGCGCGCTCAAACTAGGCGGAGGGCTTCGTCAATGTGCGCGTCAGGCACTCCAGCAACACGTCGCCGTCGAAAGGCTTCTTCAGCAGACAGACCGCTCCGGCGCGCACGGCTTGCTGTTCGAGGCGTGGATCGGGGTAAGCCGTGATGAGGATCACAGGTGTCCTGATGTGCTGCGCAGTGAGGCTCGCCTGCAGTTCCAGTCCGCTGACACGCGGCATCTGGATGTCGCAGATCACGCAGGCCGTATCGCGGAGTGTCGGGGAAGCCAGGAATTCCTCCACGGACGAGAAACCCGTGGCGCTGAATCCGGCAGAACGCACCAGGCTCGTCAGAGCGGTGCGCACCGATTCATCGTCATCGACTATCGAGATGTGAGCGGCATTCCGGGTCAACTCAGGCAGGCCTCCGCGACAGCCGGTCCACCTTGCCCGGCGAGGAGAAGTTCAGGATGGTTCAAGGGCACCGAAAGCAAAAGCTATACTTAGGTGTAGCTGGATGTCAGGTAACGGCGACAGGCGGTTGGAATGGTCCGGTTCAGGTCCGCCTGGCGGAGCGCAACTGGAGCGCTTCGGCCATCCTGACCAGGTCCGGCAGTGACTGCGCGGCCATCTTGCGCATGACGTTGCCCCGATGCAGCTTCACCGTGATCTCGCTCAGACCGAGTTCGTGCGCGATCTGCTTGTTCATGTGACCTTCGATGACGTAGGTCATCACCTCGCGTTCGCGCGCTGTCAGCAGTTCGAAACGCGCCTTCAGCCCCGAGGCACGTTTGTCGGAGACCCGTTGTCTGCGGTCGCGCTCGAGGGCGCCGTGCACCGCCTCCAGCAGATCCTGGTCGCGAAACGGCTTGCTGATGAAATCGAATGCACCCGACTTCATCGCCCGCACCGACATGGGCACATCGGCATAGGCCGTCATGAAGATGATCGGAATGCGCACATTCTCCTTCGTGAGCTCGGCTTGCAGATCGAACCCGCTCATGCCCTGCAGTCGTACGTCGAGGATCAGACAGGTGGGCGCGTCCGGCAGGTTGCCGCGCAGGAAGGCCGCGGCGGAATCGAACAGGGCGCTGCGCAGGCCCACTGAACGGAACAGACTGTCCAGGGCCGTGCGGATCGACAGATCGTCATCCACCACCAGGACCACCGGCTCTTCGGAATCCGGATTGTCTTGCGAGGTCGGGGAGCTGGTCATCAGGTACCGATGCTGACGGTGGCGCTGTTGCCGCCGCTGACCGGTGTCCGCGGCGCGACTCATTGTGTACCTTGCAGCGCCTGTGAGGTCAACGATGAAAGCTTCGCCAAAGGTGTGGGCGTTTCCGCGTGTCACGTCGCATCGCGCAAGGGCGGCACGCGGAAGCGGAATACGGCGCCACGGCCGTCGGCTGCGTTCTCGGCCCAGATCCGGCCCTCATGCGAGTCGATGATGGAGCGGCAGATCGCCAGCCCCATGCCCATGCCCTGCGGCTTCGTCGTGTAGAAGGCATCGAACAGCTTGCCCGACGCCTGGGCATCGATGCCCACGCCGGTATCCCGCACTTCGACCATCACCGCTCCCTCGCCATCCACCTGCGAGCGCACGGTGAGCTCGCGCGGGAGGTCCCCGACAACCGCCATGGCCTGGATGCCGTTCATCACCAGGTTGAGAACCACCTGCTGGAGCTGCACGCGGTCGCCCGACACCTGAGGCAGCGCGGAACCAAGATCCACGCGCAGGGCGATGCGGTGGTCCGTGAGATCGCGCGTCACGAGCGGGATGGTGTCCTCGATCAGCCCGTTGAGATCGACCGGCAGTCTTTGCCGGTCGTCCTTGCGCATCAGCGCGCGGATTCTCTGCACCACGGCGCTGGCCCGCTTGGCATCGGCGATGATCCACTTCATCGAGGCGGAGACTTCGTCCAGCTTCGGCACCTCATTGTTCAGCCAGCGCTGACACGCTTCGCCCTGCGTCACGATGGCGGCGAGCGGCTGGTTGACCTCGTGAGCGATGGAGGCGGTGAGCTGGCCAAGAGTGGTCACGCGAGTGGCACGCGCCAGTTCCGCCTGCATGCGCTGCATCTGCTCCTCGGACTGCCTCGACTGCGTGATATCCATCATCGCGCCGGCGAAGCGCAGCTGACCGGGCTCATCGATCACGACATGCGCAACCAGGTGCAGATGCTTGACGGTCCCATCCGACATCAGCAGACGATGCTCGATGTCCAGATCGGTCCGGTCACGTGTGGACCGATCGATTTCACGCCGGACCGCGGCAACGTCATCCGGATGGACGCGCTGCAGGATCAGCTCGAGAGTCAGCTTTACGCCGGACTCGAAGTCGAAGATGCGGTAGCTTTCCTCCGACCAGAAGAACTCGCCCCTGGGCAGGTCCCAACCGAAACTGCCGGTGTGGCTCAGGCGCTGCGCCTCGGCCAGGCACGCCGCCTGGGTCCGCCGCACGATTTCCTGGATGCGCACGCGTTCCGTGATGTCGTTGTTGGTCTCGATCGTTCCGATGGGCGTGCCGCGCTCGTCGCGGCGCAATTCCCAGCGACTCGACACGGTGACCGCGGTGCCGTCGCGCCGGTGCCGGACCAACTCGCCCTCCCAGCGACCCGTGCGCAGCACGGCGGCCGCTACGGCCTCGAAGGAATCAGGAAAGACCGTCTGCAGCAGCTCGCGGGAGTTACGGCCGATCGCATCCCCGGCCGTCCAGCCGTAGAGATGCTCGGCGCCCCGATTCCAGTACAGGATCACATCATCCATGTCGCGGATGATCACCGTGTCGTGCATCAGGTCCAGCAACTGGGCGCGTTCGGCGGCCGCCTGCGACAGGTTGTGCAATCGCCGGACGAAGCTGGTGATCAGGACGGAGATGATGACGAACACGCCCAGCAGCGGCAGATCCTCTTCGAACTGCACGCGAAAACTGAAGATCGGCACGATGAAGAAATAGTCGAGACAGGCGATCGCGACGATCGAGAGGGCCAGCGAGGAAATCAGGCTGTCGAGCAGCGAGACGGCGATGATGATCGTGAGATAACCGAGTTCGGTGACGGCCACCTCGAGCCCGAGTCGGTAGCAGATCCAGGTCACGAGCGCGATACCCGTCGTGCCGATGACCCACAGCAGCGCCAGGCGCGTGAAGCGCTCCCTGGCGCCCGGTCTTACAGTCGGCAACAACGCTTGCCTGTGCATGCAGATGTGCGCCGGTCGCGGCGGGCGGGCCGCACCAACTCGTGGGCGAATGGGACGGATCGGGGCGCCGGTGACACGGTGAGCTTTATATCACCAACCCGTGCCGAATCAGTAGGCCGGCAGCGGCTCCGAGGCCATCATCGCGGCTCGCCCGGGACTTGCCGCAGGCACTACCCACACCCGGGTGTGGCATGGACGGTTCAAATGCACGACGCGCCGCCCCCCCGGAACTCCCCCTTGCCGCGGCCGAACTTTCTGAGAATACAAAGTGCCGGCGCACAAAAACACAGTGTCGATCACCGAAATGACTTCTGCACTTGGGCCGTAGAGTTCCAGGGTCCCTTCAGGGGCGGGAACCGGTTTGCGTTCAGGTGAAAAATTACGATGGGTCTTCGTGGCACTGTTGCTGTCACACAGGACCGGCGATGCGGCAAACGGCACCCGCGCAGGACTGTCACGGTCCCATCCAACGATGGTCAGGCAGCATCATTGCGCCTATTACATTGACGACGCTTGCACGCATTTGCTCTAGTATGACCAGATAATTCGAGACTCTCAGCGGTACTGATGCGTAGCCTCAACATCGAACGGCCGGTGCTCCTCGTGACCCTGGCCGTCTTTATCAACTATATCGACCGGGGCAACCGTGCGACCGCGGCACCGCTCATTCAGGATCAGCTTGGAC
>DATKLO010000094.1:0-6390 GCA_035542375.1 Steroidobacteraceae bacterium | reverse complement strand
CGGCGCCCTGCTCGTGCTCGATCGCCTGCTGGACATGGCGCGAACCGCAATCAACGTCTTCGCCGACGCAGCCTGTACCGTGATCGTGGCGCGCCTCGAAGGCGAGTCGGAAGTCCTCGCCCAAGATTGATCAGGTCCGGTTCAGGCGCCGGATGTCAGCCATTCCCACGCAGGCATGACATCGACAGCGATTCCGTCGACGATCAGCCGATCCCGCTGATCCAGCGTGAGCACCAGCGGACGACGCTTTCCAGGTAGCGCGGCGGCGCGGAGGGCGCCTGTCATCTCGCGTTGGGTGTTCTGCGGAGTCAACTGAGTACAGACCTGAATTGCTTCGGAGTCCGTGACGAAGTCGCATTCCCATACATGCCTTTCCGCAGCGTAGTTCACCGTTTCCCGCCGCTGCCGCAAGGCAAGAAAGATCGCGTTCTCGAATCGGTGCCCCAGGTCCGGAGTCGATTGCGGCGTATTCACGCGGCGCAGCCCGTTGTCGATAGCGTAGTACTTGTTGGGAGTGACGACGCGTTGCTTGAACGAAGTACTGAATTTTGGTAGCGCAAACAACAGGTAGGCGTCCTGGAGAAATTCGAGATACCGGGAGGTCTGTGCCACGCTGGGGATTCGCAGTCCCTTGGCAAGTCCCTGGACTGACAGCGGCTGGCCTGTGTTTGCGAAAAGGAACAGCACCAGATTCATCACGTGACGCGATTCGCGCAGGCTGTGGCGGATCGCGATGTCGCGTTGGACAATATCGCGGAGCAGTTCCTGTAGAAGCTGCGGCTCACGCTCGCGCAGGAAAGCGGGGAAGCCGCCGTCTTGTAGAAAGGCTGTGAACGATGTGACTCCGGGTGGCTGGCGGGTGTATTTGAGATATTCGCTGTAGTTGAAAGGAAATACCTCAAACGACAGGTGGCGTCCCGTCAGCTTCGAGCCCAGTTCCCCACCGAGCAGTGATGCATTTGAGCCGGTGACGCAAACGGTGCGCCCGCGGTCGAGCAACGAGCGCACCAGCCGCTGCCATTCCTCGACTTCCTGCACTTCGTCGAGGAAGACTGGCGCCGGGTGGGCCGTGAGCTCGTCCACAAGCGAGAGGAACGCTGGGAAGTCTTGAGGGGAAAGATCGAAAAGACGCGTGTCTTCAAGGTTGCAGTAGAAGGACGTTTTGCGCTCTCGCATGAGCTGCGTCTGCAGAATGCTCTTTCCGGCCCGGCGAACGCCGCTCAGTACCAGGGCCTGCCCGGTGCGCAGCCTTAGGGTGTGCGCGAGCGCCCGCTCCACCTCTGGCGAAGGCGTTTGCGGAGGACGCTGGTCTTTAAGAACCTCCAGGAGTGTATCTCGTAGCAACACAGTAGTGGTATATCATAAAGTACAAGACAACTCAAAAATAACAGAGTAATACGGGGCTGCGGGTGTGCGACCGTGAGTACCTGTTGGAAGCCCGAACAGATCCGAGCTATCAGCCTTCGCCTTCGGCCGCGAAGCTCATCCCAACAGTGCTGAAGCCGCCATCGACGTACAGCACCTCTCCGGTGATGCCGCCGGCGAGATCCGAACACAGGAAGGCGGCGGCGTTGCCGACATCCTCCGGGGTGACGTTGCGGCGCAGGGGCGCGACCTGTGCGACCTGTGCGAGCATCTTGCGGAATCCCGCGATGCCGGCGGCGGCCAGCGTCTTGATGGGGCCGGCCGATACGGCGTTGACGCGAATTCCGGACGGGCCCAGATCAGCGGCCAGGAAGCGGACGTTGGCCTCGAGGCTCGCCTTGGCGAGCCCCATCACGTTGTAACTCGGGATGGAGCGCACGGCGCCCAGGTAGGACAGGGTCAGCAACGCGCCATTGCGGCCGGCCATCAGTGGTTTCGCGCCTCGCGCGAGCGCGGTGAGGCTGTAACTGGAGATGTCGTGCGCAATGCGGAAGGCCTCGCGGCTCGTGTTGTCCACGAAGCTGCCCGCGATGGCCTCGCGCGGAGCAAATGCCACGGCATGGACGACGATGTCCAGATGGCCCCACTCCCGGCGCAGCAGATCGAAAGCCGAATCGATCTGGCCATCCACCGCCACATCCAGCGGCATGTGCAGCTTCGAACCCACCGATTCGGCGAGCGGCACCACGCGCTCCTTCATCTTGTCGTTGACGTAGGAGAAAGCCAGTTCGGCCCCCTCGCGGTGCATGGCCTGGGCAATGCCCCAGGCGATGGAGCGGTCCGTGGCCACTCCCACGATGAAAGCGCGTTTGCCGGCGAGAAATCCCATCTTGAGCCTCCGGGCACCCCGGGGACGGGGTGCTCAAGGGGCGTCAGTGTAGCAATGAACGAGGACCGCCCTCAGCACGCTCCCAGCACCGGGGCTCAGCCGCCACGAGGACAGCGGGGTTCAGCCGCCATGAGGACAGCGGGGCTCAGCCGCCACGAGGACACCGGCACCCAGCCGCCTCGAGGCGGCCGCCACCGGTCAGCTGCGCCGGCTGGCGACGCGGATGGTGAGCTTCTGGCCCGGGCTCAGGGACGTGCGCGAGCCGATGCCGTTCCAGGCCACGATCTGCTTGACCGACACCTGGAAGAGCTTCGCGATCTGCGCCAGCGTATCGCCGCTGCGCACCGTGTAGGTCACGCGGCGCGAGGCCGATCCCGAGCCGCCGCCGGACTCGCTGCCCGACAGACGCAGCCGCTGGCCGGCGCGCAGCGGATCGCCTGGCTGCATGCCATTCATCGCAGCCAGCTTCTTGGCATCCATGCCGGTGCGGCGCGCGATGCTCCAGAGCGAGTCACCCCGGCGCACCACATGTACGTGCGGACGCCGGGCGGACCGGTCATGACCGTCAACCCGCGCCGCGGCCAGCAGCACCTTTGCCGGCAACGAGTGGGAAGCGGACGGCACGCGCAAGTCGGTGCCCACCGTCAGTGCACCGGTCGGCAGATCATTCATTTCGCGGATCACGCTCGCGGTCGTGTTGAATCGCTTCGCAACCGAGGCGACCGAATCACCCCGCACCACGGTATACGTGGCCGCGCGCATCAGGTCATCGTCGCTCAGCTGCGCGACGTTCTGCGTGAACACCGTGGCCCCATCGACCGGCAACAGCAGGAAGTGAGGTCCGGTGGGATCGGTGGCCCATCGATGGAAAGCGGGATTGAGCTCGTACAGCTCCTCATCGGTCACACCGGCAATCTCTGCGGCCAGTTTGAGGTCAATCTGACCCCGCGTGCTGACACGCGCGAAATACGGCTGGTTGGGAATCGGGCTGATCTCGATCCCGTAGGTCTCCGGATCGGACACCAGGCGGCGCATCGCGAGCAGCTTCGGCACGTAGGCCTGGGTCTCCTTCGGCAGCTTCAGGCTCCAGAAGTCGAGCGGCTTGCCCTTGCGGCGATTGACCTCCAGCGCGCGCTCCACCGACAGCTCGCCGCAGTTGTAGGCGGCAATCGCCAGCAGCCAGTCGCCATCGAACTCGTCATGCAGCGACTGCAGGTAGTCGAGCGCGGCCCGGGTGGACTCGACCACATCGCGCCGTCCGTCGTACCACCAGTCCTGCTTCAGTCCGTAGCGCGAGCCGGTGTCGGGGATGAACTGCCAGAGTCCCGAAGCGCGCGCCCGGGAGTAGGCATACGGCTCGAACGCGCTCTCCACGATCGGCAGCAGGGCGATCTCGCGCGGCATGCCCCGGGCCTCGAGCTCCGCGACGATGTGATAGAGGTACAGTTCGGCGCGGGCGAAGGCGCGCTCGAGGTAATCCGGGTGCGAGGCGAACCAGGCCAGCTGCTGGTCCACGGCACGGCTCTTCACGTCCTCGATCTGGAAGCCCGAACGCATTCTGTCGAAAAGGTCCGCGTACTGGGCGGGAGTGAGCCCCGCGACCTGAGTGGGCGCATCGCCGCCGGTCAGCTCGGCGGCAGACGCCGCAGGATCGGTTGCTGTGACGGCAGACCCCGTACCCACTGCCCCGGCGTTCGCGCCCGTCGCCCCGGAGTTCGCGCTCGCCGCCCCGGAGCTCGCGCCCGCTGAGGTTGTGGCCGGATCCGGTTGCGGTGCGGCGGCAACGGCTTCAGGGGCGGTTGCGACGGGTTTGCTGGCCGGTGCATGCGCACAAGCGGCAAGGAGCAGCAGACCGCAGGGCAATAGAATCTGTCGCGTCCGTCGAATCGCAGTGACTGCCAAGTTCCGAACCCTCTCGCGGCGTGCTAATTTTCCCCGGCGCGCAGGCTGGGGTCTTGATCATTGGGACGCTAGCGTACTTGGGCCCCAGAATTTAACCGTTAACTTCTCACTATTGCCAGTCCCCGATCGTGCCAGTTCGCACTTCACGCATCACGGACCGCGACGCCGCCCTCACCGCCTGGTGGGGCGGGCCGCTCGGGCGCGCGCTCGTTGCTGCCGAGTCCGAGCTGCTGAGTGAAGCGCTTGAGGACGTCTTTGGCTGGGAGCTGCTGCAGATCGGCGCATGGGGCGGTTCCCGCGAGCTCACGGCCGGCAGCCGGACCCGCCGTCAGACCGTCGTGGCCCCGCCGGGGTTCCTCGGCGGGGCCGACGTCATCGGCCGTCCCTCGATATTGCCGATTACCAGTGATTCGATGGACGCGGTGCTCCTGCCCCATACACTGGAGTTCGCGACCGATCCCTACGCCATCGTGCGCGAGGTGGATCGGGTGCTGGTGGGCGAGGGTCAGCTGCTGGTGCTCGGATTTCGCCCCTGGGGCTTGTGGGGTCTGCGGGCGCGGGCGACACGTGACGGTTTTCCGCCGGGCATGCGCCGGGTGCTCTCGGAGAAGCGCATCCGCGACTGGCTGGTGCTGTTGGGGTACGAAGTCGTCGCTTCGCGACACTATCTGTACTGCAGCCCCTGGAGTTCGGGACCCTCCCCGGGCGAGGGGAACGGCCGGATCCTCCATCGCGGATTCACTCACCCCTGGCCTGGCAGCGCCTACCTGTTGAAAGCGCGGAAGCGTGTCTACACGCTGACACCGGTGCGACCACGCTTCCGCGAGAAGCCGGCCGTGCTCGGCGGTTTCGTCGAGCCGACCACACGCTCCCAGTCGTGACCGTGCCGCCAGCCGCAACCGAAGCGGGCGCGCGCCCGTCCGTGGAGATCTGGACCGATGGCGCCTGCCGCGGCAATCCCGGCCCGGGGGGCTGGGCTGCCACGCTGAGCTTCGGCGGCACGGAGAAGGAGTTGTCCGGTGCCGAGCGCCAGACTACCAACAACCGCATGGAACTGACCGCGGTGATCCGCGCGCTCGAGGCGCTCAAGCGTCCGGTGAACGCGCGCATCTACACAGATTCGGAATACGTCCGGCGCGGCATCCTCGAGTGGATCGGCAACTGGAAGGCGCGCGGCTGGCGCACCGCCGATCGCAAGCCGGTCAAGAACCAGGACCTGTGGGAGCGCCTCGATGCGCTCGCCGCCGCTCACCGAATCGAGTGGCACTGGGTGAAGGGCCATTCCGGCGTGCCCGGTAACGAGCGGGTCGATCGGCTTGCGAACCAAGCCATCGATGCGCTGCTCGGGTAAACTCGCCCCCCATGCGACAGATCGTCCTGGACACGGAGACCACGGGGCTGGAACCCCAACAGGGTCATCGCATCATCGAAATCGGTTGCGTGGAACTCATCAACCGGCGCGCTTCCGGGCGCACCTTCCACAAGTACCTCAATCCGCAGCGGGACATCGACGAAGGGGCGCTGGCCGTGCACGGCATCTCGCGCGCCGACCTCGAGGACAAGCCGACTTTCGCGCAGGTCGCCGAGGAACTGCTCGGCTTCATCGGCGGCGCGGAGCTGGTCATCCACAACGCCGCGTTCGACGTCGCCTTCCTGGACTGGGAACTCGGCATGATCCCGGGCGAGAGCCGCACGATCGCCGCTCTCTGTTCGGTCCTGGACACCCTGGCGCTGGCGCGTTCGATGCACCCGGGCCAGCGGAACAATCTGGACGCGCTGTGCAAGCGCTACAACGTCGACAATTCGCGCCGCGAACTGCACGGTGCGCTGCTGGATGCGCGCATTCTGGCCGATGTCTATCTGGCGATGACCGGCGGGCAGGGCGCCCTGGAACTCACCGACAACGCCGCCGCCAGGGGTACGGGACAGGGAGGACGGACGGTGCGTGCTCTGGTGCGACCGTCGATCCCGTTGCGAATCGTGACCGCCACCGACGAAGAGCTTGCCGCGCATGCCGCCATGCTGGCTGTCATCGCCAAAGCCAGCGGCGGGCGTTGCCTGTGGCCAGCGCAAAGCGGTCAGGCTGAACCTGAGCAGACTCGCTCAAGTGCCTGATTTGTGAAGGTACTGCTGACCGGCGCGGCGGGATTCATCGGCTATCACACGGCCGGGCGGTTGCTGGCACAGGGCCATGAGGTCCTGGGGCTCGACAACCTCAACACCTACTACGACGT
>DATKLO010000093.1:0-3699 GCA_035542375.1 Steroidobacteraceae bacterium | reverse complement strand
GCCTCCGGCCCGCGGTGCCGGGAGAAAGTCCCGGCCCTCGGCTGGAAAGACTCACTGTCGATGTACCGATGCGGCCGGTAACCTTCGCTCCGAGTCTTGCCATTGCATGGCTGGGTTCAAGCAGCACCGCAGTCTTGAGTTTCGAAGTCGCTTCAAACAGTACAACCTCTCTTGGCGGCCGGGTTCGCTCCCCGGCCTCTTTTTTTGCGCCTTGCTAAACTGTTTTGCTTTGCGCAGGAGGAGAGGACATGGACACGATCGGCTTCATAGGACTCGGAGCGATGGGCGAGCCGATGGCGGCCAACGTGCTGAAGGCCGGCTACGCGCTGACGGTGTACAACCGCACACCGGCCAAGAGCGCTGCGTTGGTGGCGCAGGGCGCACAGGCGGCACACAGCGTCGATCTCGTTGCCACACCCGGCGGAATTGTTGTCACGATGGTCGCCAATGATCGGGCGCTCGAGGAAGTGACGCTCGGTCCGGGCGGTGTCGGCGAGCGGCTCGGTCGGGGCGGCGTGCACTTGTGCATGGCCACCGTCTCGCCGGATCTGTCGCGCCGCCTCGCAGGCTGGCACGCGGAGCGCGGATCTCTGTACGTTGCTGCACCCGTATTCGGGCGTCCGCCGGCGGCGGCAGCGGGCAAGCTGTGGATCATGTGCTCGGGCCCGGCGGCGGCGAAGCAGAGAGTCGAACCACTGCTGAACGCGATGGGGCAGGGCGTGTTCGACTTCGGCGAGGATCCCGGCGCCGCGAACATCGTCAAGATCTCGGGCAACTTCCTGATGAGCTGCGTGATCGAGTCGCTGGCCGAGGCGTTCACGGTCGGGGAGAAGAACGGCATCGCGCGCGAGGCGATGTCAGACATGTTCACGCAGACGATTTTTGCGTGTCCGCTCTATCAGAGCTATTCGCCGCTCGTGGCAGCGGGCCCCGGTGACAAGGTGGCGTTCTCGATGCATCTCGGCCTCAAGGACGTGAAGCTGATGCTCGACACGGCCGAGAAGGCGGGCGTTCCGATTCCGTTCGGCAGCGTCGTGCACGATCGCATCGTGTCTGCGATTTCGCGCGGCCGCGGCGACAAGGACTGGATCGCGATGAGCCTGAACGTGTCGGAGGATGCGGGGCTGAAAGTGGAGAGATGAAGAGCTTGCCAGTCTCTCCGCCTTTTGCCACGAGGACGGAATTAGTCTTCGTTTTCATTCCGGATCTGATACTTGAACTCTTCCGAAAGCAGCAACTGAGCGCCGGACACGACCACTTCATCGTCGGACTCGAAAAGCTCGGTGTTAAACCAGCCACCCTTCACCTCGAGTGCGGTCGACACTTCCTTGCGCAAGAACACGTCGGGCTCGTCGTCATCTCTCACATACGCCCACGCCTTTCCTGCGTGCCATACCACAGCAGCGGAGGGAACAACAACGCCTTTGCGCGCTCTGCCGCCGAGCATGAGCTGCCCAGTCACGCGCATACCCACGCGCAGTCCCTGCGCGTTCGCGGCATAGAAGTAAGTCGCTCCGGGCAGCATCGCATCGCTCTGCGGAGCGGCGGCTACATAGCGCGCCGGCCTGGCTTCCCCCTGTATCGATACCGGAGCAATCGTCACCGGTGCCGTGCCGGCTTGTGTCTGCAGGTCGAATGGGAACGTCAGCAGAACCAGCGACTCACGCCGTTGCGCAAGCGCTTCGAACGCGGCAGACTCCGGATCGGTCGCCCACCGAACGAGCATCTCCCCCCAGGCGCCCCGGATGCTGTCTTGGACGGCCCGTGTCAGCTGGTCCGCAGCTAAGAGACGAGCTTCGTAGGCTTTCCACTGCGTCTCCGCCGACTGCAGCGTCCGCTCCGATACGTTGCGCTCGTCGTCATATAGCGCTTTGACGCGACGATATTCGGCGGAGCTTCCGGTCGCCGCGGCACGCAACGCACGCGCATCCGCCACTGCGGCGGCGTAGCGTGCCCGGAGGTCGATCAATGGCTGGATGTCGACCACGACGCCGTTCACGTCGGATGACGGCCGAGCGGTTGCGCCTTCCAGCTTGCCGGTGACGATTCCGCTGAGGGCTTGGCTTTCTTTCGTGACACGCACGGACGTGAAGCCATCCTCGGTGCCGACCGTCGAGTGTACCGGCAACTCGTCTTCCGGCTTGACTCGTGTGAGCCGGAGCTCGTCACGGGCGACGTAGACAACCGCCCACAACAGCACAGCAGCGACCACTGCCATGGCAGCAATGATGACGGTCCGGTTGATGAACCTCATCGGCGGGTCAGCTTGCCCTTCTCTGCTGCGTGCTCACCGAGCGTTGCCGTGGCCTGCAGTGGCGAGCTGCCAAGGAGCGGACCTTGACACCACGCCCCATCGGGCCGATGAAGCCACACACCCGCGGCATAGAGCGCCTATGGAAGCGCACCGGCAAGGATAGTTTCCACCTGAGCTGAAATGGGTTGTGCCTTCATCGCAACCGGTGCGGTCGCCCCAGCTCGTTCTTGGCGCTAGACACCGACGTGCTCACCGCAACATGTGCCTCCAAAGAACGCTGCCTGGGCGCAAGGCCGCGTCAGGAGTTACCGCAAGGGGATCCTACAGATACAACAGTCCTGAATACGCCGGGATTTCCCCTCTGGGTCGGGAGTCCATCCCGAGAGACTTGGGAGTTTCTCCCGACATGATAGGGAATCATTCCCGGAACAAGAGCTACTTGATAGTCTCGCTCAGTCGCAGTGTCGGCCGTGTCGGTCGATGTGACGACGAACGGCCCTCGCAGGCCAGCACAGCAAAAAAGAGAAAAGGGGGAGACATGGCTATTCACAAGTCGGCGGCTGCGCTGTTGCTCGTAGCGCCGCTCAGCATGGTCGCGAACTGCGCACTTTCAGCTGAGGAGGCCGAGAGCAAGGCGCCCGCGGTCGAGGTGATCGGGACGACGCCACTGCCCGGGCTGGGCGTACCTAAAGACGATGTCCCGGCCAACGTGCAGACGGCAACCGATGCCGACCTGGCCAAGCGCCCGATCAGCCTGCCCAGCTTCCTCGATCGCACGATGGATAGCGTGAACATCAACGAGGCGCAGGGCAACCCTTATCAGCCGGACGTGAATTTTCGTGGCTTCACCGCTTCGCCGATTCTCGGCACACCCCCCGGCATTTCGGTGTTTCAGGATGGGGTGCGCATTAACGAGCCGTTCGGCGACAGCGTCAATTGGGACTTGCTCCCGAAGTCAGCCATTTCCAACGTCACGCTGATTCCCGGCTCGAATCCCATATTCGGGCTCAACACACTTGGCGGGTCGATCGCCGTCGAAACCAAGAGCGGATTCGACTATCCCGGTTTCACTGCTCAAGCGTATGGCGGCTCGTTCGGACGGCGCGCGCTCGAGGCCGAGCTGGGCGGCCACAGCGACCGTTTCGGCTATTTCGTCACCGGCAATCTCTTCGACGAGCAAGGCTGGCGCGACTATACGTCGAGCCGTGTGCGGCAGGGCTTTGGTAAATTGAGCTACCGCGACGGCCCAACCGACGTGAACCTGAGCTTCACCGGTGCGAACAACACGCTCAATGGCGGGCAGACTCTGCCGCAGTCGTTCTTGAACGAAAATCGGGAGCAGGCATACACGTTTCCAGACACCTTCGGCAATCAACTGTCGTTTTTCAACCTGGATGGCAAGCATTCGTTGACCACTGACGACGTACTTGGCGGCAACGTGTACT
>DATKLO010000092.1:0-38315 GCA_035542375.1 Steroidobacteraceae bacterium | reverse complement strand
CTCGACCTGCAGTCGATGAACGGCCTGCCGGCCAGTGCTCTCAATTTCGCGGGCACCGGCACGAGCAGCGCCAACGATGCGAATGAGGCGGCCTACGTGGTCGACACCGGCTCGCTCAGTCTCGAGGGCCTGGCCCTGAATGCGCCGGCCCGCGTCTTCGGCTTCGTGACGCCATTCGGTACTGCGCCGCCGGATTTCACGGCACAGACCCTGGTGAACTATTCGGACGTGACCGAGGGACTGGTGATCGACTGGATGCGACCGGGTTCTGCCGTGGCGTTCACGGGCCTGACTGCGACGAGTACCTCCCTGCAGTTCGATCTGGCCAACGTCGGCATGCAGCATTTCGTGCAGATCGGACCGGAGGAACTCGACCTGACGAGCCTGTCGGGCACGCCGTCCATCGTGCCCGCGAGCGGCAATGTCGTGTTCTCGATCGGTCACCGCAACCGCTACCGGACGGAAAACTTCAATTCGTTCGCGGACTTCGTCAGTGCGCTGAACGGCGATATGTCCGGTGGCGCGCTGGTCCTGGCGGTGGCGGCGGCTGGACAGTTCGACAACACGACGGAAGTGTTCACGGCCTCGCGCGCGGCGGTGTTGCTCAACCAGTGAGCGGACCCGGCGCCTCGTGGTATGTTCTGACACAAGCTCGATCGAAGTCCGCGGCGCCCCGCCTCGAGCGGGGCGCCGCGGGCGAGGACAGAACTACCATGGCGACTATTGTCAAACGGGCGTCACGGGCATGGACTCCCTTCTGCGTCACCGCGCTGACCTGCGCCACGCTGGCGGGCTGTTCCAGGGGACCAACCGGTCAGGACGAGATGAGCTGGGCGCGCACGGCGCTCGGGCGCAATGCACACCTGGAGATCGTGGCCACGGATGCACAGGCCAGAACCTTCACCGTGCGACTGAAGGACTCGGGCGAGCTGCGCGTGCTGCCGCTCGATCAGATCGTTGCCGGACCCGCGATCGAGGCTTCCCCGGGCAGCGCGCCCTCAGCGGCGGCTGCGGTTGCGTCTGCGGAATCTTCACCCGCTGCGGCATCCGACTCATCCGCGACGAGTGAACCGGGTCCTGCGATGGAGCGCGCTCCCGCGACCGAATCCGCAGCAGCGCAATCGGTGCCACCGCCAGCTCCCACGATGGCCGGTGGCGCAGGCGCATCGCGCGCGGCGACCGCGAATGCCGATGCCACGACAGCCCCGACTCCAACATCCGACGCCGATAACGATGGCTCCGTGCCGCACGCCGACCGGGCCGCCGACGCCCGACCCGGCAGTCTGCTGGCTTCGGGGCCCGGGTACAGCATCCAGGCGAGCGGGCCGAAGTCGATTCCGAGCCGGGGCGGATCCGCGATCACCTCGCGTGGCACCCCGGTGGAACGTCTGCATGATCCCATCATCTGTCAGGGGTCAAGGTTGCTGCACATCGACAATCGCAATCTGCAGTTCGATGGAGATGCGGTCAGCGCCGAGGATGGCTGCGAGATCCACATCACCAACACGCGCATCAGCGCGAAGGGCATCGGAGTGCTGGTGCGCGCGGCGAACGTGCACATCGAGAACAGCGAGATCGAAGGGGACTCCGGTGCGATCGAGGCCTCGGCGGGTGCACAGGTGTACGCCGAGTCTTCCCGCTTCAAGGGTCTGACACGCCGGCTCGAAGATTCCGCCTTTCATGATCTGGGCGGAAACGTCTGGAATTGACGCCGATCCCCGGGCTTGAATCGCGCTCGGAGCAGCTGCGCGGTAGCGTCGAAAACGCGCTGGAGGCTCTGGGCTGCAACGCGGCGGCGATGGCTGCGCTGCGGTCCGCATCCCCGGCGATCCACGAGTCGCTGCCTGTGGTATTCGCGGCGAGCGATTTCGTCGCCCAATCCTGTATTCGTGACCCACAGCTTCTGTCCAGACTGCTGGATCAGGGTGATCTGCAAAGACAGCTGACGCCGTCGCAGATCGCGGCGCGCGCTCCGCGCTGCGGCGATGGTGTACCGGTAGAGGCGCAGGTCATGTCCGACTTGCGCCAGTGGCGCCGACTCGAGCTCGTGCGCATCGCCTGGCGCGACCTGGCTGGCTGGGCCGACCTCGAGGAGACACTCGCCGACCTGACTGCCTGCGCCGAGGTGGCCATCCGTACTGCCTGTGACCTGGCCCGGCGACCGCTGGTATCGCGCTACGGTGAGCCGCGCTCCGCCGGCGGTGAGGAACAGCCCCTGGTGGTCATCGGCATGGGCAAGCTCGGTGGCGGTGAGCTGAACTTCTCCTCCGATGTCGACCTCGTTCTGCTGTTTCCGGAACACGGTGAGACAGATGGCCCGCGTCCCATCGCAAACGAGGAATTCTTCACGCGTTTGGGCCAGGGTCTGATCCGGTTGCTGGAGACCACGACCCATGACGGATTCGTGCTGCGTGTGGACATGCGATTGCGACCGTTTGGTGACAGCGGACCTCTCGTGTCGAGCTTTGCCTCCTTCGAAGACTACCTCCCGCGGCATGGTCGTGACTGGGAGCGCTACGCATACGTCAAGGCACGCGCCATCACCTCGGCCGATCGCTACGCGGAGATCCAGGCGTCAGCGGTGAGGCCGTTCGTCTATCGCCGTTACCTTGACTACGGAGTGTTCGAGAGCCTGCGCGAGATGAAAGCGCTCATCGCGCGCGAGGTCGAGCGCCGCGAACTGGCCGATCACATCAAGCTCGGCCCCGGCGGCATCCGCGAAATCGAATTCATCGTGCAGGCGTTCCAGATCATCCGGGGTGGCCGTGACCGCCGCCTGCAGACGTCCTCCCTGTTGAAGGCGTTGGTGATTCTCGGCGAGGAGCGATTGTTGCCGGCTCAGGCGGTTGCGGAGTTGCGCAGCGCCTACTTCTATCTGCGGCGACTGGAGAACCGCCTGCAGATGATGGGCGATGCCCAGGTGCATCTGCTTCCCGCGGATGCGCTGGGCCGCGAACGCATTGCACTCGCCATGGAATCGGAGGACTGGGCGGCGATGTTGCGCGAACTGGATGCGCACCGATCGAGAGTCAGTGCGCATTTCCGCTCTGTGGTGTCGGGCAGCTCGGATGTGGAGCGCGGTGCCGTCAGCATCGATCTGGGCCGTTTCTGGGATTCACAAGCTGAGACGGCCGCGCTGGAGGAATCCCTCGCCCGCGCAGGTTTTGCCCGTTCCGGGGAAGCGGCTCGCCTGCTGCTGGAGCTGCGATCGTCCGCACTCGTGCGCAAGCTGGATGAGCCGGGCAGAAAGCGCCTGCAGTCGCTGCTTCCCGCCTTGCTCACGGATGTGGCGCGCGCCAGTCGCGCCGACCGTGAGGGTCAGATCGCCGTGCTGCGGCGAATCCTGCGGATCATCGAAGCCATCGGCCAGCGTTCGGCCTACTTCGCGCTGCTGCAGGAGAGCCCGGCGGCCCGCACCAGACTGGTCGAGCTGTGCGGTCACGGCGATTTCCTCGCGCAGCAGATCGCCTCTTTCCCGCTGCTCCTGGATGAGCTGCTCGATGAACGCCTGCTGGTGGAGTTGCCGGACCGGGCGACACTCGCCCGCGAACTGGCACTGCGTATGGAACAGGTCCGGGACGAGGACCCCGAGCGCCAGGTCGAGGCCCTGCGCCAGTTCCAGCGTGCGGCGCTGTTTCGCGTGGCCGTGGCGGACCTGACGGGTCGCCTGCCGGTGATGCAGGTGAGCGACCGGCTCACCGAGATCGCCGAACTCATCGTGCAGAGCGCCATGGACCTGGGCTGGCACCAGATCACGGCGCAATTCGGCGTGCCCATGTGCGGCGGAGGCAGCGACGGTGACGAGCGTCGCCCCGTGCGTATCGCGGCGGTGGGTTACGGCAAGCTCGGGGGGATCGAGCTGGGCTACGCCTCGGATCTGGACCTGGTCTTCGTGCACGACTCGCACGGCGAGCGGCAGGAGACGACGGGCTCGAAGCCAATCGACAATCAGGTGTTCTTCGTTCGCGTGGCCCAACGCATCGTGCATCTGCTGACGATGCACTCTGCAGCCGGCCGCCTGTATGAGGTCGACGTGCGCCTGCGGCCCAGCGGCAAGGGAGGGCTGCTGGTTACGAACATACGGGCGTTCGCCGAGTACCAGAGGCAGGAGGCCTGGACCTGGGAACATCAGGCGTTGCTTCACGCGCGCGCCGTGGCGGGCGCTCCGGAGTTGCGCGCCGAGTTCGAGCGGGTCCGCCTCGAGGTGCTCAGCAACAGCGTGCGGCGGGACACTCTGCGGGAAGAGGTCCGCAACATGCGCGAACGCATGCGCCGTGAACTGTCACGAGGCTCGGCCGAGCGATTCGATATCAAGCAGGACCCCGGCGGCATCGCCGACATCGAGTTCCTGGCCCAGTACTGGGCGTTGCGCTGGGCGCGCGACTACCCGCCGGTCGCCCAGTTCTCCGACACCATCCGGCAGCTCGAGTCGGTGGCCTCGGCCGATCTGGTGCCCCAGGAGACGGTGGACCGGCTGACGGGCGCCTACCGGGCCTATCGGGCGCGCACGCACTACCTGTCCCTCGTGGGCGAGGAGCCCATGGTGCCCGTGGAAGAGTTCGCCACCGAACGGGCCGCGGTCACCCGGATCTGGAACCAGACCCTGAACGCGGAACCCGACTCATGATCCCGGCGGCCGCCTTATAATCGCGGCCTCCGAAGTCCCAGGCGCAGGAAAGTCCCGTTCATGGCCGCGACCGCAAAGCCGCTCATCCAGCCGAACGCCCAGAACCAGTACGATGTCACGGCCGAGGATCTGCCGCTGTCGTGCCCCATGCCGCAGATGTATCTGTGGAATTCGCACCCGCGCGTGTATCTGCCGATCCAGCAGACCGGCTGGGCCAAGTGCCCCTACTGCGGGGCGGAGTACACCCTCAAGGGCGCGTGACCGGCAGCTGGCGCCGCGCCGCCTGAATCCGCGGCGCGCCTCAGCGCTGCGGCCGTCCCTGCGCGTACGGTCGGTAGGACTTCTCCTCGATCAGGCGCGATCCCAGCGCCAGGTTAACTCGCTTCTTGATGGCCGCGCGCTCGTCGTTGCAGACGTACACGGCGCGTGCCAGCTCGATGAACTCCCGATCGAAGGTCTGCACGGCTTCCTTGTCGCGGATGCGATCCTCCACGTCCCAGAGCTGTTCGTTCACCTGGTGCAGTGCGCGCTCGTCGGCCGGCGCGCAGCCTGCGGCACAGCCGCTCTCCGCCCAGGTCTTCTCCAGCAGCTCCAGTTCCAGGCGCACGTTGGCCACCTTGGCCGGATCGGTGATGCGCACGGCCTTGATGCGCAGAATGGTGATCTTGTCCAGCAGCTCGCCGGGAGAGATCGGAACCAGGATGTCGTTCATGGCCGGTATCGTAACAACTCATCGATCCTGGCGGTGACCTGCTCCACCCCGATGAGGTCCATGACCCCGGGCTGCTCGATCTTGCGCGTCCACGGCAGCTGTTCCGCCGGTTTGCCGCAGAAGCGCAGCGCGGCCTGTCCGTAAGCATCCACGCACCACTGGCGCGAGAGGTAAGGACCGCTGCGTTGTGGATTCGTGGCCGCGTAGAGCCCGATCACCGGCGTGCCGGCCATGGTCGCCATGTGCACCGGGCCGGAGTCCGGTGCCAGCAGGACCGTGGCGCGGGCGAGCAGCGCCAGAAGTTGCGGCAGCGTGTCCCGTCCGATCTGGTTGGTCAGGGATGTCGCGGCACCCACATATCTTTCGATGGCGGCGCCCATGTCCCGCTCGATCGCCGTGGGTCCGCCAGCCAGGATCACGCGCATGCCATGATGTTGGGCGGCGTAATCAGCGACAGCCGCGTAGCGCTCTGCCGCCCAATTCCGCAGTACGTGACTGGAGCACGGACTGATTACCAGCGTGGGGCGCGTGTCGGGAATCAATCGTTGCGCGTAGGCCTGTGCATCCGCCGGCAGAGGCAGATCCCATCGCAAGGTTCGCTCCGGGATGCCAAGGGCTGCCGTGAACCCGAAGAAGCTGTCCAGCACGTGCTGGCGGGAGGCGGGTGCGATGCGCGCGTTCGTGAACAGCCACTGCAGTTCACGCGCCCGCCCACGATCGAAACCGAGCTTCACATCCGCGGGGATCTCGCGTGCGATGACACTGGCCCGCAAGGCTAGCTGCATGTGCAACAGCACGTCGAACCGGCGACCGCGCATCTGCGTCCGCAACCCACGCCACCCGGCCAATCCGGCCCGCTTGTCCACGGTGATAAGCTCCACACCCTCGAGCAGGCTCATGAGGCGGGCTTCGGACTTGCCGATGACCCAGGTGAGTCGGGTGTCGGGCCAGGCCTTCTGCAAGGTGCGGATGACCGGCACGACATGGCAGGTATCGCCGATCGCGGACAACCTGAGGATGCACAGGCTCCGCGGTGCCCGGGAGAGGGGTAGCATCAACCGCGCCCTGGCGCGCGACCCGGTGACCCGTGACCGCGGTCACCCGCACAGGCATGCAATCGTGGGGTCATCGATGTCGGACGTTTTCGGATGAGCGGGCGCTGGCCGCTCGGCTCTGAGGTCAAGCGCAGCGCCCTGCCCGGCGGCGCCATGCTATATGACGGCTCCCGGGTGAGCAATTTGGGGCCGGCCTGGTTCGAGCCGCGTTATTGGGAGTCGCGCGGGCAGATCGAAGGCAGCGCGCGCGGGCGCGGCGCGGCGCACTTCGTCAACAGCGATGGCCGCAGGTTCGTGTTGCGGCATTACCGGCGCGGCGGCATGATCGCGCGTTTCTCGCGCGACCGTTATCTGTGGCAGGGCGAGGAGCAGACGCGCCCTTTCGCGGAGTGGCAGCTGACCTATCGGCTGCACCGGGCCGGACTGCCGGTTCCCGCGCCGCTGGCGGCACGCTACCAACATATCGGACTGACCTACACGGGCGACATCATCACCGAGCGGCTCGCCACCGTGGGCTCGCTCGCGGAATGCCTGGCCAAGGGGGCGCTCTCGATCCTGACCTGGATCGCCATCGGCCGCTGCATCCGTCGCTTCCATGACCTGGGTGTCTGTCACGCCGACCTCAACGCGCACAACCTGCTGCTGGATGAGGACGCCCGGGTCTACATGATCGATTTCGACCGGTGTCAGCTGCGGCGCGGCGGACTGTGGCGCGATGGCAATCTGGTGCGACTGCGACGTTCGCTGGAGAAGATCACCTACGGCTATCCCCCCGACCGCTTTGCGGAAGCCGACTGGCACGGTCTGCTCGATGGCTACCGGCAGACTTCGGGCGATGAGCCCATGACACCGGAGAGCTGAAACCCATGCGGTCGGGTTGATCGTGCGCTTCCTCTACATCCTGGCGGTCTACCTCGCCGCGCCGCTCGTCAGTGTGCTGATGTTGTGGCGCGGCCTGCGCGATCGCAGCTACTGGCACAATTTCGGCGAACGTTTCGGCTTCGGACCGCGCCTCGCGCCCGCTGGCATCTGGGTGCACGCCGTTTCGGTGGGCGAGGTGCAGGCATCCGCGGCCCTCGTGAATACCCTGCGCGAGAGATATCCGTCGGTCCCGGTGGTCGTGACCACGCTGACACCCACCGGTGCTGAACGCGCACGCGCCCTGTTCAAGGATCGTGCGCAGGTGTGTTACATCCCGTTCGATCTTCCAGGCGCGGTACGCCGCTTCTTCAAGCGCGTGCAGCCGCGCCTGGCGGTGATATTCGAGACCGAGTTGTGGCCGAACCTGTACCACGAGTGCGGCCGGCGCCGGGTGCCGCTGGTGTTGGCCAGTGCGCGGATCTCGCCGCGTTCGGTCAGCCGATACAGCAAACTCGGCAGCCTGTTCCGCGATGCCCTGTCGCGCGGGATCGTCATCGCCGCGCAGGCGGAGGGTGATGCCGAGCGGTTCCGCTCGCTGGGCAGCGATCCGGACCGGACACATGTCACCGGCAACATCAAGTTCGACTTCAGCGTGCCGGCCGACACGGCCGAACGTGGCGCGGGACTGCGCGAATTCTATGCGGCATCCCGCCCTATGTGGGTTGCGGGAAGCACCCATGCGGGAGAGGAGGAGATCATCCTCGAGGCGCACCGGGTCGTCAGGGCAACTCATCCGCGCGCCCTCCTGGCGCTCGTACCCAGGCATCCACCCAGGTTCGATGAGGTCGCCCAGGTGATGGAGCGCAATGGCGTGCGCTTTGTCCGGCGCTCGCAGAAGGCGCGCGAGCGGGCAGGCTCGGCGGCCGCGACAGCCGATGTACTGCTGGTGGATACGCTCGGTGAGCTGTTGGATTTCTACGCAGCGGCAGACGTGGCTTTCGTGGGAGGCAGTCTCGTACCCATCGGTGGGCACAACCTGCTCGAACCCGCCGCGCTCGCCAAACCGATCCTGACGGGACCCCATAACTCCAACAGCGAGGATATCGCCCGCCTGCTCGTCTGCCGAGGTGCCGCGGAAGTCGTCAACGATGCCGACTCGCTTGGCGGCCGAGTGGTCGAGCTGCTCTCGGATCCGCAGGAGTGCGAGCGCCGCGGCAGGCTCGGCCAGGACTGCATCGACAGCAATCGCGGCGCGCTGGCGAAGCTGCTGGGTCTGATCGAGCCGCTATTGCGGGGTTGATGGGGCGGGTGCCGCGGGCGCCGGCACTGGAGCCGGTGCCGACTGCGGTGCCGGAGCTTCGATGGGCTGAGCCGGGGCCGTCGGGGCGCTCAGCGCCAGCCACTTGTTGATTTCCTCGACATCGTTGCGCCCGAGGTTGCCCGAGGCCAGCCGCAGCTGGATCACGCTGACGATGTAGTCGTAACGGCTGCCGGCGTAGTCCGTCTGAGCCTGCACCAGCGTGCGCCGTGAATTCAGCACGTCCACGGCGGTTCGCGTGCCGACCTCATAACCGGCTTCGGTTGCTTTCAGGGCCGTCTGGCTCGATTCCAGCGCCTGGCGCAGCGCCTGCACGCGCGCGATACCGCTGATCACGCCCAGATAGGCATCGCGCGCCTGCCGCTCGGTGGCGCGGGAGCTCTGCGTCACCTGCTCCTTGGCGGCAATCCACAGATACTGGCTCTGGCGGACCTTCGACTGCGTGAGTCCGCCGCTGAAGATCGGAACCGTGATCTGCAAGGTGTACTGGCGGTCGTTGGTGGCGCTGTCGAGCGTGAACGGTCCGAGCGGGGGCACTGCCTCGTCCGCGTCGGTCGTCGTGCGTGATTTGCTGGCGACCAGGTCGATGGTCGGCAGGTGCCCGCCGAAGGCGATGCGCACGTTGTCGCGGGCTATGTCGGCCGCGAGCCGGCTGGAGATCAGCGACAGGTTCTGGTCCAGCGACACCTGCACCCATTTGTCCTCATCCGCCGGCTGGGGTGAGTTCAGCGGCATGTCCTCGCCCGGCTTGGACAGCCGATCGTATTTCTGCCCGGTGATCTCGCTGAGCTGGTCGCCGGCGGTGGCCAGGGTGCGCTTGGCGGCAATGACCGCGGCGGCAGCGGTATCGTGGGCGGCCTTCGCCTCCTGCACGTCGGTGATGGCGATGAGTCCGACTTCGAAGCGCTTGTTCGCCTGGTCCAGCTGGCGCGAGATCGCCTCCAGCGAGGCCTGGTTGGCCTCCAGCCCGTCCTGGGCGGACAGGACGTTGAAGTAGGCCTGGGCGACCCGGAGGATGAGGCTCTGCTGCGCGGCCTGGTAGGTAGCCTCCGCCTGGGCCACCTGGCTGTCCGCCTGCCGGATGGTCATCCAGTTCGACCAGGAAAACAGATTCTGGCGCAGGTTCAGGCTCCAGGTCTTCGCGGTGGAATTGAGGTTGTAGGCTTCCGCGATGGGAATGTAGGTATTGGTGGTCGGATCGAAGGTCAGCGTGCCCTGGGTGCCATCCTGCTTGTCCTGGGTACGCGAGGCCGTGCCCGTGATTTGTGGCAGCACCGCGGACCAGGCCTGCGGACGGGCCTCGCGCGTCGCCAGGCGGTTGGCATCCGCTTGGCGGATCTGGGGATCGTTGCGCAGCGCATCCTCGTAGACCCCGACGAGGTCCCTCGGCTGCGCGGCCGTGGCCACGCCCAGGAGCGCCAGGCAAGCCAGGACCCGAGTCATGGTATTCCCTTCACAATCAGCATGTTGAATCTGCCGCGGCGCGCTCTCTCAGAAGACGAAGCTGTCCGCCCGGCGTGCATTCACCAGCGGATCGACCACCGTCTCGAACAGACTTTCGGTGGTCCAGGTGCCTTCCGCAGTGCGCCGGATGCGCTGCGCCGCCATGGCCGGCGCGTCCCCGACGATGACGAACAGCCGACCGCCCACGGCGAGCTGCCGCTGGAAACGTTCATCGGCCAGGGGTAGGGAGCCCGTGACAGCGATGGCGTCATACCGGACACGCGCGCCAGGCTCGGGCCCGGACTGCAGTGCATCCGCGGTCAGGACTTCCGCATTCCCGACACTCAGGGATGCCAGGTTGGCTCGCGCCAGCGTCGCCAGCTCCGCGAACACTTCCAGAGAGGTGACATGCGCGGCCACGGCGGCCAGACAGGCCGTCAGATAGCCCGAACCGGCTCCAACTTCGAGCACGCGCTCGGTGCCACGCAGATCGAGAGCCTGCAACAGGCGGCCGGCGACGCTTGGGCGTAACATGTGCTGCCCGCAAGGCAGCGGCACTTCCAGGTCCGCGAACGCCACGTACGCATGCTGTGCGGGCACGAAGTGCTCGCGCGGCACTTTGCGGAATACCTCGAGCACGCGTTCATCGAGCACATCCCAGGCGCGCACCTGCTGCTCGATCATCTGCTCCCGGGCGTTCGCGGTCAGCATCGTCAACCTCTCCGATTGGACTTATTGCGCAGTGGTGAAAGCGCGCCAGACGTTAAGGGTTTTCCACGAATCTGCCAAGCAGCGTTGCGACGAGATATGGTGAAATACGGCCGGGGCGAAGGCTGCCCTGCGTTATGCTTCGTTTGTCCGCATTCCCGGCATGACAAGATGAAAGAGAGTGCCGTCGGAGCGCGCCCTCTAGCGAGGCTTTGAGATCGTGCTGCAGATGTCGATCGTCGGGCTGCTGTGCCTGTTCTTTGCGCTCGTCGCGGCTCTGCTACTGGTTCTGTATTGGCTGCAGCGCCGCGAGATCCGCAGCGTCGAACAGCTCTCCCAGCAGGTCCAGCGCATCGCGATCGGCGGGCGTCTCGAGGGCCGCGTGGACCTGCAGACCGATCAGCCGGAGCTGTCCGCGCTCGCCACCGCCATCAATCATCTGCTCACGCGAGTCGCCGCCGCGAGCGAGCGCGAGCACGCCCGTGTCACGCCCAAACTGTTCGCCGAGCTGGGTGATCGCATCCACGAAGCGGTGCTCGTGCACCGTGACGTCATCCTGTACGCCAACCGGCAGTTCGCCAGCTTCGTCGGTGTCGACCGGATCGATCTCGTCGGCCGCAGGCTCGGCGATCTCGTACCGCCCGAGTATGCCGAGCTGGTGAACGAGAACATCCGGCGCCGCTTCGCGGGCGAGCCGGCCGCCGAGCGCTACGAGATCGAGATGGTGGGCGTGCAGGGGCAGGTCAGCCGGCTGGAGATCACGACCGCGCTGATCGACTACGAGGGCAACGCCGCGCTGCTCGTCACGGGCGTGGAGATCATCCCGACCCAGACCGTCAAACAGTTGAAGCTGCCCCTGGATCCGGCCACGACGGCCACCTCGCTGCACCGGATGGCGCTGGATTCACTGGCCGAGCCCATCATCGCCACGGACGCGACCGGCCTGATCACCTATATCAACCTGGCTGCCGAGCGCGTGACAGGCAGCACTGCGAGCCAGGCAATCGGTCACACGCTGGAGGACATCGTCGGCCTGGTCGATGAGACTGACCGCCGTCTGTTGTCCGACCCGGTGCGTCAGGCGCTGACGAGCGGCGCTGCGGTGAACCTCAGTCGCCGGGCGTTGTTGCTGTCGCGATCCAACGGCAGCGAGCGCTCCATTGAACTGACGGCATCGCCGATTCGCAGCGAGGCGCGTGAGCTGATCGGCGCGGTCGTGCTGCTGCACGACGTCACGGAGCTGCGCGGGCTGGCCCGCCAGATGTCCTATCAGGCCACGCACGATGCGCTCACGGGACTGGTGAACCGCCGCGAATTCGAGCAGCGCCTGGAAGAAGCCATTGACAGCGGCCACCGCGGCGATGGCCAGCACGTGCTGTGTTACCTGGATCTGGACCGTTTCAAGGTGGTGAACGACACGAGCGGCCATCTCGCCGGCGACAGCATGCTGCGCGAAGTGGCCAAGCTGCTGCGCGATGCGGTGCGTGACAGCGACACAGTCGGGCGGCTCGGCGGCGACGAGTTCGGCATGCTGCTGATCGGCTGCCCGCTGGACAAGGCGCGCCAGATCGCCGATGACGTCTGCCGCTCGGTGAGCGACTACCGCTTCGTATGGAAGGACAAGATTTTCAACATCGGCGTGTCGGTGGGTCTCGTGGAGATCTCACGCGAGAGCGGCACGCTCGAGGAACTGTTCGCCGCGGCGGATTCGGCCTGTTACGTCGCCAAGAAGCAGGGCTCCGGACGCGTCGCGGTTTACTCGGCGCGTGATGAGGCGTTGGCGCGTCACACGGGCGAGATCCAGTGGCTGCAGAAGTTGCAGAGCGCCCTGAAGGAGAATCGCTTCCAGCTGCACTACCAGCCCATCGTGCCGGCGTACGGACAGAACGGCGGAGGGCCCGCGATGGAAGTGCTCGTGCGGCTGCAGGACGAGGCGGGCCACGAGGTGGCCCCATCCGAGTTCGTCCGCGCCGCTGAACGCTACCGACTCATGAGCCTGGTGGATCGCTGGGTGGTGCAGACCACACTCGCCGCACTGGGTCGCGGTGCCATCCCGGTGCCCGCCAACCGCAGCGTGTGCATCAACATCTCCGGCCAGACGCTCGGTGACATTCAGTTCCTCGAGTTCGTGGTCGAGTGCCTGGACAGCACGGGCGTGACGCCTTCGCAGGTCTGTTTCGAGATCACCGAGAGCGCCGTCGTGGCCAACCTCGACCACGCCAAGCGCTTCATCGGCGTGCTGCACGGCATGGGCTGCCAGTTCGCCCTGGATGATTTCGGCTCGGGTGTGGGTTCGTTCTCCAACCTGAAGAACCTGCCCATGGACTACCTGAAGATCGACGGCTCCTTCATGCGCAACCTGGCGCGCGACTCCGTCAACCAGGCCATGGTGACCGCCATGATCAAGCTGGCCCGTACCCTGAACTTCAAGGTGATCGCCGAGCAGGTCGAGGACGAAGCGGCCCTGGAAGCCGCCCGTCGCATGGGCGTCGATTACATCCAGGGGTTCGCCGTCGGGCGCCCCCAGGTTTTGGCACTCGCCGCCTGACCCCACGACCTCTCGCCGCCGCCTGGCCCGGAGCCGCCTCGGCCCGCCTGATCCGCAGCCCTCGCCGCCGCTCCCGACTCCCCGCCGCCGGCCGGTGCCGCTTTTCGGATCAATCGCTTACGTCACAGCTCAAGCTGCTCCCGCAAGTCGACCGTGCGCACCGTGCCGGGGCATGGTAAGAAGGGCGCCCGGTCCCGATACCAGAATGATGAAGGGACACGCCTGCCATGCAACTTGCCCGTCTGTGGCGTGAGCACCTGGCTGCGGGATGCCCGTCCGAACTGGCGGGCGTCGAAATAGCCGGCAGTGACGCACGCGCGCTGGATGCCGAGATCACGGCTTGTGCCAGTGCGCTCATCTGTCGTGCGGTGACAGTTGACGGCCGCATGCAGAGGCGGCTGAACGAAATCAGCAGCGCCCTGGCGGAGAAGCAGGCGCATGCCGGGGAACCGGTCGCCACGTATTGCGCCCGGCTCAATGAGCTGGTGAGCGCCGTTCTGGTCGAATCGCGCAACGTCAACGACTGAGTCCGGCTGGCACCGTTCCGCTTCCCTCTGGCTGCCCGCCAGGCCGAGCCCGCACAAAACTTGCTACCGGCAGGCTTGGGCTTGGGTTACCCCCCAATCCGGGAAGGGGAGCAATGGACGACGTGCCTCATGCCGAAACGCCGCTCAAAGTGCTGGTCGTGGACGATCAGGCTGATTCCGCCGATGCCGTGGCCTTCATGCTGTCCCTGATGGGTCACGACGTGCACACGGCTTATGGGCCGCGTGAGGCGCTGGAACTGTTCCGCGAGCTTCAGCCCAGCGTCGTCTTCATGGACATCAGCATGCCCGAACTCAGCGGCCTGGAGGCAGCCGCCCGCATCCGCTCCATGCCCGCAGGCACCGCGACCACCATCATCGCGCTCACCGGGTTGGGCCACGAGCAGGACCGCCGGCGTTCCCATGAGGCCAGCATCGATCATCACCTGGTGAAGCCTGCCTCACCGGCCGTGCTGCACCGGCTGCTGTGCTCGATCCACCCTGCCTGATCGGCCGGATCCGGCGAGTGGGTCGGCCGGATTTGCCTGGCGGCAAATCCGGCCCATGGACTACAACAGCGTGACCAGCAGGAGGGCCACGATGTTGATGATCTTGATCAGCGGGTTGATGGCCGGTCCCGCCGTGTCCTTGTAGGGATCCCCGACCGTGTCGCCGGTGACGGCGGCCTTGTGGGCATCCGAACCCTTGCCGCCGAAATTGCCTTCCTCGATGTACTTCTTGGCGTTGTCCCAGGCTCCACCGCCGGTGGTCATGGAGATGGCCACGAACAGTCCCGTGACGATCGTGCCGATCAGCAGTCCGCCGAGCGCCTTGATGCCCGCGCCCGGGCCCATGGCGAAGTTCATCACGAACACCAGCACGATGGGCACCAGGATGGGCAGCAGCGAGGGCACGATCATCTCGCGGATCGCGGCCCGCGTGAGCAGGTCCACCGCCTTGGAGTAGTCCGGTTTGGCCGTGCCTTCCATGATGCCCTTGATCTCGCGGAACTGGCGGCGCACCTCGTTCACGACCGAGCCGGCGGCGCGGCCCACGGCCTCCATGGCCATCGCGCCGAACAGGTAAGGCACCAGTCCGCCGATGAACAAGCCGATGATCACGGCCGGATCGGACAGGGAAAACTCAACCAGCTTGTGGGCAGCCTCGAGGTTGTGCGTGTAGTCGGCGAACAGCACCAGCGCAGCCAGGCCGGCGGAGCCGATCGCGTAACCCTTCGTCACGGCCTTCGTGGTGTTGCCCACGGCATCCAGCGGATCGGTGATGTCGCGCACTGCCTTGGGAAGCCCAGCCATCTCCGCGATACCACCGGCGTTGTCGGTGATCGGGCCGTAGGCGTCCAGCGCCACGATCATGCCCGTCATGGACAGCATGGCGGTTGCGGCAATCGCGATGCCGTACAGGCCGGAACCGTGAGCCGCCCCCAGTTCGTAAGAGCCCCAGATTGCGAGGCACACCGCGATGACCGGCAGCGCGGTCGATTTCATCGACACACCCAGACCCGCGATGATGTTGGTTGCATGTCCCGTCTGGGACGCGCTGGCCACGCGGCGCACCGGGCCATACTCGGTCGCGGTGTAGTACTCGGTGATGATGATGAGGGCAGCGGTCAGACCCAGCCCGACGAGCGTGCAGCCGTAGAGGTCGCGCGCCTGGGCGGGCATGAGCTTCTGCGTAATGAAATAGAACAGGATCGCGGACACGATGCCCGACACGATCACGCCCTTGTACAGGGCGTTCATGATCTTGCCGCCTTCCTTCGCCTTCACGAAGAAAGTGCCGAAGATGGAAGCGACGATGGACGCTGCGCCGAGTGCGAGCGGGTAGATGATTGCGTTCAGTGTCGCAACCTCGCCCTGGCTGGTGTAGAGCAACCCGCCGAGCAGCATCGTTGCAACGATCGTCACCGCGTAAGTCTCGAACAGGTCGGCGGCCATGCCAGCGCAGTCGCCGACGTTGTCGCCCACGTTATCGGCGATAACCGCGGGATTGCGCGGATCATCCTCCGGGATGCCAGCTTCGACCTTGCCCACGAGGTCCGCGCCGACATCCGCACCCTTGGTGAAAATGCCGCCGCCGAGGCGCGCGAAGATGGAGATCAGCGAACCACCGAAGGCGAGTCCGACGAGCGCGTGCAGGGCACCCTCGTCGCCGATGGACGAGCGCAGCGCTGCGAAGTAACCAGCGACGCCGATCAGACCCAGGCCTACCACCAGCATTCCTGTAATGGCACCGCCGCGGAAGGCAACGCTGAGCGCCGCGTTCAGGCCGTGAGTGGCCGCTTCCGCCGTGCGCACGTTCGCGCGCACGGAGATGTTCATTCCGATGTAGCCGGTGAGACCCGACAGGATCGCGCCGACCGCGAAGCCACCAGCCGTGGCCCAGTTGATCGCCAGACCCAGCGCCAGGAAGAGCACGATGCCGACGATGAAGATGGTCGTGTACTGACGGTTGAGATACGCCCGGGCGCCAGCCTGAACGGCCGCGGCGATCTCCTGCATGCGGGCGTTGCCTGCGGACATACGCAGGATGGACATCATCGAGACCACGCCGTAGAGCACGGCAAGCACGCCGGCCGCGATTGCAAGCCACAGCCACGAAGCAGCATCCATCAGTTTTCCTCCCCCTGGAGAACGAGTTGTAGTTCGGTCGGCGCCGCCGGCGGAAAGCGCGCGGCTTACGGTCGGTCGCCGCAAAGGGCGCGCACTATATCACGGCGCGGCGCCGCGACAGAAAGGGGGACCGCCAGTTCGTTCGGCTGGATCTGCCTGTGGCAGAACCAGCGGATATCGGGCTCGACCGCCGGCAAAAAACGGGGTTTTTGCCGACTGCACCCTAGATCTTGAACCCGGTTTTCAGCTTGCGCCGCACCGCCACGCCCTTCAGGCGCACGTAGTCGGGCAGGCCCTCCTTGTAGGGCGGATAGGCCTCGCCGCCGATGAGCGGCTGCAGGTAGCGGCGGCAGGCCTCGGTGATGCCGAAGCCGTCGGCCGATATGTAATCCGCCGGCAGCTTCTTCTCCTTGTTGGCCACCTCGGACAGGGGCACATGTCCGATCACCCACTTGTACGGCCGGGAGCTCTTGCGCACGATGGTCGGCATGACCGCGTTGGCTCCCTTCACGGCGAGCTCCACGGCCGCCTTGCCCACAGCATGGGCCTGATCCACATCCACCTTCGATGCGATGTGGCGCGCGGCGCGCTGCAGGTAGTCGGCGACCGCCCAGTGGTATTTGTACCCATGCGCCTCGCGCACCATGTTGGCCACGAGCGGTCCCACGCCACCGAGCTGGGTATGGCCGAAGGCATCCGTGGTGCCGGCGTCGGCCAGGAATTTGCCGTCAGGGTAGGCCGCCCCCTCCGACACGACGATCACGCAATAGCCGTAATCCGTGACGCACTGCTTCACCTTGGCGAGGAAACGGTCTTTCTCGAAGGGCACCTCCGGAAACAGGATGATGTGCGGGGGTTCGTGCGGTTTGCGCCCGGCCAGTCCGCCCGCCGCGGCGATCCAGCCCGCATGGCGCCCCATCACCTCCAGCACGAAGACCTTGGTGGACGTGCGTGCCATGGAGGCCACATCCAGCCCGGCCTCGCGGGTGGACACCGCCACGTACTTCGCCACCGAGCCGAAACCCGGACAGCAGTCCGTGTGCGGCAGGTCGTTGTCCACCGTCTTGGGCACGCCCACGCAGGTGATCGGATAGCCGAGCGCTGCGCCGAGCTGTGACACCTTCAGCGCCGTATCCATGGAGTCATTGCCGCCGTTGTAGAAGAAGTAACCGATGTCGTGCGCGCGGAATACCTCGATGAGCCGCTCGTACTCGGCACGGTTCTGCTCCAGGCCCTTGAGCTTGAAGCGGGCCGAGCCGAAAGCCCCGGAGGGGGTGTGCTTCAGACCGCGCAGCAGCGCCGGACTTTCCCGGTAGACATCGATCAGATCCTCGGTCAGCGCCCCCACGATGCCATGGCGCCCCGCATACAGCCGGCCGATGTGCTTCGAATGCTTGCGGGCCGTCTCGATCACGCCGGCCGCGGAGGCATTGATGACGGCGGAGACTCCGCCTGACTGGGCATAGAACGCGTTCTTGCGGGCGGTCTGCTTCATGATGTTGGCGCCGGATCGGCAGCTGGCCTGGGGATGCGAAGAATAGCGCAGCGGGCGGCCCTTCAGGGGCCGGCGCGCGTGCCGTCGCAAGTCAGGCAGAGTGCAGCAATACAGCGCGGAAGTCCCGCACCTGGGAGGCCAGGGGCCGCTGTTTGACCTTGCGGGGAGCCGCCGGTAACGTGTCGAGCCTTTCGCGGGCTACGCAAACCGGTACTGACCGACAAATCATGCGCATTGTTCTGTTGGGGGCGCCCGGCTCGGGCAAGGGAACGCAATCGCAGCGCCTGGTGCAGCACCACGGCATTCCGCAGATCTCCACGGGTGACCTGCTGCGGGCCGCGCGGGCAAACGGCACTCCATTGGGTCTGCGGGCGCAGGCAGCCATGGATGCCGGCAAGCTGGTGGACGACGAGATCGTGCTCGGCATCATCCGCGAGCGCCTGGCCGAGCCCGATGCGCAGCGGGGCTTCATCCTGGATGGATTCCCGCGCAACATCGCGCAGGCGCAGGCCCTGGATGCCATGCTGCGTGAGTTGGGTCAGCCGCTGGATGCGGTCATCGAGATGCAAGTGGAGTACGACGAACTCACTCGGCGCATCTCCGGGCGCCGCACGTGTTCGGACTGCGATCGCGTATTCAACACGTTTGGCGGGACAGCGGCGCAATCGGGCGCCGACCTGTGCCCGAAGACCGGCGCCCCGCACCGCCTGTTCCAGCGGCCCGACGACGACGAGGCGACCGTGGCGCAGCGTCTCAGGGTCTACGAGGAAAAGACTCGCCCGCTCGTCGAGTTCTATCGCAGCCAGGGCCTGCTGCGCTCGATCAACGCCCAGGGTGATGTTGACGCGGTGACCGCAAGACTGGAGGCCGCGCTGGCCCGTGGCAAGGCGCCGGCCAGCTCGAGCGCGAAGGTGCAAGTCAGGAAGAAGGCCGCCGCGGGGAAGAAAGTTCCTGCGGCGAAGAAGGCGCCCCCGAAAAGGCAGGCCGCTGCGGGGAAAAAAGCGCCCTCGCGCAAGAAGGCCGCCGCCAGGCCGAAGAGACCGATGGCGATCAGGAAGGCCAGACGGAAGATGGCGGCCAGGAAAGCGTCCCGCAAACCGGCCCGCAAACCGGCCCGAGGCAAGGCGCGGGCCCGGCGACACCGCTGAGGTCAATGAGCCCGGTCAAGAGCCCCGTCAGGGACCGCGCGGTCCGGCGTCAACCGGGTCGTAGCGGTTCGATCCGGGAAGCGGATCCTCCAGCTTCTCCGTCCCTTCGGTCGGATTGTCCCGAGGCGCCACCCGCGGCAGCACGACGGTGAAGGTCGAGCCCTGATTGGGGCCGCCGCTGGTCGCCGTGACCGTGCCGCCGTGCAGCTCGACCAGGTGCTTCGCCAGCGCCAGCCCCAGTCCGAGCCCGGAGTAGCGCTGCTCAGCGGTGCTCTCCCCACGCCAGAACCGATCGAACACGAACGGCAGCACGTCACTGGCGATCCCGGCCCCGGTGTCGGTGACCGTGAGTTCGCAGTCCGCCCCCTGCGAGCGCAGCGTCAGCAACGCAAGCCCGCCCCGCGGTGTGAACTTGATGGCATTGCTCACCAGATGCCACAGGACCTGCTGCAGGCGATGGGGGTCGCCGAACACCGGACAGCTGGTCTGGTCGAATTCCCTGCGCAGCTCCACGCCTTTGGCCTTGGCCATGGGCTGGAGGATCTCCAGGGCCGCCTCCGCGATCTCGCACAGGTCGGTTTCCTCGGGATCGACGCGGATCTTGCCGCTGGTGACGGCACTCAAGTCGAGCAGGTCATCGACCAGATGCGCGAGGTGGCGCGCGTTGCGCGAGATGGTCTGACCCCCGGAGCGCGTCTCGGCCGAGTCGAGGCGTCCCAGTTCCATCAGGCGGGACCAGCCGAGAATGGAATTCAGCGGCGCACGCAGCTCGAGGCCCAGCGCCTCGAGAAACTCGTCCTTCAGCCGGCCCGTGCGCTCGGCCTCGAGGCGCGCTGCCCGCTCCAGCTCGAGCAGCGCCTGCAGCTCGTTGAGGGACTCAGTCATGGCCTCGCACCGGTCAGGAGGTCCGCACACTCTATCATCCCTGCGTTCAAAGCGCGGCCACCAGTCGCTCGCCGACCACGCCGCGACGCCAGCCACGAAGCACGGCGATATCGCGTTGACCATCCGCCAGCTGCTCGAGTTCACGCCGGGTTGTCAACACCTCGGGACTCAGCCCGAGTTCTGCCGCGAGCGTCTGGTTCAGCGCACTGAGCTTCTTGACCAGTGCCGTGCGCATCGGATCGGGGCGCGACCGCGTGTTGAGAGGCGGCGGAGGGTCGGGAATCTGCGCCGAGGTAACACACTGCAGCAGATCCGTGCCGCAGTGCTTCAGCACACCTGCGGGAATTTCCTGGATTTCGCCCAACGCCTGCAGGGTGCGTGGCACCTGCATGACAATTTCGCGCAAGCCCACGTCGTCCAGAATCCAGCCGCGCGGCCTATTACGTTCGATCGCACGTGACTCGCGCCAGGCGGCGAGACATTTAGCGAGCCGTTCGCGTGCCGGATCCAGACCGCGTAGTCCCTTCACGCGCAGCCAAGCGTCTTGTGGATCCGTCGTAATCGTGCGTGAGTCATTGAGCTCGTTGAGTTCTTCGGTCAGCCAAGCCAATCGGCCACTGCGGTCCAATTGCTCCTCAAGTAACGTCTTCAGTGGCAGGAGATATCTTACGTCGTCCAAAGCGTACTCAATCTGCTCCGGCGACAGCGGGCGGCGCGACCAATCGGCGCGCGTGTGTGACTTCGGCAGTTCGCGACCCAGCAGTCGGCGGACCAGCTCCCCGTAACCGATCTGCGCGGGCAAACCACTCAGCGCCGCGGCGATCTGCGTGTCGAAGACCGGCCGGACCATGCCCGCGATCGGATACAGCACCTCGACATCCTGCCGCGATGCATGCATGACCTTGGTGATCGTGGCGGCGCCGAGGATTCTGGCAAGGGGCGCCAGATCGGTCACCGCGAGCGGATCGATGCAGGCGGCTTCGCCTTCCGACGACACCTGCACGAGACACAGCTCGGCGCGATAGGTGCGCTCGCGCAGGAATTCGGTGTCGAGTCCCAGGTTGCCGCACGACTCCAGCCGGGCAGCGAGCGCTTCGAGAGCGGCAGAGGACGTGATCACGGCTTGCAACGGTTCGGAGGATGATCTGTACAATCGCGCAATGCCCATTATGCGAGACGGACGCCGGTACCGAAAGCCATGCAGGAGCTGATCCGGCTCTTCATCGATATTGCGCTGCTGCGTCGGGGTCCGCAGGACCTGCCTGCATCCCCGCTGCTGCTGGCGCTGACTGTCGCGGGCTACTTCGCCGTCAATTTCCTCGTGAGCCTCCTCATGCCACCGTTCAAGGGGCCGTGGGTGGCTCACCTGTGTGTCGATGTCGTCTTCATGTTCGTGTGGTACGTGCTGTTGCTCCGAGCGGTCAGACGGCCGGAGCGCTTCCTCCAGACCACGACCGCGATCTACGGGTTCCAGGCTGTCCTGGCTCCGCTGTTGGTCGCGTCAGTGGCGCTCACGCGGCGTTTCGCTCCCGACTCGGCCTGGCAGTTCCTGGTGACCCTCGCGAGTCTCGCCATCCTCATCTGGATCATCGCGGCCACCAGTCACATCGTGAAAGCGGCACTGGACTGGACCCTGCCGCCGAGCGTCGCCCTGGTCATCCTGCAGACACTCGCGGGCAACCTGCTCGTGCTGGCACTGTTTCCCATTCCAACGCCATAACACCGGGTCGCTCATGCACGTCCACATCCTGGGAATCTGCGGCACCTTCATGGGTGGGATCGCCGCCATCGCGCGCGCGGCCGGCCATCGGGTCACCGGATCGGACCGCAATGTCTACCCGCCGATGAGCACGCAGCTGGAGGCGCTGGATATCGGTATCATCGAGGGCTTCGAGGCCGCGCAGCTCGAGCCCGCCCCCGACATCGTCGTGGTGGGCAACGTGATGACACGCGGCCAGCCCGTCATCGAGGCGCTGCTCGAGCTCGGCATTCCCTACGCGTCCGGTCCCGAGTGGCTGTCCCGCGAAGTGCTGGCGGATCGCTGGGTGCTGGCCGTGGCCGGCACGCATGGCAAGACCACGACCACCTCGCTTCTTGCCTGGATTCTGGAGCATGCCGGGCTGTCCCCCGGTTTCCTGATCGGCGGCGTGCCCGCCAACTTCGCCACCAGCGCACGCCTGGGCAGCGAGCCGTTCTTCGTCATAGAGGCGGACGAGTACGACACGGCCTTCTTCGACAAGCGTGCCAAGTTCGTCCACTACCGGCCGCGTACCGCCATACTCAACAACCTCGAATACGACCATGCGGACATCTACCCCGATGTCCAGTCGATCCAGCGACAGTTTCATCATCTCGTGCGAATCGTTCCGGGCAGCGGCCGGATCATCTGGAATGCCTCCGACAGCCGGCTCGAGCAGACCCTGGCGATGGGATGCTGGACACCCTGCGAAGGATTCGCACGCGCCAGCGCTGGTGCCAGCGATGCCCTGTGGACCGCGCGCGCCTCGGGAAATGCGGATGACTTCTCGCAGTTCGAGGTGCTGGAGGCCGGCAAGCCGCGGGGCACCGTCCATTGGTCACTCATCGGGGCGCACAACATGGAGAACGCTCTGGCGGCGATTGCCGCAGCGCGCCATGCCGGCGTGCCCGTGGAGGAGTCGATCGCCGCCCTCGAATCCTTCAAGGGCATCGCCCGCCGCATGCAGATCCGGGGTGAAGTCCGGGGCGTGAAGGTCTACGACGACTTCGCGCATCACCCTACGGCCATTGCCACAACCCTGGACGGATTGCGGCGGCGCGTCGGCAACGCACGGATCATCGCTGTGTTGGAGCCCAGGTCCAATACCATGCGCATGGGGGTGCATCAGGACACGCTCGCGCCATCGCTCAAGGGCGCCGACGAGGTGTGGCTCTATACCCCACCGGATCTTGGGTGGGACGCCAGCCCGATCATCGCGTCGCTCGGCAGCCGCGGGCACGCAAGCCGGGACATCGCCGCGCTCGCCGCGGATCTCGCCCGTTCCGCGCGGACGGGTGATCACGTGCTGATCATGAGTAACGGGGGATTCGGCGGACTGCACGGCAAGCTGCTCGCGCAGCTGGAGAAGTTGAGCTAGTCTGCCTCAAGCCCGGTCTGCCCGGGGTAGGGCGGCCCACGCTCCCGCGTCCCGCGGTGGAGAGCCCGACCGATGTCGCGCACCTCAGAGTTGAGCCCGGCGTACCCGATGACGGCCTCCGGCGCGCCGCTCTTTCCCCTCAATGCCGTCCTGTTTCCCGGCGGCCCGCTGCCGCTGCGCATCTTCGAACCGCGCTATGTGGACATGGTGCGCCTGTGCATGCGCCAGCGTTGTCCGTTCGGGGTGCTGCTCATTCAGTCCGGACCTGAAGTCGGCGCCGAAGGTGGCCGGCATACGAGCGAGATCGGCACCACCGCGCGGATCGTCGACTTCGACACGCTGCCGGATGGACTGCTCGGGATCACCTGCATCGGTGAGCGTCGCTTCCGGGTCAGGAAGCGCTGGCAGCAGGCGAACGGCCTGCACCTCGGCGACATCGAATTCACCGCGCTCGAGGAACGCCTCGAACTGCCCGGGGAGTACCTGCATCTGGGCGAGCTGCTGCGCCGGGTGCTGCCCGAATTCGGCGAGCTCTACGCGAGCGTGCCCAAACACTTCGCCGATGCCGCATGGGTGGGTTACCGGCTGGCGGAGATCCTGCCCATCAGTCTGTCGGAGAAACAATTTTGCCTCGAGCTCGACGATCCACTGGCCCGTCTCGCGCGACTGAGTCCGCTCATCCGCAAGGCGGAGGAGTGAGCGCCGTCGACCGGCGCACCTTTCTCTCGTTCACGGGAGCCCTGGTCGCTCCACTGGCATTCCCGCTCGCCGCCGGCGCCACGCAGACCGCGTCCGCCGCGCAGACCGCCGACGCTGCACCAGCCGCCGCCGCGCGTGCCGCCGGCGCCGCGCAGGCCGCTGGCGCCCCGAAGGCACCCGGGCCGCACACAGGGCGGATCATCGTCAACGCACTCGGTTCGCTCGATGATCCGAATCTCGATCTCGACCCGAAGACGCCGCGCGGGGCGCCCAGCAAATCAAACCCAACTCCAAATTCGGAGGAGGATCCGTTCACGGAGCGCGTGCTGCGCGAGGCCCACGCATCCGGGCTGACCGCCGTCAACGTGACGCTCGGCTACGTTGCCGGTGACATGGAGCCGTACGAGGCCACGATTCGCGATATCGCCAGGACCGATGCTGCGATCCGCCTGCACGCGAACGATCTCATCAAGGTGTACTCGGCCGCCGATATCCGACGGGCTGCCTCGGAGCGCCGGATCGGAATCATCTACGGATTCCAGAATGCGCAAATGATGGGCCACGACGCCACGCGCGTGGATACCTTCGGTGGGCTGGGCGTGCGCGTGATTCAGCTGACGTACAACCCCGCCAACCCGCTCGGCGACGGTTCGATGGCACCCGGGAACCGCGGCCTGACTGCATTCGGGCGCGAAGTCGTCGAACGCCTGAATGCCAATCGCATCATGGTCGACCTCTCCCACAGCGGGGAGCACACCTGCCTGGATGCCGCCCGCGCCTCCAGGCAACCGATCTCCATCAACCATACCGGCTGCCGCGCGCTCACCGACCTGCCACGCAACAAGACCGACGAGGAGCTGCGACTGGTGGCCGAGCGCGGCGGTTTCGTCGGCATCTACTTCATGCCCTTCCTCAAAACCGGCGGGCACGCCTCCGCGGCGGATGTCGTCGCCCACATCGAGCATGCGGTGAACGTCTGCGGGGAGGACCATGTTGGAATCGGCACCGACGGTTCGGTCACCTCGATCGATGATCTGGATGCCTACCGCGCCGTGCTCGCCAAAGAGATCGAAGCCCGCCGCGCCGCCGGCATCAGCGCCGCGGGCGAAGGCCCGGACACCTTTCCTTTCGTCGTCGATCTGCGCGGCGTCAACCAGTTCCACGAACTGACTGCCCGGCTCCAGTCGCGCGGCTTCGCTTCCAGCCGGATCGACAGGATCCTCGGACTCAACTTCCTGCGGTTTGCGAAGGACGTGTGGGGCAGCTGAGCGCGAGCGCATTCAGGTGCGACGGGTTATACCCCGGCAGACCGCCGCGATCTTGTTGCCGTCCGGATCGCGCACATAGGCGGCATAGAAGTCCGGCGCGTAGTGCAGCCGAAGTCCCGGCGGCCCGTCACAGGTCCCGCCGTTTACCAGTGCGGCGGAATGGAAATCATCGACCGCCTGCCATGAAGGCGCTCTGAATGCCACCATCGACCCGTTGCCCACGGTCGCGGGGCGCTGATCGTAGGGGATGCCCACCCAGAAGCCGAGTTCCCGCAGTCCATTGTCCTCGTAAATGCCCCAGCCGGCGGAGATCCGGTCCCATTCGGGATCTCCCGTGACGCAGCGGCTCATACCAATGGCGCCGAGGGTCGGCTGATAGAAGGCGATGGCCCGTTCCAGGTCATTCGTACCGAAGTAGACGTAGGTCAGCACTTGCTTCTCCCGAGGCCGCATCAGACCGATTCGCGCATCTGCCCGGCTGAGCGCGGCATCCACGTCGCCCCGATTGTCTCCGACGGGGGCCTTGATTCCAATTTGCCGCGGACGGCGCAAATGCCGTGGGTGTGGCGCCGGGGTAGGCGCTTGCGGTTATGATGTTCCGCGGTGGCCGGACGCCCGTTCGAGCCGCACCGGGGGAGAGACCAAGAAGATGTTCCGCTCTGCGCGATCCATTGTTGTGGCCACGTGGGTGTGGTCTCTATGCATTGCCCTCTTGCAGGCGTCGGCAGTGGCCAACGCGGCCAACGCCAAGCCGGCCGATGGGGATGACGGCCAATGGTCGATGCCGGCAAAGGACTACGCGGCGACGCGCTACAGCGGGCTCGCGCAGATCACCCGCGCAAATGCCCATGGCCTGCGGCCGGTGTGGACTTTCTCGACCGGGGTCCTCGGTGGACACGAGGGACAGCCGCTCGTAGTGAACAACACGATGTATGTCGTCACGCCGTGGCCGAATGTCCTGTACGCGTTCGATCTGACGAAGGAGGGGTATCCGCTGCGCTGGAAATACCGGCCGGCTACCAGTCCCAACGCCATCGGCGCGGCCTGCTGCGACAGTATCAATCGTGGCGCGTTTTACGCGGATGGCAAGCTGTTCTACAACCTGCTCGATGGCCATACCGTTGCGATCGACGCTCGGACCGGCCACGAACTCTGGAATACCCAGGTTGCCGATGTCGGATCAGGCGAGACCACGACCATGGCTCCACTGGTCGTCAGGGATCGCGTCATCGTCGGCGCGGCTGGTGGTGAGTTCGGTATCTATGGCTGGCTCAAGGCGCTGGATGCCGCGAGCGGCAAGGTGATCTGGACCGCACGCAACATCGGCCCCGACGCCGAAATGCTCATTCATCCCGACACCTTCAGGCCGCCTTACGGGGAAGGCACGGATCAGGGCGCCACGAGCTGGGAGAACTCGGCCTGGAAGACCGGTGGCGCCCCGGTGTGGGGCTGGCTGTCCTACGATGCGGACCTGGATCTCGTCTACTACGGCACCGGCAATCCGTCTCCCTACAACTCCGAACAGCGCGTGGGGGACAACAAGTGGAGCAACAGCGTCCTGGCGCGCAGGCCTGGCGATGGCGCGCTGATCTGGGCCTACCAGTTCACTCCGCACGACAACTGGGACTATGACTCGACCGGCGCGATGGTGCTCGTGGACGTCAAGGTCAACGGGCGGCCCGTCAAGGCGCTGGTGCACTTCGACAAAAACGGCTTCCAGTACGTGCTGGATCGCGCTACCGGCAAACTCATCAATGCCACGGCGTACGTGCAGCTGAATTGGGCAAAATCCGTCGATCTGGCTACCGGACGCCCCGTACTGGACCCCGCGCGTCAGACGGGCGCCACCAAGGGCAATGTCAAGGACATCTGCCCCAGCCTCGAGGGTGGTGTCAGTCCCGCATCACCGCCGGCCTATTCGCCGCGACTGTCCCTGTTCTTCACCTCGACCAACAACTTCTGCATGGACTACGAGGCGTCGCGCTCGACATACCTCAAGGGAACACCGTACATCGGTGCCAACATTCCCTACTCGGCTGGCCCCGGAGGGCATCTCGGAGCACTCATGGCCTGGGATGCCTCTGCCGCGAAGAAAGTGTGGGAAATCGATGAGCCGCTACCCAGCTGGAGCGGCGTGCTGGCGACCGCCGGTGACGTGGTCTTCTACGGTACGCTCGATGGCTGGTTCAAGTCCGTCGATGCGACCACCGGCAAGGTGCTGTCGAAGTTCAAAGTGGGTTCCGGCGTCGTGGGCAATCCCATGACGTTCAAGGGTCCGGACGGCAAGCAGTATGTGGCCGTCTACGCGGGAATCGGTGGCGACTGGAGTCTCCTCGCGGGCGATCTGCATTCGGATGATCCAGCCGATGTGCGGGCGCCGATGGACATGGTGAAGCAGATGGCGCGCCACAGCAGCCAGGGTGGGATCGTATGGATATTCGGGCTGTGATCGCCGTGAACACCGCTGACGGAGTGATCTCTCGCGCCATCCGCGTTGCGTCGATCGTGAGTTGTGTCCTGCTGGTCGCCTGCTCGAAGCATGAAACGAAGCAGTCGGACGCCGCAACCGATCGCCCACCTGCCATCCGCTACGAAGCGCACATTGCCGCCGGTGGCAAGCCACCGGTCGGCGGCGAACTTGTTAATCCGCTACGTGGAGACCCTGCCGCGGCCAGGAATGGAGCTGCCCTGTTCTCGGCAATGAACTGCGACGGTTGCCACGGAGGCGACGGCAGTGGATGGGTTGGCCCGAGCCTCGCGGACGGGCGCTGGCGCTACGGCGGCGCCGACGAAGAAATCTTCACATCGATCTACTACGGGCGTCCGAAGGGCATGCCGGCCTTCGGCGGCGCGATTGGCGCGGCAGCGATCTGGAATCTCGTGACCTACCTGAAATCTCTGCCGCCGCCGGCAGATGTGCCCACGGAATCGTGGGAAGAATAGGCGAGCCGCCCGGTCCGAGCCGATACGGTTACGCGGCGGCAGCCATCAGGATTGCCGCCGTCTGCTGCGGCAGATCGATCATGACGTCGTGCCCGCAGGCGAGTTCCCGGGTCTCCCAGTGTAGTTTGCCGGCGACTGCATCCCGAAACCGGTCGAACCCGACTCCCGGGTGATTGCGTGTCGCCAGCACGTAGGTCTTTCTCGGCACCGAGTCGATCCGGCCCGTGAGTTTGATTCGTTCGGTGAACGTCGCCAGGGGTTGCGGTGTGCACAGCCGGTCAACCCAGGCGCGATCCGCTTCATTGACGTTGAACGCCGCAGCCGTAATGGGCGTCACCGTGTAACCGTTGGCCTCCGTGGCCGATTGAACCTGCGCTTCGACGTGAGCAGGCGGCGCGAGATCATGCAGGCACTGTCCGTCCTGAGGAAGGAAGGCGTCCAGGTAGACGAGCGCCGCGATGCTCTCGGCCAACTGATCGGCCACGGCCGTCACCACCATACCGGCATAGGAATGTCCGACGAGCACGATGTCGGACAGGTCTCGGTAGCGGATCAGGTTCGCGACATCCAGCACGTGTGTGGAGAGATTCACCTTCGGACTCGTCAGATGCGAACGCTCGCCGACGCCTGTCAGGGTGGGAGTGTGAACACGGTGGCCGTTCCGGATAAGGATGTCCTCCACGCGCGAGTAGCACCATGCGCCGTGCCACGCACCATGAACGAGTACGAAAGTCTTCGGTTGTTTCAGATTCATCTGCGACCTTCCACTTGACCCACGACAACGCGCCGCGCATAGAACCGCTGCAGCACCAACCCCAGCAGCACCGTCCACAGCAGTACCAGCCATCCCACGAATCCATCGAAGCGGCTCAGAAGGAAGCTGAGTGGCTGGTCGCGCACAGGGGCCGTGAATTCATGCACGGCCAACATCACCCAGACCCATCCCGCATGGAGCCCGATGCACGCGGCGATGTTGCCCGTGGCAGCCCGGATGCGCGCCAGCACGACTCCCACGGCGAACAGGCAGAGGAACGCATCGGCAATCGCCAGCGGGTTGCCAAACAGGTGAAGTGTCCCCTGCAAGAGCGTCCAACCGCTGGACGAGGTCACCTGGTCAGCCGCGATGTGATAGCTGGCGAAGAAGTGCGTGGCGGAATAGATGATCGAGGTGAGCAGGATCGCCGCCCGCGTTCCCGACTCGCGCTGGATGCCGGAGAACATCGCGCCGCGCAGGAACGTCTCCTCGATGAGACCGACCGCCAGTCCGCTCAGCAGGCGCGCCAGGATCACTTTCGCGATGCGGCCGGCGGTGATCGCGTGGCGGGATTCGACCTGGATGAGACCCAGCGCCGCCATGATGCCCACTACCAGGAGCATCGTGACGACCCCGATCGCAAGGCCCGTCAGCAACTCCCGCACGAACAGCGGCCGCGGTAGCCCGTATCCCAGGCTGCGCTTGTCGGAGAGCCGCGCCCGCCGTGCCACCAGCACGAACCCGACGAGCAGCGCCAGCATCCCGATGCGCTCGCCCATGCGGTGGAACGGAAAATCGAAATGCGGGTGCAGCAGCTGCCAGGCCGGATAGGAGAACACCCCGATGGCCAGCAATGCCAGCACCATCAGTCCGAGGAACAACGCGAACGACCGCATTCACACCCGCCCCGGCACAATTTGCCGCAATTCCTCGATTATGGGCTCTGGCGGGCCGACCGTTCGGGCGCCGAGAATGCCCCGACAGTCAGTCACCATGGAGGGAATCACCATGCAAGAACAACGCGCACGCAAGATCCTGCAGTCCCTGGTCCAGGGCCTCGATCCGCGCACCGGCGAGGAGCTGGCGCCGGGCAGCGTCCTGCAACAGGCGGAGGTCCTGAGGGCACTGCTGGCCGGAGTCGCCGCGCTCGACCAGGTCGGTGCCCGGGCGCATCGGCGCGCGCAGCTGCCGGAGAAAGTCGGCAGCCCGTGGACCGCCGACGAGGAGCGCTCATTGGTCACCGCCTTCCAGTCGGGCGACCCCCTGCCTGACATCGCCAGCCGCCACGGCAGGACGCTGCGAGCCATCGAGGCCCGTCTGGAAAGGCTCGGACTGCTGAGCGCCGAACAGCGCGTCACCAACAACAGCTTCACCGGATCCCCAGTATCGCGCGCCACCGATCCGCAACCGCCGTGAGGCGAAAGCGCGGGTCAGGCTCCGCATGCGGTCGGGCGCCATCCCGCCACGCGCGGATGCGCTCGGCGAATGCATCGAACAGGCCTGCCTTGTCGGCGAGCCACGCGGGGCCTGCGCGCTGGGCGGGCGAGAGAGCGGATGTGACCGCCTCATAGGCGCGTTGTGCAAAGCTGACCGGCAAGACCTGCTGCGGGTCGCCGACGATCTCGGCGGCGGCTCCGCAATCCACGGTCAGGACCGGCGTGCCCACTGCCCGGGATTCGGCGAACACCAGTCCGAAGGTCTCCGGGATCACGAAATTGGGAAAGAACGTACATAACGCCGTGCGCACTTCCGCGTGGATGCGCCTTTGCGGTTGAGGGCCCAGATAGTCGACACCGTCGATCGAGGCGGGCTTCCTGGACTTGTAGCCGGGATTTCCCACCTGCAGGCGCAACTGCGGCATGCGCCGGCGCAGCGCGCGAAAGGCATCCAGCGTGAAGGCCAGTCCCTTGTTGGGCGAGGAGAAGAACACCAGCTTGTTGCGGTCAATCGGCGAGCCGTCCGGGACCAGCGAGTCGTCCACCGGGTTGTAGATCGTGCACGCCCGTGAGACATCGCCGACACCGATCTTGTTCAATGTGGCCTCGACACCCCGTCGTTGGGTGTCCGACACGCAGATCACGGTGACTTCCATGTCACGCAGCTCCGCCGCCGAGCGCGCGAGCCGCCGACCGCGCTTCGATGTCGGGTGCAGCCGATCGTGGACCCACAGGTACGGGCGCGCACCGGGAAAGAGATCGCGGATCATCGGCAGCGCACGGGAATCCCGGTTCAGGATCACGTGCTCGATCCCTGCCATGCGTCCCGGTGGCAGGTAACGGCCCGACGCTTCGGTGCGGTTGTGCTGCATGACGTACGCACCGAGTGCATCCGCCACGCGAGTCACACTTGCCTCCGTACCTCCTGTAGCCTTCTCCTGCAACGTCCGCGTGTCATAGGGCTGCTGGCACGAGGGGTCGAAGAACAGCACGGAGCTCATTGCGGCTATTCTAAGCTCTGGTCGTCGATCGGGGCGCTGAGGTCGTCTTGGAGACAGGTCGCGGCAAGCTGACCGCCTGCATCATCACGTACAACGAAGCGGACCGGATCGAGGCCTGCCTGCGCTCCGTCGGTTTCTGCGACGAGAGGCTCGTGATCGACTCGCATTCGACCGATGCCACCCGGCAGCTGGCGGCCGCGCTCGGTGCACGGGTGATGGAACGCGACTGGCCCGGTTACCGCTCGCAAAAACAATTTGCCGTGGACAGCGCGAGCCACGACTGGGTGCTGTGCCTGGATGCGGACGAACGCCTCAGCGACGAACTGGCACGCGAAATCCAAGCCTGCCGCGCGAGCGGCTTCGCGGGCTACTCAGGCTGGTCCGTGCCGCGCATCACCGATTATTTCGGCCGTTTCCTGCGCCACGGCAACGCCTATCCCGACCGCCTGATCCGGCTGTTCGACCGCCGCCAGGGAGGCTGGATCGGCGAGGAGATCCACGAGAACACGCGCGTCAGGGGTCGGGTCGGGCGCCTTCGGGGTCACCTGGAGCATTACTCCTTCCGGAGCCTGACTGACCATTTCAACCGCATGCAGCGTTACGCCGACCTGATGGCGCATGCGCTGTACGCGCGCGGCAAGCGCTGCGGACTCGCCAAGGTGCTGGTGAACCCGTTGTGGCGCTTCCTGCGCGGCTACATCATCCGACTGGGGTGCCTGGATGGCTGGCGCGGCCTGGTGTTCGCTCTGGTCGAGGCCAACTACGTGCGCCGCAAGTACCTGCAGCTGTACATGCTCAGCCGCGGCCTGCCGCCGTAGCGGGCCAATTCAGCCCATCACCGATCAATTCAGCGCCTCGGGCCGGTAGCCATCGCGCCGCATGAGCTCGAGCAGTCCGCCGTTGCCCACCAGGTGCAGGGCGCCCACGACCACGAAACAATCCTGATCACCGTGCAGCAGCTTCTCGATCTGCGGCACCCAGCGGCGATTGCGGTCCGTGACCAGCAGGCGGTACAGCGCCGGGAAGGACTTGTACTCATCGCTCAGCAGCGCAGCCAGCTTGTCGGAGTCACCGCTGCGCCAGGCGTTGACCACGGATCGGGTCTCGCCCTCGACGTCCTGCATCTCCGAGACGATCATGTCGAGAAAGCGCGCCTGGTCCGGATAGGACATGCCCTGCAGCACGCCCAGCTGCTCGTCGACGGTCTCCAGGCCGCTGATCGGCTTGCCATCGGACTGCGCCCGGTGCTGCAACTGAAGCTCCACGCCCTGCTGCGGATCGAATCCCAGCTGCATGTAGCGCAGCTCCAGCAGCTGCAGGCCCAGTGCCCACGGTTCGAGCTGATCGATCACCTCCACCGGCACGCCCAGGCGGTCCGCTGCCTGGCTGACCCGCCGGTAGCGTTCCTCGCCGATCGTGGAGCGTAGGGTCGCGCCGTCCTTGAGCAGACCATGTTCGAACATCCAGCTGGCGATCTCCGAAGGGTCTACTTTGTCCATGGCCAGCTCCATCACCAGCGATTTCGAGCCGCGATAGGCACGGTCGAAAGCCGGCGGCAGGTCGGAGTCGTCCGACTTCAGGAGGTGGACGGACCCGGCAAGATAGACGGTGTTGTGCTCGCCGCGGATGGCCCAGACCGGGCTGCCCGCGTGTGCCGTCAGGCTGCCGAGTAGACCGAACGCGAGGAGCCAGCGGCGCGCTGTTCGACCCACACGACCTCCGTGATCAATGAGCCATCGGATCGCAACTCGAGAGTGCGGTAGGCGGGTGGACGCCGGTCCACCGCGAACTCATCGGCCAGAGGAACGAATTGTGCGCAGGTGGAGGGGGTCGCGAGCAATCGCACGTCCTTACGCAACGCATCGTACGCCTGGTGGACGTGTCCCCATACGATGGCGCGGACATTCCGGTGGCGGTCGATGACGCTCAGGAACTCGTCAGCGTTCTGCAGTCCTACCTGGTCGAGCCAGCGGCTGGACATCGGCACCGGGTGATGATGCAGGGTGACCAGGCAGTGGCGGTTACCCGCCGTCGCGAGCGCTTGTTCGAGCTGGGCCAGAGCCTCCCTGCCAAGTCGCCCACTGGCCGATCCCTGCAGGTAACTGTCCAGCAGCACGATGCGCCAACGCCCGAAATCCGCGTGGCCGCCCACCTGGAACGGGTCGCCCTGCAACTCGCGGCGCAGCGCCGCGGGCTCGTCGTGATTACCGGGAATGCACAGGACCGGTACTCCCAGACCACCCATGAGGCGGCGCAGGTGGACGTAACCACCCGGATCGTCCTGCACGATATCGCCCGTCACCAGCACGGCATCCGGCGGCCAGCCGGCGGCCTGCGCATCGGCAAGCGCGGCCTTGAGCGCAGGAAGCGTCGCAATGCCCCGCAACGTCTCGGCCTCGTTGCCGTAGAGGTGCGGGTCAGTGAACTGGATGAGGCGCAATACACTCATGATCTTTGCCGGACCGCTCCTGAATCAGTGACTGCTGCGGCGCCCGAGGGGTTCCCGGCAGCGGGGCCTGCGACCGGCGGCGGCGCGAGCGCCGGCGACGCCGGCAACCTGCCGTGCCATGAAAGCGTAACAGAGGGTCCCCCGGTCCCCGCAGTGAACTGGATCATGGCCGACAGGCTTCGGTCCGTGAACATGACGCAGTACCGCGCAGAACGCGGATATTGTGAAGCCGGCACCGGGATTTTCACTTGTCCGCAGCACGCGATCGACGCTGTCTGTGCGGCCCGACACCCCCCGTGTATGGCACACTCGCCGCTCCCACCGCGATGTCCCGACGAATACCCAATGACCACACGACGTGAGCTAGCCAATTGCATTCGCGCCCTGTCCATGGATGCCGTGCAGCGCGCCAATTCCGGTCACCCCGGCGCACCGATGGGCATGGCCGACATCGCCCAGGTGCTGTGGGGCGATTTCCTCAAACACAATCCCGGCAATCCGCTGTGGGCCGACCGCGACCGTTTCGTGCTGTCCAACGGTCACGCCTCCATGCTGCTGTACTCGGTCCTGCACCTCACGGGCTATCCGCTGGGAATGGATGAGATCCGCAACTTCCGCCAGCTGGGATCGCGTTGCGCGGGCCACCCGGAACACGAGCCCGGCATCGGCATCGAGACGACCACCGGGCCGCTCGGGCAGGGACTGGCGACCGCAGTGGGCATGGCGTTGGCGCAGCAGATGCTCGCGGCACAGTTCAACCGGCCCGGCTTCAACATCGTCGATCACTACACCTATGTCTTCGCTGGTGATGGCTGCCTGATGGAAGGCATCTCGCACGAGGCGTGCTCGCTCGCGGGCACCTTCGGTCTGGGCAAGCTCATCGTCTTCTACGACGACAACGGGATTTCGATCGACGGCAACGTTCAGGGCTGGTTCGCCGACGACACGCCGAAGCGCTTCGAAGCATATGGCTGGCACGTCGTGCCGCGAGTCGATGGCTTCAATCCCGATGCGATTGCTGCGGCCATCAAGGCCTCGCAGGCCGACACCACGCGCCCCTCGCTGATCTGCTGCAAGACGATCATCGGCTACGGCGCCCCGGACAAGCAGGGCACCAAGAGCGCGCACGGCGAGGCGTTGGGAGCGGAGGAAGTGGCCAAGGCCCGCAAGACGCTCAACTGGCCGTATGAGCCCTTCGTGATCCCGGATGAGCTGCGTGCGAAGTGGGACCACCGGCAGCAGGGAGCCGCGGCCGAGAAGTCCTGGAACGAACTGTTCGCGCGCTATCGGGCCGCCTTCCCGGACCTCGCGGCTGAATTCGAGCGGCGCATGGCGGGCAAGCTGCCCGCGAACTGGAAGGAGACTGCATCCCAGGCCATCGCCGCGGTTGCGAAGGAGACGGCTGCGAAGGCGACGCGCCAGTCATCCCAGACCGTGATCGATGTGCTCGCCCCGAAGTTGCCGGAGTTCTTCGGGGGTTCGGCGGACCTGACCCCGTCCAACAACACGCAGTTCAAATCGGCGCGCACCCTCACCCGCACCGAGACGGGTGGGGACTACATGCATTGGGGAGTGCGGGAATTCGCGATGACCGCGGCACTCAATGGAGTTGCGCTTCACGGGGGATTCATCGCTTACGGCGGTACTTTCCTGGTGTTCTCCGATTACGCGCGCAATGCCGTGCGGCTCGCCGCTCTCATGCATGCACGCACCACCCTCGTGTACACGCATGACTCGATCGGACTGGGGGAGGACGGCCCGACCCACCAGCCTGTCGAGCATCTGACCAGCCTGCGCGCCATGCCGGGACTGACCCTCTGGCGGCCCTGTGATGGCGTCGAAACGGCGGTGGCCTGGATCGACACCATCGAGCGTGCGGGCCCGACCGCGCTCGTGCTGACCCGCCAGGGGCTGCCTCCCCAGCCCCGCACGGCGCAGCAGCAATCGGACATAAGCCGGGGCGGGTACGTCCTGATCGACTGCCAGGGGACGCCCCAATGCGTGGTCATCGCCACCGGATCCGAGATCGGGATCTCGGCCCAGGCGGTCAATGCCGCCAATGCCGCTGGACTGCGCGTTCGGCTGGTTTCCATGCCCTGCACGGAGCTGTTCGATGCCCAGGAGCAGACATACCGCGACAGCGTGCTGCCCCCGTCCGTCCGGGCCCGCCTGGCCGTGGAGGCCGGCGCGACGCTGGGATGGTGGAAATATGTGGGCAAGGACGGCCGGGTGCTCGGCCTGGATCGTTTCGGGGCCTCGGGCAAGGCCGCCGACCTGTTTTCACACTTCGGGTTTACGGTCGATAATATCGGGCTGCAGATCCGCCAGCTGGCCGAGCCCAGCGCCTGAGGCGGATCCCGCCGGACAGCAACAGCGAGGGTAGGTGAGGGCATGGCAATCAAGGTCGGTATCAATGGTTACGGTCGTATCGGACGCAACATCCTGCGGGCCCTGTACGAGTCCAAACGCACCTCGCAGGTGCAGATCGTCGCTCTGAACGATCTGGGCGATGCGAAGACCAACGCGCACCTCACCCGTTACGACACGGCGCACGGCAAGTTCCCCGGCGAAGTCTCGGTGGATGGCGATTCCATGGTCGTCAACGGCGACCGGATCCGCGTGCTGGCGGAGCGCGATCCCTCCAAGCTGCCGTGGGGCGCCCTCGGTGTGGAGATCGTGCTGGAGTGCACGGGACTCTTCACGAGCAAGGCCAAGGCTTCCGCGCACCTGAAGGACGGAGCGAAGAAGGTCATCATCTCCGCTCCGGGTGGCGAGGATGTGGATGCCACGATCGTCTACGGCGTCAATCACAACATCCTCAAGAGCTCGCAGACCGTCATCTCGAATGCCTCGTGCACGACGAACTGCCTGGCGCCCGTGGCCAAGGTGCTGCACGATAAGGTCGGACTGGCCGCCGGCATCATGACGACCATCCATTCGTACACGAACGATCAGGTCCTGACGGACGTGTATCACTCGGATCTGCGTCGCGCCCGTTCCGCCACGATGTCCCAGATCCCGACCAAGACCGGAGCGGCCGCTGCCGTGGGTCTGGTCCTTCCGGAACTGAAGGGCAAGCTCGATGGGTTCGCCGTGCGCGTGCCCACGATCAATGTCTCGCTCGTGGACCTGACGTTCACCGCCAAGCGTGCGACCTCGGTGGATGAGATCAACAAGGTCATGAAGGAGGCCGCCTCGTCCGATCACTGGAAGGGCATCCTCGGCTACAACGACGGGCCGCTGGTCTCGGTGGACTTCAATCACGACTCCCATTCGTCGATCTTCGACGCCACGCTGACCAAGGTCGTGGACGGCACTCTCGTCAAGGTCTGCGCCTGGTACGACAATGAGTGGGGCTTCTCCAACCGCATGCTCGACACCACGGTGGCCTGGTCCAAAGCATCATGAAGGTCCTGCGTCTGACGGATGCGGACCTGCGTCAGAAGCGGGTCCTCATCAGAGAGGATCTGAACGTTCCGGTGCAGAACGGAACGGTGACCAGCGATGCGCGCATCCGGGCGGCGCTGCCGACGATCCGGTACGCGCTGGATCAGAACGCGAAAGTCTTCCTGCTGTCGCATCTCGGGCGCCCGGAGGAAGGCAAGTACGACGAGTCACTGTCGCTGCAACCGGTAGCAGCACGTCTGTCGGAGCTGCTCGGCCGGCCCGTACCGCTGCGCAAGGACTGGCTGGATGGTGTTGACTGTCAGCCGGGCAACGCGGTGCTGTGCGAGAACGTCCGCTTCAACAAGGGTGAGAAGAAGGACGACGAAAAGCTCGCGCGCAGAATGGCGGAGCTGTGCGATGTTTTCGTGATGGATGCGTTTGGCACGGCGCATCGCGCCGAGGCGAGCACGCACGGCGTCGCGCGGTTTGCCAAAGTGGCGTGTGCCGGACCCCTGCTGGTCGGCGAGCTCGAGGCTCTGGAGACGGCGCTCCACGATCCTGCGCGTCCGCTCGTGGCCATCGTCGGCGGTTCCAAGGTGTCCACCAAGCTGATGGTGCTGGAGGCGCTGCTCGAGAAGGTTGACAAGCTGATCGTCGGCGGCGGCATCGCCAACACGTTCCTGGCCGCCACCGGAGTTGCGGTGGGCAAGTCGCTGCACGAGGCCGAGATGCTGGACGTGGCCCGCCGCCTGATGACGAAGGCCAAGGCCCGCGGCACCGAGATCCCGTTGCCCACCGACGTGGTCGTTGCCAAGGAATTCGCTGCCACGGCGCATGCCGACGTGCGAAGCATTCATGATGTCCGCGCGGACGAGATGATTCTCGATATCGGTCCGGACACGGGTGACCGGTTCAGCGAGCTGCTGCAATCCGCCGGTACCATCATCTGGAACGGTCCGGTGGGGGTGTTCGAGTTCGAGCAGTTTGGCGAGGGCACGCGGGCCATTGCATTGGGGATCGCGCGCAGCAAGGCGTTCTCGCTGGCCGGCGGCGGCGACACGCTCGCGGCGATCGAGAAGTACAACGTCGAGGACGGTATTTCCTACATCTCCACCGGCGGTGGAGCGTTTCTGGAGTTCGTCGAGGGGAAGACGCTTCCAGCCGTCGCGGTGCTCGAGGAGCGTGCGCGCGGTTGAGCGGGTCGGCAATGATGGAAGACAGGGAGACTATGCTCAGACGAACCAAGATCGTCGCGACCGTCGGTCCGGCGACCGACGATCTCAGCGTGCTCGTGGACATGATGCATGC
>DATKLO010000091.1:0-4625 GCA_035542375.1 Steroidobacteraceae bacterium | reverse complement strand
TAAGCTTCGAGCACCTCACCCACAAGACGCAGGACAGCGCGCGACTGGCGCAGCTGTATGAGCGCTACGAGTTCCGCTCCTGGCGGCAAGAATTGGGCGAGGCGCTGGGCGACCAGCCGCGGGCTGCTGGACGGCATTACGAGGCCATCCTCACGGAGGAACAGCTTGTAGTCTGGCTGAAGCGTCTTCAGGACGCCCCCATCGTCTCGCTGGATACGGAAACCACCAGCCTCGACCCACAGGCCGCCAAGCTCGTCGGGTTGTCCCTGTCGGTAGAGCCTGGGACCGCCGCCTACATCCCGCTCGGCCACGATTATCCCGGCGCACCCAAGCAACTCGGGCTGGAGGCGACGCTCGCGCGTTTGAAGCCGTGGATGGAGGATCCGGCCCGCGCCAAGCTCGGCCAGAACGCCAAGTACGACATGCATGTCCTGGCCAACCACGATATCCGGCTGCGCGGATTGCAGCACGACACGCTGCTCGAATCCTACGTGCTGGAAAGCCATAAACCGCACGACATGGATTCCCTCGCACTGCGCCACCTGGGAGTACGTACCATCACTTACGAGCAGGTCACCGGCAAGGGCGCGAGTCAGATCGGGTTCGAGCAGGTCAGCGTGGAACGGGCCACCGAGTACTCGGCCGAAGACGCGGACATCACGCTTCAGTTGCATCAAGCGATGTACGCGCAGGTCGCTGCGGACGGAAAGCTAACAGAGGTCTACCACCGGATCGAGATGCCGGTGCTCCTGGTCTTGTTCGATATGGAACGGGCCGGTGTCCTGCTGGATACCGGCTTGCTGGACGCACACGGCCAGGAGCTGGGCAAGCGAATGCTCGAGATCGAGCTGCGCGCCAAGGAAGCAGCCGGGCAGCCGTTCAATCTCAACTCCCCGAAGCAGATTCAGGACCTCCTGTTCGAACAGCAGAAACTGCCGGTGCTGAAGAGGACACCCAGCGGCCAGCCGTCCACCGACGAGGACGTGCTGCAGGAGCTGGCGTTGAACTATCCGTTGCCCAAGCTCATTCTCGAGTATCGGACCTTGTCCAAGCTCAAGTCTACCTACACGGACAAGCTGCCACGCATGGTGAGCCCTCGCACTGGGCGGGTGCACACGAACTTCGCCCAGGCCGTCGCAATCACCGGGCGCTTGTCCAGCAACGAGCCGAACTTGCAGAACATCCCGATCCGCACGGCGGAGGGCCGCAGAATCCGCGAAGCGTTCATCGCCCCGCCAGGGCACAGCGTCGTGTCGGCGGACTACTCGCAAATCGAATTGCGCATCATGGCGCATCTGTCCCGCGACGAGAATCTGCTGGCCGCATTTCAGTCAGGGGAAGATGTCCATCGGCGTACCGCCTCGGAGATCTTCGGCCTGCCTGCGCAGCAGGTGACCAGCGAACAACGCCGCTACGCCAAGACCATTAACTTCGGCCTGATCTATGGCATGTCCGCCTTCGGATTAGCGCAGCAGCTCGGCGTCGAGCGGGGCGCTGCGCAGCAGTACATGGACCGTTACTTCCTGCGCTACCCCGGTGTGAAGGCGTACATGGATGCTACGCGGGCAACTGCGCGGGAACGGGGCTACGTGGAAACCGTGTTCGGCCGGCGCCTGTATATGACCGAAATCCGGGCGTCCAATATGCAACGTCGCAATGCCGCCGAGCGGGCGGCGATCAACGCACCGATGCAAGGTACCGCCGCCGATCTCATCAAGCTGGCGATGATCGCGGTACATCGCTGGCTCGCAGAAACGCACCTCGGCGCACGCCTGGTTCTGCAGGTACACGACGAACTGGTGCTGGAGGTGCCGGACCACGAGCTCGACCTGCTGCGGGCGGAACTGCCGCGCCTGATGACCACTGTTGCACAGCTTGCAGTCCCGCTGGTAGTCGATGTGGGCGCCGGTCCCAACTGGGACCGGGCGCACTAGCAGGCGTCACTCGACCGGCTGCACCGCCGGGCTCTCGGTCGCTTGGCCGGACGCGAACTGGATACTGTACAGACGCGCATAGATTCCCTTTCGCGCCAGCAGCTCCTGGTGCGAGCCGACCTCGGCCACACGGCCTTGCTCGAGCACGACGATCCGATCCGCTTTCTCGATGGTCGATAGACGGTGCGCGATCACCAGTGTGGTCCGGCCTTGCATCAACGCCTCCAGGCCCGACTGCACCTGACGCTCCGATTCGGAATCCAGGGCTGAGGTCGCTTCGTCAAGAATCAAGATGGGAGCGTTCTTCAAAAGGGTGCGTGCGATCGCCAACCGCTGTCGCTGACCGCCCGACAGGTTGACGCCGTTTTCTCCAACCAGGGTGTTCAGCCCCTCGGGCAGCGCCTGAATGAACTCCCAGGCATGAGCCGCTCTTGCGGCAGCGATGATCTCGTCGCGCGACGCGCCCGCCTTGGCACCGTAAGCGATGTTGGCAGCAATGGTGTCGTTGAACAGGATCACATCCTGGCTGACCAGGCCGACGTTGGCACGCAGACTCGCGAGCGTGATCCCCTCGAGATCGTGACCGTCGACGGTGATGCGCCCGGCTCTCGGGTGATAAAAGCGCGGCACGAGGTTGGCGAGCGTGGTCTTCCCGCTGCCGGACAGACCCACCAGTGCAACCGTCTCACCTGGCCGGATATGCAGATCTACCGCGTCAAGAGCAGGACGATCCGTGGCTGGGTACCAGAACGTCACCCCCTCGAAGCGGATCTCGCCCCGCGCGCGACCCAGGTCGAGAGTACCCCGATCGTCCTCCGGTCTCTGGTCCAGCACCGCGAAGACGCTTTCGGACGCGGACAACCCTCGCTGGATATGCTCCGTGACGCTAGTCAGCCGCTTGAGCGGTGCGAGAATGAGCAACATCGCGGCGATGAACGACACGAAGCTGCCAACTGTGGTTCGGTCGGCCTGGACGTCCTGGGTGACCCGGTAGATGACAATCGCCACTGCGATCGCCGCGAAGAACTGCACGATCGGTACGTTCGCGGCGGCCGCAGCCTGCTCTTTCATGATCAGCACGCGCACGCGGTTGGCGGCCTCGCTGAAGCGACGCTGCTCATAGCCTTGCCCGCCGAAGATCTTCACTACCTTCTGGCCGTCGATCGTCTCCTGCAGCACATGGGTGATGTCACCCATGGACTGTTGGGTCTGCCGCGTAAGGTTACGCAACCGGCGATTGAAGGCACGCACCGCGAGGGCGATGGGGGGAATCGTGGCGAGCGTGATCAGCGTCAACGGCCAGTTGAGCCAGAGCAGGTATGCAAGCAGCCCCAGGACCGTCACCGAGTCGCGCACGAGCACAGTGACCACATAGGTGACGGCGATCGCGACCTGAATCACGTCGAAGGTGAACTTCGAGATCAGCTTTCCGCTGACGCTCTGCGCGTAGAACAGTTGCGGAAGGCTCAGCAGGCGCGCGAACATCTGTTCACGCAGGTCTGTCACGACCCTCTGCCCGACATACGCGCTGGCATAGGTGCCCATGAAGCTTCCCAGCCCGCGTGCCAGGAACAGCAGCACGACGAAGGCGGGGATCCAGTGCATCACAGACGGATCCTTGTCCACGAAGGTACCGTCGAGGAATGGCTTCGCGGCGGCGGGCAAGGCTACTTCCGTTGCCGCGGCGACAAGCATGCCGAGAATGGACAAGGCGAACACCCGCCAATGCGGGCGCACATAGGACAACAGACGCAGGTAAAGGCGGGTGCCGGTCATGCCGTCACCATAGCAGGATGCAAGCTCGTGGGCGAGCGGCGGCGCGACGCACCCGAGTTCCAGCACTGCAAGCCACTGATAACCGGCGTGGGGGCTCCTGGATCATGAGCGGACGCGGGCCTGGTCGGCAGCCTCCGGCTGCGGGGCGGTGCGTCGGTTCGCCCCGGGCGCGTGGTGGCCGCTGCACGAGGCACAGCCGGACGTCGCCTCCGGGAACAGCTTCTTCACCACACCTGTGCCGATCAGTTAGCCTCGCGTGCGATTGCGTGGCGATGCGTGCCGCAGCCTCGGGCGGAGCGCCGCCCTCACCCACGGCATTGATCGCGTCGTCCGTAAGCAACTGTTCGATGGTCTCGCAAACGCGCGCTTGCAGCCCGTCCGAGCGAGAAGGACCACTACGCGGAGTTGTCCGCTGGAGGTGCGTACCCTGGGCCCGTTCCTGGCACGACCGCTCGCACTCGGACAACCCGTCGGCACAGCTGCAGCTGCTGGAGCAGTGACGCTAACCACCGCCGAGTCCGCGAATAGTGCGGGAAGCCAGGGCTCGGGCCCCGCGACGACGCCACTCCAGCCTGGTCCTTTCCGTGCACTTTTCCCACGCGGCCTCAGTGTAGAGTAACTGGAGCGTCGGCCCGACGGCTTCCTTGGTTTCGCACGGGCAGCGCAGGTTTTCGGCCAGGGTCCAGTATCTGCGTCCCGAGCCCCTTGACCAGCCGGCGGGCGCGGCACCCGGACGCTAAGATTGCCCCTACTTCGGCGCAGATGACGCCGGGGCGTGGAGAGGTGAAGGTAGGAGGTTTCTTGCCGATAACCGCTAGTGGTTGCCGGTCCTTTGTATCAAACCACATTCAAATAGGACTGTTAACAGTTGACGCTCCAGGATTTTTCTCACTATAGTGTGGCATGGAAGCAGAG
>DATKLO010000090.1:0-24461 GCA_035542375.1 Steroidobacteraceae bacterium | reverse complement strand
GCCGACGTGCGCCAGCGCTTCACCCTCGAGGTAAGGACCGAAATACGCCACCATGTTGCGCATGCGGCTGGCGGCTGCAGCGCGCTCGGGGGACAGTGACATCCAGGCACAACCCGAGATGGTGAACGAGCCGCGCGATCGTCCGCTGCGCCTGAGACCCCTCTCCGTCTCCGCAACCACCTGCCGCGCAGAGGCCGGAGGCGTGATCATCGGCTGGGCGCCGTCTCCGATCTCTCCCGACAGCTCGCGCAACTCCCGACCGAAGGAGCTGACATAGATGGGGACCTCGGCCCGTGGCGGTTTGAAGCGCAAATAGCACTCATCAGTCCATCTGAACATCCGGCCGTCGCCGTGTGCCACCTCGCCGCGCAGCAGCGTGCGGATCAGTCGGACCGATTCGCGGGTGTGCCGCAGATAATCCGTCGTGTCCCGACCGGTCCACTCGGTCATCAGTCGAGTGTGCATGCCCACGCCGAGGATGCATCGCCCGCCGGAGATCTCATCGAGCGTGGCGGCGTAAGTGGCCAGTTCGCAGGGATCGGTAGTGTAGGAGCTGATCGCGACTCCTCCGAGCTGCACGCGATGGGTGATCGCGGCTGCCGCACTCGTCAGCGCCAGCGTGTTGCGCATGAAGGTGTCGTGCGGAAACCAGACCGAATCGGCACCTGCCTCTTCGGCGAGCACAGCCAGGCGCAGCAGTTCGGGGGATGCGCCCAGGTATTCAATCAGACGAACGCCGAAGCGCATGCGCTCCCCCAGAGACTGCTCACCACTCCACCTGGGTCGCAGCTCTGCCCGCCGCACGCTCCACGATGGTTCGCGCCGCGATCAGGTCCTGGACGATCACCCCGAGGGACTTGAAGAGCGTGATGTCTTCGTGCTGTTGCCGGCCGCGGACGCGTCGCAGTTCCACCTCACCCAGTTCACCGGCGATGCGGTCAGCCGCGTAGGCACCCTCGGCGATCGGAATCAACAGCTCGCCGGCTTCCCGCAGCGCCCCATCCCTCTGGTCGACGAATACGCGGCTGCGTGTGATCGCTTCGGTGTCGGTCTCGCGGTCCGTCGAACGATGAGCGCCGACAAGGTTGACGTGCGTCCCTGGTCTGAGCCACTTCCCGAGCAGGACCGGCGTCTTTGCCGAAGTGATCGTCGAAACGACGTCGCACGAGGCCGCTTGCGATGCATCCTCTACTGCCAGGATCTCCCGGCCGGTACGCTGCGCCTCGCGCCGTGCGGCCGCCTGGGTGCGCGCCAGATCTCTCCCCCAGATGAGCGTGCGACTCACCGACGGACGCGCCGCGCAGATCGCGTCGATGTGCCAGGGCAGGAGCGCACCACAACCGAAGACTCCATGCGTGGCGGCGTCTTCGCGTGCCAGCAGGCGGGTCGCCAGCCCGGAAACGGCCGCGGTACGCAGGCGGGTCAGACTGGCGCCTTCCAGGATGGCCGAGAGCGCTCCCGTGTCCGGATCGAAGAGGCACACCACCGCCTGGATGGCCGCTCGGCCCGCGGCCGGGTTGTGTGGCATCAGCGTAGCCAGTTTCGCGCCCGCCGTGGCCGGTACCACGACGGCTCCCGGCATGAGTCCCATGGACCCCTTGCCGCCCGGCAGCGCGCATCCCATGCGCGGCGGCACAGTCCCCTTGCCCTCGGACAGCGCCGCCATGGCCTGGGCCATCGCCTGGATGGCCTGCGGCATCGGCAGCAGCTCCGTCACCCGGCTCGCGTTCAACAGCGTGATCGTCATGCGATACCCCGTGTGTCCCAGCGCAGCATCGGTCCGGCTATTTTCGATGTCAAGGGATTTTCCGGCTGGCTGGAATATTCAAATACAGATGTGTATTGTTGTTGGAATTCCCGCCGGCTCGGCGAGCCGAGGCAAAAGCCGCATCATGCATCGCTACAGCGCACTGGCCCTGTTGCGCGGGGCCCTCACCGGCCAGCGGTCGTGGCAGCCGCTCTGGCGCTCCCCCGAGCCCCGCAAGCACTACGACGTCGTCATCATCGGCGGCGGCGGACATGGGCTGGCCACCGCCTATTTCCTGGCGAGCCGCCATGGCATCCGCAGCGTCGCGGTCCTCGAACGTGGCTGGCTGGGTGGCGGGAACTCGGGGCGCAACACCCAGGCGGTGCGCTCCAACTACTTCTACGCGCCGAGCACGCGCTTCTTCGATCACTCCCTGAAACTCTACGAGGGACTCTCGCGCGAACTGAATTTCAACCTCATGTTGAGTCAGCGGGGCGTGGTGTCGCTCGCCTCGAGCGCGCACGAAATGGAGCATGCGCGCCGCTGGGCGAATGCCATCTATCTCAACGGTATCGACGTGCGCCTGCTGAGCCGCGTGGACATCAAACGGTTGATGCCGAGAATCAACCTGGATGCGCGCTTCCCGATCGTCGGCGGCTTCATCCAGCAGCGTGGTGGCGTCGCCCGGCACGATGCCGTGAACTGGGGTTTTGCGCGCGCGGCGGACGCACTCGGCGTGGACATCATCCAGGGCTGCGAAGTGCGCGGTTTCCAGCGCAGCGGTGAGCGGCTCACCGGGGTGCTCACCAGCCGCGGGACCATCGGCGCGGACCGGGTCGCCATGGCCGCGGCGGGCCACTCCTCCGAACTGGCGCGACTGGCCGGGCTGCGCCTGCCCCTGATCAGCATGACGCTCCAGGCGATGGTGAGCGAACCCATCAAGCCGGTCATGGACACACTGGCCGTGTCGCCCAGCGTGCACGTCTACCTGAGCCAGTCCGACCGGGGCGAGCTGGTGATCGGCGGCGGCGCCGACGTGTATTCCTCGTACATGCAGCGGGGCAGTCTCGCGGGCACCGAAGCCGTCATCACCGCGCTGGTGGAGCTGTTTCCGAGCTTCAGCCGCCTGCGGCTGATGCGCCAGTGGGGCGGCGTCGTGGACATCAGCCCGGACTCCAGTCCCATCGTCGGCAAGACGCCGATCGAGAACTTCTACATCAGTTGCGGCTGGGGCACCGGTGGCTTCAAGGCCATTCCCGCCGGGGGCGACACGTTCGCCTACACGATCGCGAACGATGCGCCCCATCCCTTCATCGAGTCATTCTCGCTCGGCCGCTTCGTGCGCGGTGAACTGGTGGATGAAGGCGCCGCGGCCGGCGTGGCTCACTGAAGAGGCGGGGCAATCCGACATGATGCGACTGGAATGTCCCTTCTGCGGCATCCGCGACGAAACGGAGTTCCGCTACGGCGGTGAGGCTGACCTCGCCATGCCACAGTGGGATGCAGCTGACCCACAATGGGCCGACTACCTGTTCTTCCGCGACAACCGCAAGGGAGTCCACGCTGAGCAGTGGTGCCATGTGCGCGGCTGCGGGCAGTGGTTCCGGATCCTGCGTGACACGGCGACACACCGCCTGGGCGGCGAACCGGAAGCTCGCGGATGAGTGGGCCGTTTCGATTGCCGACCGGCGGCGCCATCGACCGTTCGCGCAGCCTGCGCTTCACCTTCGACGGCCGGCCGCTGAGTGGCTTTGCGGGTGACACGCTCGCCTCGGCGTTGCTCGGCGCCGGAGTACGGGTCGTCGGCCGCAGCTTCAAGTTCCACCGGCCACGCGGGATCCTCAGTGCCGGCGTGGAGGAGCCCAACGCCCTGCTCACGGTGGGCCATGGCAAGCGCCGTGACATCAATGTGCGCGCGACCCTCGAGCCTCTGGCGGATGCCCTGAGGCTGGAATCGCAGAACCGCTGGCCCGCGCTCAACTTCGACCTGGGTCGCATCAACGACGCGCTGCATCCCCTGCTGGCGGCCGGCTTCTACAACAAGACCTTCCTGTGGCCCAGCTGGCACTGGTTCGAACCCGCCATCCGCCGCATGGCGGGACTGGCCCGGGCTCCGGAGGGTCCTGATCCCGACCGCTACGCCTGGCGCAACCATCATTGCGATGTGCTCGTGGTCGGCGCAGGCCCGAGTGGCTTGCTGGCCGCAACACTCGCGGCCCGGGCCGGCGCGCGGGTTCTCGTGCTCGAAAGGGACCGGGTGCCGGGCGGATCCTGGAACTGGCAGGGTCAGGCGGCGCGCGGGCCACAGCCCTCGGACCGCATCGCCGCAGCTGCCATCGGTCTCGCCCGATCCGACAACGTGCGGCTGTTGCTCAATACCACGGCAGTGGCGATGTACGATCACGGTGTCGTCACCGCAGTTGAGAAGTGCGCAGATCCGCCGGTCAGCGCGGAACAGCGTACCGGCACAGCTCAGCGCTGGCTGCGTATCCGGGCGCGCCAGATCGTGCTGGCCACCGGTGCGATCGAACAGCCGCAGGCGTTTCCCTACAACGACCGCCCCGGAATCTTTCTGGCCGGCGCCGCGCAACATTATCTGCATCGCTATGGCGTGGCTGTCGGCCGTCGCGTCGTGGTGACCACGAACAACGATTCGGCCTACAGCGTCGCCGCGGACCTCGCGCGCGCCGGGCTGACCGTGCGCGCCTTGCTGGACACACGCCTCGCGCCGGATGCCGAGCTGACCGCCAGCATGCGCCTGCATGGCATTCAGGTGCACACCCAGGTCGCGATCACCGGAACCACCGGACGTAGCCTCGACGGCATCCGCTTCACCTCCGCCGAGACAGGTCCACGAATCGAACACCTCGAGTGCGATGCCCTGGCGATGTCGGGCGGCTGGAATCCGGTCGCGCATCTGTACTGTCAGGCTGGCGGCCGCCTGCATCACGACGAGCGCCAGGCCTGCCTGGTTCCCGACGGACAGCTTGAATCCGTGCTGGCGGTGGGTGCCGCCAGCGCGCGCTTCGAGCTGTCCTCCGCGCTGGAACACACCCGCTCGGTGATCCCGGCTGCGCTGACCCGGCTTGGCAAGCCGCCGCGGGATGAAAATCTGCCGCAGTGGGCTCAGGCAGGGGTGGCGCGCACTGCAGCGGCGGTGGGCCCGCTCGGCTACACCGGCGAGAGGCTGCGCAGCCGCACCTGGATCGACTTCCAGCACGATGTCACGGCCGCCGACATCGAGCTCGCCGTCAGGGAAAACCTGCTCTCCGTCGAACACGTCAAGCGCTACACCACCGTGGGCATGGCGCTCGACCAGGGCAAGACCTCCAACCTGAATGCCATGGCGGTGCTGGGTGCGCAGTCCGGCCGAACGCTGGCCGAAGTTGGCACCACGACGTTCCGGCCGCCATTCATCCCTGTCACGCTGGGCGCGATCGCCGGCGGCCGCAACGGTGACTTCTACAAGCCTCGGCGCCTGCTGGCCGCGCACGAGACGCACGCATCGCTCGGGGCCCGCTTCGAGGAATACGGCGCCTGGACCCGACCTGCCTGTTACCCGCGGGCCGGTGAATCCGCAGCCCAGGCCTGTCTGCGCGAAATGCGCACCGTCCGCGCCCAGGCCGGATTGTTCGACGGTTCACCGCTGGGGAAATTCCTCGTCCGCGGCCCGGATGCGGCGCCGTTTCTCGACCGCATCTACGCCAACACCATGAGCACGCTCGAGCCGGGTCGCGTGCGCTACGGGATCATGCTCAGCGAGCGCGGCATCCTCATCGACGATGGCGTGTGCGCGCGACTCGGGCCGGAGGAATTCCTGGTCAACACATCAAGTGGCGGCGCGGCCCGGATCGGGGCGTGGCTGGAGGAATGGCTGCAGGGACATTGGTCCGACCTGCGGGTCCTCGTGACCGATGTCACGAGTGAGTGGGCCACCTTTGCCGTCGCCGGGCCGAACGCGCGCCAGATCCTGTCCGCCCTGGACTGCGACATCGACCTGGGTCGTGAAGTCTTCCCTCACATGCAGGTGCGCGCCGGGCGCCTCCTGGGACTGCCCTGCCGGATCCTGCGCGTGAGTTTCACAGGCGAGCTCACTTACGAGATCAGCGTGCCCGCCGATCACGCCAGCCCGCTCTGGCGTGCGCTGCTGTCGGCCGGCGAGCCACACGGACTGTGTGCCTATGGAGTGGAAGCGCTGCTGGTGATGAGAATCGAGAAGGGCTACCTGCATGTCGGCGGGGACACCGACGGCACCACGGTGCCCGATGATGTCGGCTTCGGGCCCGCGCTGGGGAAGAAGACATCGGACTTCATCGGCAGACGCTCGCTGCGGCTCGCCGAACACATCCGGCCGGACCGGATGCAACTGGTCGGCCTGAGCTGCACGGGCGATCCGGCCGCCTTCACCGCCGGTGCCCATCTGATGCCCGCGGATCCGCAGTCGGATACACGCGATGCCCGCTCGCTCACGGTCAGCCAGGGGTACCTGACATCCGCCTGTTACAGCCCCAGTCTCGATCGGCACGTGGGCCTGGGAATGCTCGTGAACGGCCGCGCGCGCCACGGCGAATCGATCCGGATCGTGCAGCTGGACGGGCAGACACGCGCGACCGTCGTGACCCCGACTCACCTGGATCCAACGGGAGAGCGCCTGCGTGGCTGACTTCGCCCGATTGCAGCCGCGCGCAAGTTCGCAGCTGGCCGCGAGCGGTCGCTCCCTGTTCAGCTCGCCTGGATTCACTCTGCGTGAGGTTGCGCAGGCTCCCAAGATCCGGATTCAAGCCTTGCGCGGGCGGACTGCGGGTCTTCAGGAGTCGCTGCCCGCGAAGCCCAACACGGTGTGCGGGACCGATCCCGCGTTTCTGTGGCGAGCACCTGCTGACTGGCTGGCGTATTCAACGTCGATGCCGCTCGCGGCGCTGGCCGACGCGGTGGGCAAGGCAGCGCCGGACTGCGTGCTCACGGAGATGTCCTCGGGACTCGTGTTACTGGAACTGGCCGGCCCGAAAAGTCTGGATATCCTGATGAGGGACTGCACGCTCGATCTCGACGGCGGCGAGGTCAGTGGCGGAAGGTGCGCGCAGACGGTTCTGGCTCAGGTCAACGTGATGCTGCACTGCTGTGGGCCGGAGCCGGCATGGCGGGTATTCGTCGAGCGTTCCGTGTGCCTGCACCTTTGGGACTGGCTGGTGGACTCGGCCGGCCTGTGCCCGTGACGCGCCGCAAGCGCTCGGCGCATCAGTCGGCAGAGGCATGGCTCGAGGCCGCGCGGGCCGAACTCATCGAAAACGGCATCCTGTCGGTGAAGGTCGAGCGGCTGGCGCGCCGGATGCGCGTGACGCGAGGGAGCTTCTACTGGCACTTCAAGAGCCACAAGGACCTGCTGCGTCGGCTGCTGCGGCACTGGATCGCAACCAATACGCTGCCTTTCGAGCGCACGCTGCGCCGCGACCGCAACGGCCTGGAGGAATTCCAGGCCATCGTCGATCTGTGGGTGACCGAGCGGGAGTACAGCCCCGGGTACGATGCCGCCGTGCGCGAATGGGCCCGGGTATCCGCCGATGTGGCGCGTGTCGTGCTCCAGGCCGATCAGAAGCGGATCTCCGTGCTGAGGCGGATCTTCCTGGACCTGGGTTATCGGGATCCGGAAGCACTGGTCCGGGCGCGCATCACCTACTTCCACCAGGTGGGTTACTACACGCTGGGCCTGCACGAAAGCCGCGCCCGACGCCTGCAGCTGGGACCGTATTACAGCCGGATCCTGCTCGGTCCGGCCCGCGGGCCCCGACGTGCCGTTGATCGGACATAGCCGGCCGGAGGGCTGGCTGGGCGGCTGCTGGTCGAATCGCTGTATCGCGGCGGCAACGCGGTCGCCGACTGCTGTTGCTCTCACGCTACATTTGGCACCTTTCTGACGCGCATCCGTGCTTTGCAGGCTTACGACGTCGTTGCCGGGTCGCATCGATGACGCCCCTGTGCTTGCGCCCGTCATCGAATTATGGCTAACGTCTGCCCTCCTGACAGGGCGCCCCCGGCACGCGGACCGGCTGTGGCGAGATTCGGACTAGTCAGGACGGCGGACATTCGTCATACGGATGTCCGCTACTGCATAACAGCAACGCTTACGCACGGGGAGAACCCACTTGAAACAGAACAGACAGTTGGCCTATGCGATTTCGGTCGCCCTCGCCTCTGCCGCGGCAGCCCAGGTGGCGCGCGCGGCCGATGAGGACCAGCCGGCCGCCACGGCGGGCCTGAGCGAAATCGTCGTGACGGCAACGCGCCGCTCCGAGTCGATCCAGGACGTGCCGCTGACGGTCCAGGCGATCTCCGGCGATCAGCTGAAGCAACTCAACGTGGTGTCTTTCAACGATCTGTTGAAATACACGCCCAACGTGACCTTCAGCGGCAACGGCCCGGGAACCGGCAACATCTTCATGCGCGGCCTGGGCGGCGTAGGCTCGGGCAACCAGTCGCAGTCGACCACCGCGCCCTTCCCGAACGTCGCGGTCTACCTCGACGACCAGTCGATGCAGTTCCCGGCTCGCAACAACGACGTGTATCTGATCGACATGGAGCGCGTCGAGGTCCTCGAAGGTCCGCAGGGCACGCTGTTCGGCGGCGGCGCCCAGGCAGGCGCCATCCGCTACATCACCAACAAGCCGAACTTCAACGGCGTGTCGGGCGAAGCCAATGGCGGCTACGGCATCACGGCCGGCGGCCGCAACAACTCGGTTGCCAACCTGACCATCAACGTACCGGTCACCGACAATCTCGCGCTGCGTGGCTCGATCTTCACCGAGCATCGCGGCGGGTACATCGACAACGTGCCGGGCACGATCGGTTACTTCCCCGGAACGCCGCCGCATGACCTGGGCGGCAATCCAACCGCCAACAACGGACCGGTACAGGGACCCGATACGAACCCTGTCGATTACCAGGGCGCGCGCCTGTCGGCACTGCTGAAGATCAACGACGACTGGAACGTGTTACTCCAGCAGAACTATCAGGACATGCAGTCGGACGGGTACTTCTACTCATACCCGATCGGCAGCGACGGACAGGCTCTCGGCAAGTATCAGATCACCGCGTTCGCTCCCGCGTACTCCAAGGACAGATACGAGAGCACGTCGCTGACCGTCAACGGCAAGATCGGCGATCTGCTGAGCATGGTGTACTCCGGCAGCTACATGGTCCGTCACATCGACGGACAGCAGGACTACTCGAACTACATGCGCAGTGCCGTCGGTTCGTACTATGCCTGCATCGGCACGGGCGCCGGGTATTTCAATCCGAAGAACTTTCCGGCCCTCACCGGGCATCCCACGCAGTGCTCGACCTCCGTCGGCAACTGGCGCGACCAGACCGACAACCAGCACCAGAGTCATGAGCTGCGTTTCAGCACCAACGAGGACTACCGCATCCGCGGGCTGTTCGGACTCTACTGGGAGAAGTTCAACATCGACGACGACATGAACTTCAACTACCTGGGTATTCCGCAGTGCAGCCAGGCGAATCTCGACGCGGCACTCGCAGGCGGCCCGGACTGTCTGTCCGCGGTGGGCCCGGTGCCCGGCGCGTACGCCTCCCATCCCGGCCTGCGAACCGATGCCAACACGGCCTTCGGCGAAGATGACCAGCGCGGTTACAAGCAGCGCGCTGCCTTCGTGTCAGCTGACTTCGACGTCATTCCGAAGGTCCTGACGGTGACCGGCGGCGCCCGCTTCTACCACTATGACGAGTATGAGTACGGCTCGGAGTACTACAGCGAGAGCACGAGCAAGGGACTGGTGGTCAACCACCTGAACGGCGCCTGCACGGCCGCCGGCCTGTGCGGTTTCCCGATCAACCTGTCCAAGAGCGAGAGCGGCCACCGCCTGCGTGGCAACATCACCTGGCACGTCACGCCGGATTTCATGGCCTACTACACCTACTCGGAAGGGTTCCGTCCGGGCGGATTCAACCGCACCAACTCCCCGCTGGGCGCGACCCCGATCCTGTCCGGCGTGGCCAAGTACTGCGGCGCGGCTTCGACCGACCCGCGCTGTGCGCCGGGCGGAGCTTTCGACGGGCAGAACACCAGCCAGTTCAACAAGCCGGCCGGATACCAATCGGATCAGCTCACCAACCACGAAGTCGGTCTCAAGACCGAATGGTTCGAGCATCGGCTGCTCGTCAACCTGTCGGGCTACGTGATGAAGTGGAGCAACATCCAGTTGCCACTGTTCGACCCCGTCCACCTGGGCAACACGACCTTCGACGTGAACGGACCGACCTACAGGGTAAAGGGCTTCGAACTGCAGTTCTCGGCACGGCTGTTCGAGGGCCTGTCGCTCGAGGGGTCGAGCTCCGTCAACAGCTCCGAGCAGATCTCGGCTCCGTGTCTGCCGAGCAACCGTGTTTCGCCCTACAACCCGACACCGATCGGGCAGTGCATCACGGTGGTCAAGGGCCTGGCCTACACGAATCCGTACGGAGTGCTCGGCACGCGTCCGCCCTTCTCGCCGCCGTTCATGTTCAATCTGAGGGCGCGCTACGACTGGTCGACCGGTGAGTACAAGCCCTTCGCGTGGATTGGCGCCAGCCATGTCTCCTCGCAGAGCAATGAGCCGCAGAGCTTCCCGAGCGGAGACGATCCGTCCCAGGTCAACCCGACGACGACACTGCTGCGTTTCCAGATCCCGGGCTACACGACCTACGATGCGGCAGTCGGCGTCAGCAAGGACAACTGGACGGCACAGATCCAGGGCAGCAACATCACCGGTGAGTATGGACCGACCAACATTTCCTCCGGTCAGTTCATCAAGGCGGAGATTCCGCTGCGTCCGCGGGTCCTGATGGCCATGATCAACTACAAGTTCTGAGCGCCGGCGTACCGGCCGGCCCGGTGAGCTATGATGGGGCGGACCTTCAGGAGGTCCGCCCCTGATTTTTTGAGCCGATGGAACCCGCCCCGACCACAGCCGTACCCGCGGCCAGCCCGCTGACGTCCACTGCCGCAGCACCGCTCACGGGCGAGCTCGACCGGATTCGCGAACTCCTCAGGACGCAGCGATTCCGCGAGGCGCTGGCCGCCGCCGCCGCGGTCGTTGCCGCCGCGCCAGAACAGCGCGATGCGCTGCTGTTCACCGCGGTCGCGCAGCGTTTCCTCGGACAGATCCCGGAGGCCCTGAAAACCCTGTCGGTGCTCGAGAAGCACCATCCGCGCTTCAGCAGGCTGTACGAGGAGCGCGGGCGCTGCTTCGTGACGCTGAGGCAGGCCCAGCCCGCCGTCGATGCCTTTCTTCAGGCCGTACGAATCAATCATGCGCTGCCAGGCGCCTGGGGAATGCTCGAGGGCCTGTACCGCATGCACGCCGATGCGGCCAGCGCCGCTGCGGCAGCGAACGAGGCAGCGGCGCTGCGCTCACTGCCTCAGGAAGTCGTGGTGGCCACCGGATTGTTCGCGGACGGCGATCTCGATGCGGCCGAAAACCTGATCCGCTCATACATCCTGGGGAAGGGCGAGCACATCGAGGCCCTGCGTCTGCTCGCCCGCATTGGCATCGCCCATCGCATCTACTTCGATGCCCAGGTGCTGCTGGCCGAAGTGCTCGAACGGGCACCCGATTATCGGGCGGCCCGCCAGGAATACGCCCTGGTGCTCATCGAGCTGCACCGCCACGAACAGGCCCTGCGGGAGATCGACAAGCTGCTGGCGCACGAGCCCGACAGCCGTCAGCTGAAGATCCTGCGTGCCGCTGCCCTCTCCGGACTGGGTGAGCATGAGCGCGCCATTGCGATCTACGGCGAGCTCTTCAACGGCGGACCCGAAGACGCGGACGCCCATCTGTCGATTGGACATGCCCTCAAGACGCTGGGCCGCACCCAGGAGGCCATCGATTCCTACCGGCTCGCTACGCGCAAGCGCGCGGATTTCGGCGACGCTTACTGGAGTCTCGCCAATCTCAAGACCTATCGCTTCGCGGCGGAGGAAGAGGCCCGCATGCGGGAGAGCCTGGCCACGCCGGGAACTTCGCTGGTTGACCGTTACCATCTGAGCTTCGCGCTCGGCAAGGCACTCGAGGATCGCGGCGAATACGCGGAGTCCTTCCGGCACTATCAGCAGGGCAACGCCTGGAAGCGCACCGAGAGCCGCTATCGGGCGGCGATGATCGAACTCAACACGCGGCGGCAGATCGAGGTCTGCACCGCCGGGTTCTTCGCGGAACGCAGCGGCTGGGGACACACGGCACCGGATCCGATCTTCATCATCGGTCTGCCACGCTCCGGTTCCACTCTGCTCGAACAGATCCTCGCCTCCCACTCGCGGGTCGAAGGCACGCAGGAACTGCCCAATGTGCAGCAGATCGTCAGCCGCCTGCGCGGCTTCGGCCCGGAGAGCGACGATCCGCGCTATCCGCGCATTCTCGCCAGCCTGAGCGCCGCTGAGTACACCGAGCTCGGCCAGCAGTACCTGGACGGCACGCGGGCCTACCGCGGCACGGGCGCCGCGGCGCGACCGTTCTTCATCGACAAGATGCCCAACAACTTCCGGCACGTGGGTCTGATTCACCTGATGCTGCCCAACGCGCGCATCATCGACGCGCGGCGCGAGCCCATGGCCTGCTGCTTCAGCAACTTCAAGCAGCTGTTCGCCAACGGCCAGGAGTTCACCTACAGCATCGAGGAGATCGCCCGCTATTACCGCACGTATCTCGAGCTGATGCGGCACTGGGATACGGTCCTGCCGGGACGCGTGCTGCGCGTGTTTCACGAGGACGTGATCGAGGATCTGGAGGGCAACGTCCGCCGGCTCCTGGACTTCTGCGAGCTGGAGTTCGAACCACGCTGCGTGGAGTTTCACGAGACCCGACGCAGCATACGCACGGCGAGCTCGGAACAGGTCCGCCAGAAGATCAACCGCGCGGGCCTGGACCAGTGGAAGCACTTCGAGCCGTGGCTCGATCCACTCAGACAGGCCTTGGGCGATGCGCTCACGCGCTACCGCGAGGGCTCCGGTGATGCAGAGCGGGCCTAGGACCGCGGAGCCGCGCGACATCGCGGCGCTCATGCAGATGCTCTCGGGCGGCCAGTTGGCCGAGGCGCAACAACGCGCTGAAGCCCTGCTGCGGGACAACCCCGAAGACGGGACGCTGTGGAAGATATTGGGTGTGGTGATGTTGCGGCAGGACAAGGATGCGGTGGCCGCGCTGGCTCGGGCCGTCGAGCTGCTCCCGCAGGATGCAGAGGCTCACGCCAACCTGGCCACGGAACTGCGCGGTCGCGGACGCCTGGAAGAGGCATTGGCGGCGCTTCGACAGTGCCTCTCCCTGCAACCACGCAATCCGGACGCTCTGATCGAAGCCGCGGAAATCCAAAGCCAGCTGGGGCGGACGCGCGAGGCCGTCACACTCTATGTGTGGGCGCTCCAGGCGGACCCCACGCGGCGCGACGCCCACAACAATCTCGGTAATGCCCTGATGGCGCTGGGCGAGACTGCGGAGGCCATCCGCAGCTATCAGCGTGCCCTCAAGCTCACCGGTGACCCTTCGCAGGTGCTGTGCAATCTCGCCGAGGCGCTCCGCCAGCGCGGCGAGTTCGAGGAAGCCATCCAGTGCTGCCGGCGCGCGCTCGAGCGGAATCCCGCTCTCAGCATGGCCCACAACACCCTGGGCGTATTGCTGGGCGCCCGTGGCGACCGGGCGGCAGCCATCAGGAGCTTCTACGAAGCGCTGCGGCACAATCCCAAGGACATCGAGGCTCTGCTGAACCTGGCTGCCATGCTCCTCGCTGATGGCCAGCGCCGCGAGGCACTGACGCTATGCGCACAGGCAGTGCAATGGGCCCCGGGGCGCGCGGACGCCCATTGCGCTCTCGGGCGTGCGCTGCTGGAGACCAGACGGGCGGAGGAAGCCGCGGAGAGCTTCAGAAGAAGCATTGAATTGCAGCCCAATCAGGTCGATGCCCGTCTCGGGCTGGCGGCGGCGCTGCGCGTCCTGTCATTTCCCGAGCAGGCGGAGGAGGTCTGCAGGGCGGCCCTGGCGCTCGAGCCCGGCAGGGCCGATGCGCTGCAGATCCTGGGCGAGTTGCGGGCCGACCATGGGGACTTCTCCGGTGCGCGCGAGTTATTCGAGCGCGCACTGCAGATGGACGGCAGCTTCGCGCCCGCCTACAGCAGTTTCGCCCACGTCCGTCGCATGACACGCGACGATGCAGGCTGGCTCGCTGGAGTGAAATCACTCCTGACACGTCCCTTGCCAGTGGAAACGGAGATCCAGCTCCGCTATGCCCTGGGCAAGTATCACGATGACGTCGGAGAGTACGATGAGGCGTTCACCAGCTTTCACGCGGCCAACGAGCTGACCCGTCGCCTGGGCGGCAAGCACGATGGTCCGAGGCTGACCGAGCTGGTCGACCGGCTGGCGAGTCGGTTCGATGCGGCGCTCGTGAGGACGGCCCGCCCGACGGGCGAAGACGGCGAACGGTGCATCTTCATTATCGGCATGCCGCGCTCGGGCACCTCGCTGACCGAACAGATCTTATCCTCCCATCCGGATGTGTTCGGCGCGGGCGAAGTCAGATTCTGGGATCGGGCGTGGGCGACACTCGACCCTGTCGGGTGGCAGGGCGGCGATCGCGACGCGCGCTTTGCGGCCATCGCAGATCAGTATCTGCAGCGCGTTGGCCGGCACGCCAGCAGTGCACGGCGCATCATCGACAAGATGCCGGCGAACTTCCTCTACGCCGGCCTGATCCATGCCGTTCTTCCTCGCGCCCGCTTCATTCATATGCAGCGCCACCCTTTGGACACGTGCCTGTCGGTGTACTTCCAGCACTTCTACAACGTCAGTCCCTACGCCAACGATCTCGGGGATATCGCGCACTATTACAGCGAGTACACACGGATCATGAATCACTGGCGCCGCGTGCTTCCCGCGCAGGTATTGCTGGAAGTACCTTACGAGGGCCTCGTGCAGGAGACTGAACGCTGGACCCGCCGCATGCTGGAATTCATCGACCTGCCGTGGGACCCGCGGTGCCTGGAATTCCACAATACCGAGCGTGTCGTGATCACCGCCAGCCGCTGGCAGGTGCGCCAGAAGATCAACAGTTCCTCGGCGGGGCGCTGGCGGCACTATGAGAAGCACGTGGGTCCACTGCGGCATTTGCTGCCTGATGTGTGAGGTATCCGACGCCGTGCGGGCCGGGTCCATGGGCATAATCGGGTTGCGATGCAAGCTCATCTCGGGGTGACGCGTTGGGAAGCATGATCCTGCTGGATCTGGTCGGCGGAGTGGCGCTGCTGCTGTGGGGCCTGCACATGGTCCACAGCGGCATCGTGCGCGCCTTCGGTTCCGACCTGCGACGGTTCCTGGGTCAGGCCCTGCGCAACCGCTTCCTTGCCTTCTGCACCGGGGTGTTCGTGACGGCTCTACTGCAGAGCAGTACCGCGACAGGACTCATGACCGCCTCGTTCGTGAGCGGCGGTACCGTGGAACTGGTGCCCGCGCTGGCCATCATGCTCGGGGCCAACGTCGGCACCACGCTGATCGTGCAAGTCCTGTCCTTCAATGTCTCCGCCGCGGCGCCCGTTCTGTTCCTGATCGGAGTGACGGCCTTCAAGCGCGGCGGGCAGACCCGTACGCGTGACCTGGGTCGCGTGGCCATAGGCATCGGCCTCATGGTCCTGTCCCTGCATATCCTGCTCGATACGCTGGCCCCCGCAGAGAATGCCCCGGCGGTCCGCACGCTGCTGTCGGCGATGACCAACGAGCCATTCCTGTGTTTGCTGATGGCCGCCGCTCTGACCTGGGCTGCCCATTCCAGCGTGACCGTCGTGCTGCTGGTCATGTCGCTCGCCTATTCGAACTTCATCACGCCGGTGGCGGCGGTCTCGCTGACTCTGGGCGCCAACCTGGGTAGCGCCATCAATCCGCTGGTCGAGGGCAGCCGCAGCGATAATCCGGCCAGTCGCCGCCTGCCCGTCGGCAACCTCATCAATCGTCTGGTCGGCTGTGCCCTGGTGCTTCCCTTCGTGCAGCCCCTCACCGCGTTCTTCGCACAAATCGAGCCCAATCCCTCGCGCATGGCCGCCGATTTCCACACCGCATTCAACGTGGCGCTGGCGCTGCTCTTCATCCTGCCGCTGAATGGTGTTGCCGCGTTGCTCAAGCGGCTGTTCCCCGACTCGCCTAAACCGAACGATCCATCGGCACCGCTCTACCTGGATGATACGGCGCTCGCGACACCTTCGGTTGCTCTCGCCTGCGCCGCCCGCGAGACGCTCCACATCGGCGACATCGTCGAGACCATGCTGCGACGGACCCGGACGGCGCTCACCACCGATGATCGCAAGCTGGTCGCTGAGATCTCGTCGATGGATGACGCGGTCGACCGCCTGGACGAGGCGGTTAAGCTGTACCTCACGAAACTCACACGCGAAAGCCTGAACGAGCGTGACGCGCATCGCGCGATGGAGATCATCTCGTTCTCGATCAATCTCGAGCACGTCGGCGACATCATCGACAAGAACCTCATGGAAGCCGCGGCCAAGAAGATCAAGCGGCAGATCGTGTTCTCCAAGGAGGGCGCGGCGGAGCTGGAGTCCTTCCACCAGGAGGTGTGCGACAACCTCAAGCTGGCCTTCAGCGTCTTCATGTCCGGGGACGTGCAGATCGCACGGCAACTGGTCACGGAAAAGGCCAGCCTGCGCGCCATGGAGTTTGCCGCCGCCGAGAGTCACCTGGCGCGCCTGCGGGATGGCCGCCCGGAAAGCATCGAATCCAGCTCCCTGCACCTGGACATCCTGCGCGACCTGAAGCGAATCCATTCCCACATCTGCTCGGTGGCCTACGGCGTGCTGGAACGCGCCGGCGAGCTCAAGCCCAGTCGCCTGAAGGAACTGGAGCTGGAGTTCCGCTTTCCCTCCACCGGCGGCGATCCCGAGCTCGACCGGCAGCGCAAGTAGCGCCCGGTCGCCGGCGCCGGATTGACAGGCGCTCGGGCCGAGCCAGCGCTCAGGCAGGCCGGCCGAAGTGCTGATCAGGCGCTGCGGCCGTTGCGCAGACTGGCGATGACGGCAAGCGCCAGCGGTGCCGCCGAAGCGGGATTCTGCCCGGTGAACAGGTTGCCATCGCTCACCACCTTCGCCGCAAAGGGCTCGGCGCAGGAGTAACGCGCGCCCAGCTCCTTGAGGCGCTCTTCGGGCAGCAGCGGAACGAGTTTGTCGAAGCCCGTCATGATCTCCTCGGCGTTGGAGATCCCCGTGACGGCCCGGTTGGCGACGATGGCGTTGCCCTGCGTGTCGCGTGCCTTGGTCAGTCCCAGTACGCCGTGGCAGACCGCCGCGACCGGTCTGTGCGCACTGGCCAGGTCCTGGATGACTCGAGCCAGATGGTCGTCGCAGGGAAAATCCCAGGCGGCGGCAGCGCCTCCGACCAGATACAGCGCATCGAAGTCGGCTGCGCGAACCTCGGCCAATGAAATGGTGTCGGACAGCTTCTCCCGCGCCTGCGCGTCCGCCTGAAAGCGGCGGCCGGTATCGGTCAGCCACGGCAACTGGAGACTCAGCGGATCGATGGGACCCTCGCCTCCACGCGGCGAGGCAATGAGGACCTCGCATCCCGCATCGGCAAAAGCGTAGTAACTGGCGGCGAGTTCCTCCATCCAGGCGCCGGTGACGGCACCCGGTTGCGACCCGGACCCATCGGCGGGACCCGCGGACTCTCCCGCGGCTTGCGCGGACTGCCCGGCAGGGGGAGTCATGCGGGCGCACGAGCTGACGACGAGAAGTACTCGCTCCATGATCCGATCAGACTCCGAGAGAATTGGCCAGTGGCATCACGACCCGCCGCAAGAGACCTGGCAGCACCCTCGCGCCGGAGGTGGGTCGGGGTGTGGTGACCGGCAAGTCGATGTCGGAGTCCGGGACTCCTTGCGCAAGACGTGCAAGCTGCAGGGCCGCGGAGATGCCCAGCGTGTGCCCCACTCCATTGCAGACCGCGGCGGCGAAGACGTTCTCATCGAGTCGCATGAGACTCGGTACACCGTCCATACTGATCAGGAAGCGGCCGAGCCAGTGACGGCGGAAGGGCGGCGGCTGCAATTGCGGGAAGGCACGCTTCAGGCGCGGGCCCACGACATTCAGTGCGCGACCCAACTCGGGCTGGCGTGCACCAACCATGTAGCTCACCACGAGGCACCCCTGCGCATCCACCGATGGAGCGAACACGGCCGGATCGTCCATGTCCGCCATCGGCACACCGCCTGGCAGGAAGCTGGCGCCGTGGTCTGGGAGCGGATCCGTGGCCACGACTCCGCAGATCATCGGAATCCCGACCTTCTGCAGGACCGGGAAGAGCGAGTCGGCATAGCCGCCGGCGCCGACCAGTATGATCCGAGACCGGACGGCGCCAAGCGCGGTGGCGACACGCCATCCGCCACCGTCGCGCTCAACCCTGAGGGCGCGGGAATTCCCGAAGATCAGTCCCCCTGCCCTGCGCAGCGCGCCAGCCAGACCACGCGACAGACTCAACGGATTGACTCGACCGCCGTCGGGAAGATAAAACCCGCCCGCGTAGCGCGGCGATACCACGTACCGCGACAGAGCGTTGCGGTCCAGCGCCTCGAACCGACCTCCATGCGCTCGCCATGCCTCGAGGCGCGACTGCCAGAGATTCAGCGACTTGCCGTTGCGCATGAGACAGACGTAACCGCGCTGCGCGTCGCACTGGATGCCATGACGCTCGATCAGGGCAAACAGGTTGCGACCCGCCGCCGCGGCCAGCGCATTCATCCGTGCTCCGAGCTTCTCGCCGTAGTGGGCGGTCATCCGGGCGGGACTCTTGTGGGCGCCCCACATCATGGGAATGATCTGCCCCGCATTGCGCCCGGAAGCGGCCCATCCAGGCTGTTCCGCCTCGAGTACGCACACCCGCCGCCCGGCCTCGGCAAGGGTCAGCGCGCTCACCAGCCCGGTGTACCCCGCCCCGATCACCGCGACGTCGCAATCGATCTGCGAGCCGAGGCGCGGAGCGGGGTCGGCCTGGGGTGCTGCCCGCATCCAGTGACTGGTGGCAATGGGCTCGAAGCCGAGGGAACCGTGCGTACCCACGTCGGCCTCAGCGCTCGAAATGCTGCTTGATCAGCGACAGAACCGCATCGATGTTGCCCTGGAGCATCGCGCGCACCTCGGCGTCGCAGCCGTTGAGTGGTTGAGCCATCGTGATCCAGCTGACGATGCACTGGCCGGGACCTGCGGGCACGACCTGGGTCATCGCCAGATGATGCGCAAAGCTGGTCGGACCCTGATCGACCACCCGATACACGTAGTACCGGTCCGCATCGCTGTACTCCTCGATGCGCTCGGAGATGACCATGCCCCCGCCCAGGTGCAGATCGCGCACCGCGCCAATGCCCCGGCCGTGCATCTCGATACGTTCGATGAAACTCCTGGCGATGGTGGCGTCGCCGACATCGCCTACCATCGCCCACACTCGGTCCGCGGATGCCGCGATACGCACCGCTCCCTGACACACTACGGAACGAGGAAACTGATCACGCAGCGATTCGGTCATGGGCAAGCCCCTTCCGGTCACAATTCGGCCACCACTTCGATCTCGACCATGCAGGGCTCGAACGCCAGCCGGCGCACTTCGACCGCAGTCGCGGTCGGCAGCGGATGACCGTGATAGCGCTGCACCCGCACCGCGTTCGCTTCGAGAAAGCCCGCCATGTCCGTGACGAAAATGCTTTCCCTGATCACGTTCGCCAGACCGACACCGAAGGCCCGCAGCGTGGTCTCGATCGCATCGTAGACGTTGCTCACCTGCGCCTTCATGTCCCCGGCCCCCTGGGGCTCGAAGCGATCATTGACGCTCAGGACCCCGGACACATACAGCGTGTTGCCCGAGCGTCGCGCCTGGGCAAAGCCGAACGCGCGCTCTGCTTCGGGTCGCAGGTGGAATATCCGCTCAGCAGTGGCCATGGCTGTCGTCGCTCTCAGAAGCGGTAGCGCACTTCCGCGCCATACAGTCGGCCGGGATCGGTCTGGATCGGATCCTTGCCGAAGGGCACGAAGATGAAGGCTGCGATGTAACGGGAGTAGGCAGAAGTGGCGAAGTGCTGGTCGGTGAGATTGTGCACGTAGCCGGTGAGCGACCAGTGGCCGTTCTCGATGCCGATCTGCCCGTCGAGCGTGTAGTAGCTGGGCGTGAACAGGAAGTGGTTCGGATCGGCGTTGTTCTGGAAATCCTGGTAGGAGATCGTGCCGCTGCGGTAGTAGTCGAGCCGGCCCTTGACGAGCGCATCGCCGCCCACCGCCACGCCGTACTGTGCGCCCAGGTTGAGCGTGGATTTCGGCATGTTGGGCAATGACTGGCCCAGGTAGAGCGGGGTGCCGTCGAAGTCCCTGATCTTCGAGTCGGTGTAGCCGTAGGAGGCGTTCAGGTCCAGGTGCGGCAGCGGCCGCGCCGCCAGCTCCAGCTCGAAGCCCTGGATGCGGGCCTTGCGCGCGTTGATGGTCACCTGGCCGCCGCTCAGTGCATCGAGCTGGAAGATCTGCGGGTCGAGATAGTCGGTGTAATAGACCGCGGCATTGGCCTTCAGGCGGCGGTCGAGCCATTCGGTTTTCGCGCCCAGCTCGTAGTTCTTCGACACCTCGCTGCCCACGACCAGCGGGAAGGTGGCGCCCGGCTCGGGCGGCGGATTGAAGGTGCCGGCCTTGAATCCCTGCGAGTAGGTCGCGTACACCATCGCGTCATTCGTCAGGCGGTAGGCCAGCGATGCCTTCGGCTGCGTCCTGCTGAAGGTTGCCTCGTCCTGGATGAGGGACAACAGATCGAGCTGCGAGGTTTCGACGCGGTCATAGCGCAGGGCGAGCGTCAGTTCGAGCTCGCTCGTCAGGTCGTAGTTGGCCTGCGCGAACGCGGCGTATTGCTTCGATGCAGCCGAGGTGCTGTTCAGCGGTACGCTCACCGGGTTGCCGGAGAGCTCGAACATCGGCGTCGCGCACGGACCCGGGATCGGGATGCCGAAGTAGCAGAAGTCGATGGTCGCGCCGGTGACGACCGCGCGGTGGGTATTCTGGAAGTAGCCACCGACGATGTAGCGGAACGACCGGTCGCCGGGCGAGGTGAAACGCAACTCCTGGCTGTAGCTGTGCGTGTAGCGGGTCTGCAGTGTGTCCGGGACCGATGGGACCGGAGTCTGGTCCAGGTCCTCGCGGTAACGGACCCGGATGTCGTCATAAGCCGTGATCGAACTCAACACACCCGCGCCCGTGTCGTAGCTGGCCAGGAGCGAGGTGTCATAGATCTGCCGCCAGGTCGAATGCGGTCCATTCAGATCGGGGCGGGTCCGGGCGTCCTGCGGCGTGATCTCGCCCCCCGTCGTGCCCAGGACGTCCACCAGGCTGAACCACAGCGAGCTGCCGCGCTCCTGGTAGAACGAACCGCGCAGATCGAAGCTCAGTGCCTCGATGGGCGTGTAGATCAGCCGGCCACTGATCTTGGAGTGCCGGTCGTAGTCGATGCCCTTGCCGTCGTAGAGATTGACGAGATTGCCGTCGGTCGAATAGTCACTGACGCTCAGGCGGCCCACCAGTGTATGGTTGACCAGCGGACCGCTGACATCACTGCTCACCCGGTAGGTGTGACCGCTGCCGTAGCTCGCCTTGGCGTCGGCGGCGAATTCATTGGTCGGCTTGCGGGTCGCCATGTTGATCGCGCCGGCTATGGCACCCTTGCCGTAGAGAGCGCCCTGAGGTCCCTTGAGAACCTCGACGCGTTCGGCGTCCGACAGGTCCATGGTGAAGGCATCGCTGTCCGGCAGGATCACTCCGTCCACGACGAAGGCCACGGCTGCGGCCTGGTTGCGGTTCGAGCCGATGCCACGGATCGAGATGATGTTGGTGGCCGGGTCCTGGTCGCTGACGATGTGCACGTTGGGCGTCAGCGCCAGGAAGTCGTTGATCTGCGCCAGCCGGCGGTCATCGATCTGGGCCGCGGTGAAGGCCGTCACCGAGTCCGGCACGCGCTGGATGTTCTCCTCGCGCTTGCGCGCGGTCACCACGATTTCCTCGAGAGCCGAATCATCCGCGCCGGATGCGGCCCAGGCGGGTGCGCCGGCCGACAGGGCCGCGCCAAGCAGGATCAGGACCGTCGTTCGCATCGAGTCGCTCCCGGATTTTCTCATCGTATGCAGCTCGCGGACGGGTGGGCCCGCGGGTAATCGCGCAGATAGCGCAGGAAGCGCGCGAGGCTGCGGTCGCTGCGCGTCAGGTTGCCCGGCCGGAAGTGCGCGTTCTCGACGATCGGCAGATCCTCGGAGGCCACGAACGCCTCCAGGGCATACATCCTGTCGAGGAACTGTTGCGTTCCGGCCGGGTCCGCCGGATCGTCTTCCACGGCGACGGCGAGGAACAGGGTGGAATTCTTCGGCCGGGCGAGCCCCATCGGCGCCATGAAGCCGAACCAGCGGCCATCTATCTCGCCTTCCTGGAAGTAGATGTTGCTGCCGTAGATCCCCACCCGGAAATCCACCGGCTGGCCACCCCGATGTCTGCCCCTCAACCGGTACACCATGGACGTCGGCGTCCACTGGACCTGATCGTGAGGCTCCCCGCCATCGAACTGGATGCCGTGCACGCTCTTGATGTGCTGCATGTCCGGCGTGTTGCAGCAGATGACCCACGGGTCCACGTGCATCAGCCGCTCGTAGGTGCCGAACTTCCAGCGCAGCGTGGCGGCCGGCCTGGGGAAGTCGGGCATTTCGAACAGCGGCTCGGAGCCGTTGAAGGCAAACACACAGCCGTACTTTTCCATCGTGGGGAAACGGAACAGTCGCGCTGCAGGTGGTGCCGGATCACCCGACCCGGTGCCCACACAGCGCCCGTCGATGGCATAGCGCCAGTAGTGGAAGGGGCAGCGGATGGTGCCCTCGATCATCTCGCCGCCGGACAGATCGGCTCCCAGGTGCCGGCAGTAGGCGCTCAGCACCTGTGCCACACCCTGCTCATCGCGCATCACGATCACGCGGCCATCGAGAAAGTCGTAGCCCCTGAAGGTGCCGGGCGCAACGTCGGTGGACAGACAGATGGGAAACCACGACTGGGTGAACAGCCCGTCTTCCCCCTCTCCCGGCGGCTGCGCCAGCGCCTCGTTCGTATCGTTGTGTGTGCGCATCCGAAAGGCTCGTACCCCTTGAAGTTCATCTTCAAGATATGCGGTATCCGTAGAGTCGTCAATAATTTCTTGCGGATATCGTAATCTATTGGCCTTCATATTGCCTATTGCGTACCGGTTATGGCATTTTGGACGGCGCAGAAAAAGGACAACCCCGTGAGCCGAAAACCCCCTGAAACCCGAGCGAGCGGCATGCGGACCCGCCCCACGGTGCGCAAGTCAGCCACTTCCCAGGTCGAATCGGCTGCCGGTGAGCCCGAAGCCGCCGACTTGAACGAGCGCATCATCGAACTGCTGCAGCTCGATGGCCGCATGCCCTACGCCACCATCGCCACACAGATCGGCGTGTCGGAAGGAACGGTGCGCAACCGGGTGCGGCAACTCATTGACGACAACGTGATCACGATCCAGGCCGAAGCGTTACCGAGCGCGTTCGGCTACAAGTTCAGCGGGCTCACGCTGATCAAGGTCGCTCCGGGAGCTGACATCACCGCCGTCGCGGAACGCTTCGCCGCCATCGATGAGGTGTTCTACCTCATCATGGTGCTCGGACATTTCGACCTCGGCGTCGCGACCTATCACCGCGACGACCAGCACTTCCGCGAATTCCTGATCCAGCACTGCTACGGGCACAAGGACATCCTCACGATCGACACCAACCTGGTGCTCAAGATCCACAAGATGAAACTCAAGTGGAATCTGCTGGCGACGGCGGATGGCGCACCGTGATCGTCAATGAGCGAGCGGTGCGCATCCCGGCTCCCGTGGGCACGGTGTGGAAACTGTTCGCGACCGAGGATGGCCAGCGCGAGCTGACGCGCGGATTCGTGTCGGCCATCACCTTCCAGGGCAGTGGCCTGGGCGCCCTGCGGCGCATGTCGACCGCGGGTCACATCACCGCCGGCCAGATCGAGGAGCGGCTGGTGAAGTACGATCCGGGCCGCTACGAACTCGAGTACGAGATCACCGACACCGGTGGCGTGGTGCCGTTCGCGGATTACCGCGGGTGGGTGAAGCTCATTCCAGCGGGACCCGAAGCCTGCGTACTCGCGCTGCGCTCAAGCTTCATTCCGGTCGAAATACCCGACGCGGATGCACTCGCCATCTCACGGGCGAACTTCGACCTGGTCTTCGCGAACGTCCGCCGCCTCGTCGCCGGATAATTGTCCGCCGCAGCGCCTTACAAACGTCCCAGGGGCGTCATAATTCCCAAGAAGGAGATGCCCCATGAACGAGTACGTGTTTCTGTATCGCGGCGGCGACCGGCCGACATCACCCGAACAGGGCCAGCAGTGGCTGCAGCAGTGGACGGCCTGGTTCAAATCCATGGCCGAGAAGGGTCGCATCGTGGATCGCGGCCAGCCGCTCGAGCGCAGTGGCAAGACCGTCGGCAGCGACAAGATGGTCACCGATGGACCGTTCGCTGAAGCGAAGGACATCATCGGGGGCTACACGCTGATCAAGGCGAACGATCTGACCGAAGCCGCCGAGCTCGCGAAAGGCTGCCCCATCCTGGAACGCGCCGGCAAGGTGGAGGTCCGGCCGGTCAT
>DATKLO010000089.1:0-6012 GCA_035542375.1 Steroidobacteraceae bacterium | reverse complement strand
CGGTATGCAGGATAATCTCGCTCATTGTTCACCGCCCAGTTCCCGGATCACCGTGTCCAGGTCCTTGTCGCCGCGCCCGGAAAGGTTGATCAGGAGGATCGAGTCCTGGGGCATGGTGGGCGCGCGTTTGATAGCCTCGGCGACGGCATGCGCGCTCTCCAGGGCCGGGATGATCCCTTCAAGCTGGCTTAGCATCTGGAACGCCGCCAGCGCTTCGTCGTCCGTGGCTACTGTATAATAAGCTCGCTCAAGCTGGCGCAGGTAAGCGTGTTCCGGCCCAACCGACGCATAATCCAGCCCGGCGGAGATGCTGTGTGTGTTCATGATCTGGCCGTCGGCGTCTTGCAGCACGAACGAGCGCGTCCCGTGCAGCACGCCTGGCCGTCCGACCGCCGGATCGGCGAAGCGTGCCGCGTGCTCGCCGCTGGCGATGCCGCGCCCGCCCGCTTCCACCCCGACCAGGTCCACCTCTTCGTCGTCGCGGAAGGCGTGGAACAGCCCGATCGCGTTGCTGCCGCCGCCCACGCAGGCGATACACATATCCGGCAGCCGCCCGACCTGATCCAGCATCTGCTGCCGCGCCTCGATCCCGATCACGCTCTGGAAGTCGCGCACCATCACCGGGTAAGGATGCGGCCCAAGCGCCGATCCCAGCAGGTAATACGTGGTGCCGACGTTGGTCACCCAGTCGCGGATCGCCTCGTTGATGGCGTCTTTCAGCGTTTTGCTTCCGCTCTCGACCGGGATCACTTCCGCGCCAAGCAGCTTCATGCGGAACACGTTCGGGCGCTGGCGGGCGATATCCACGTTGCCCATGTAGACGTGGCATTCCAGGCCCAGCAACGCACAGGCGGTGGCCGTCGCGACGCCGTGCTGGCCCGCGCCCGTCTCCGCGACGATGCGCCGCTTGCCCATGCGTTCTGCCAGCAGCGCCTGGCCCAGCGCGTTGTTGATCTTGTGCGCGCCGGTGTGAGCCAGGTCCTCGCGCTTGAGGTAGATTTGTGCGCCGCCGAGACGAGCCGTGAGCCGCCCCGCATACGTGAGCGGCGTCGGGCGGCCTGTATACGTCGCCTGCAAGTCCGCGAAGCGCGCCCGGAAGGCCGGATCGTCCAGCGCCGCGTGATAGGCGGCGGTAAGCTCGTCCAGCGCCGGGATCAGCGTCTCCGGCACGAAGCGCCCGCCAAATTCGCTAAAGTAGCCGCGCTCGTCCGGGACCTGGGAATGAAGCGAATACATGTGTTGAGCCATCTCCTGTTCCTGTGGCATTAGGATTCCCGTCCAGCTACCTGGCTGCGACGCTCGAGCAGCAGCACGTCGCGCCAGACGCCGTTCATCTGGCCGATCTTCTCACGCCGCCCCACGATTCGAAAACCGCACGCCTGGTGCAGCGCGAGACTGGTCGCGTTTTCGGGAAAGACGCCCGCTTGAAGAGTCCAGACCCCGGCGCGCTCCGATTCTGCGATCAGCGCACGCAACAGAGCCGTCCCGATTCCCTGCCCACGTGCCGCTTGCGCGATGTAGACACTCACCTCGGCCACGCCCGCGTACACCGCCCGCGCCGAGACCGGACTCAGTGCGGCCCAGCCGAGCACACGCTCGCCGTCCCGCGCGACCAACCGGCAGTCTTTCCGGTGGGCCGCGTCGAATTTCTCCCACGCCGGGACCGTAGTCTCGAATGTTGCATTTCCAGTGGCAATCCCTTCGCGGTAAATCGCTTCCACCTGCGGCCAGTCGTCCGGCTGCATCGCCTCGATCACGACCTGCACGTCATCCCTCCAGCGAACGCACAGCGGCGATAAACGCTCGCACCCGCGCCGCATCCTTGACGCCCGGCGCACGCTCGACTCCACTGGCCACGTCCACGCCCCAGGGCCGGATGGCGCGCACCCGCCCGGCGACGTTTTCCGGCGTGAGTCCACCGGCCAGCATCAGGCGCGGCGCAATTTCCTTCGCCGCCAGCGCGACGTCTACGCTCGCCTGCTCGCCTGTCCCGCCGTACAGGTCCTTATGATAAGCATCGACCAGCAGCGACGGCAACCGCTTGTCACCGGGCAGTTGGTCGGGGAGAAAGCGTCCGGCAAGCTCCAGGGCTTCATCCCGGCTGCTGGGGTGGACGGCCTTGAAGCCACGCCCGCCGAGATCGGCCAGCGCGTCGGGCGTTTCATCCCCGCTGAGCTGGGCAGCATCCAGCCCTACAGCCCAAATGATGTGCGCGATCTCTCTCGCGCTCGCGTTGGCGAACACGCCGACCAGCAGCGGGCAGGCATCCCCTAACGCCCGCAGCAGCCCTTCTGTGATAGCGCGTGCCCTTTCTGGCGCGACATAGCGTGGGCTTTTGGGGTAGAAGTTCAGTCCGAGCAGATCGGCCCCAGCTTCGACGCACAGCAGCGCGTTGTCCAGGGTGGTGATGCCGCAAATCTTGATCGTGGTCACGAGCGCGCCTCGCGCGGCTGGCGGCTCAATTCGTTCACCTTAGCCGGAATATCCCCGGCCCTGAGCAGCGCCTCACCGACCAGCACCGCATGCACGCCCAGGTGACCCATTTCCCGCACATCTGCGCCGGTGAAGATACCGCTTTCAGCCACCAGCGTCACGTTTTCCGGCGCGCGCGCCGCCAGCCGCGCCGTCGTGCCCAGGTCGACGGTGAACGTCCGCAGATCGCGGTTGTTGATGCCGATCAGGGATGGGTTGAGACGCAGCGCGCGATCCAACTCGCCCTCGTCGTGGATTTCGACCAGCGCCGCCATGCCCAATGCCTCGGTCTGGGCGTGCAGGTCGGCCAGCGGGGCATCCTCCAGCCCGGCGACGATCAGCAGGATCGCATCCGCGCCCGCCGCGCGACCTTCGTACACCTGGCAGGGGTCGATCACGAAATCCTTGTGCAGCACCGGCACGCCGACCGCCTTGCGAACCGCCGCCAGATCGTCGAGGCTGCCCATGAAAAACGCCTCGTCGGTCAGCACCGAGATCGCCACCGCGCCCTGCCCGGCGTAGATCGTGCCCAGGGCCACCGGGTCGAAGTTCTCGATCAACACGCCCCTGGAAGGTGAGGCGCGCTTGACCTCGGCGATCAGCGCTACCGTGTCGCGGCGCAGCGCGGCCCGCATGTCGCGCGGCGGCGGCGCGGACTCGGCGGCGGCGCGCAGATGCGACAGCGGCACCCTCCTCCTGCGCGAGGCGATATCCTCCACCTTGTGATCGAGGATCGTGTCGAGCACCGTCTGCGTGCGTACGAACTTACCCGCCATTGGCCAGCTCCTGACTGAAACGGATCAGGGCGTCCAGCCTAGCCAGCGCTGCTCCGCTGTCGATCACCTGGCGGGCCAGCGCGATCCCGTCTTCAAAGGTAGTCACTTTGCCCGACGCGATCAGCGCTGCGCCCGCGTTCAGCAGCACAACATCGTGCTTGGCGCTGTCGATCTCGCCGCTGAGGATGCCACGCAGGATCGCTGCGTTGGCCTCGGAATCACCGCCCATCAATTCCGAGATGTGGGCTGTCTTCAGATGGTAGTCCAGCGGATTTAGCTCGTAGGTGCGGACGGCACCGCCCGCATAGTGGCTGACACGGTTCGGGCCGGTAGTGGTCAGTTCGTCCATGTTGCCGTAGCCACACACCACGATGGCGCTTGTGGTGCCCAGCTCGCGCAGCACGTTCGCCAGAAACTCGGTCAGGTCCGGCGTGAACACGCCCATCAACTGGCGCTGTGCGCCTGCGGGGTTGGTCAGCGGCCCCAGGATATTGAAGATCGTGCGTACGCCCATCTGGCGGCGCGGGCCAATGGCGTATTTCATGGCAGGATGCAGCTTCGGCGCGAACAGGAAGCCGATCCCGATCTCGTCCACACAGCGCCCGACCTGGTCCGGCGTCAGATCGAGATTCACGCCCAGCGCGGCCAGCACGTCCGCACTGCCGCATTGGCTGGTCGAGGCGCGGTTGCCGTGCTTGGCGATCCGCACGCCCGCGCCCGCTGCCACGAACGCCACCGTCGTGCTGATGTTGAACGTGCCGGAACGGTCGCCACCCGTCCCGCAGGTATCGAGCAGGTCGCCGTCGGCGCGCACCGGCACCCGGATCGCGTTGGCCCGCATGGCCCGCGCACTGCCCAGAATCTCGGCCTCCGTCTCGCCTTTCATACGCAGGCCCATCAGGTACGCGCCGATCTGCGCTTCGGTGGCTTCGCCCCGCATGATCTGGTTCATCACCCCTTCGGCTTCTTCGGCCTGGAGGTGCCCGAACCGGCTGATGATCTCAATAGCGCGTTGAATTTCGATGGTCATGATGTCACCTCGGTCTCGTACGGCTGTCATAGGCAGTTCTCCAAAAAGTTCTGCAAAATGCGCGGTCCGAATTTGGTCAAAATGCTTTCGGGATGAAACTGTACCCCTACGACCGGGTACTGCTTATGGCGCAGGCCCATCACCTCACCGGCCTCAGTGAAGGCCGTGACCATCAGCGCGTCCGGCAGCGGCTCCTCGACGATCAGGCTGTGGTAGCGCGTGGCCTCGAAGGGGCTGGGGACGCCGGTAAACAGCGCCGTGTTCTTATGGAAGATCATGCTCGTCTTGCCGTGCATCAGGCGCGGCGCGCGGACCACCCGCCCGCCGTACACCTGGCCGATGGCCTGCTGTCCCAGGCAGACTCCCAGCACCGGCGTGTGGGGGCCCATGTCGCGGATCACGTCCAGCGAGATACCGCCGTCGTCGGGCGTCCCTGGCCCCGGCGAGATCACGATGTGGGACGGCTGCATGACTTTGACCTCGTCCAGCGCGATCTGGTCGTTGCGCACGACACACAATTCTGCCCCCAGCTCGCCCATCGCCTGCACCAGGTTGTAGGTAAAGCTGTCATAGTTGTCGATTACCAGGATCATCGTAGTTAGCTCCCTCAACTTTCACCCTTGAGCGTTCAGCCAGAGACGAACGGGGCCCTTCTGGTTGCTGATCGCTGCCTGCTCCATTACACCAATCCCGCTTCCGCATTGGTCACGGCGACGGCGATGGCTCGCGCCTTGTTCACCGTCTCGTCGTACTCGCGCGCCGGGTCGCTATCTGCCACAATCCCAGCACCGGCCTGGAAATATATGGTGTCGCCGCGCATCATCATGGTGCGGATGGTGATGCAGGTGTCCATCGAGCCGTCGAAGCTGAAATAGCCCACCGCGCCGCCGTAAGGACCCCGCCGCGTGCCCTCCAACTCCTCGATGATCTCCATCGCGCGGACTTTCGGCGCGCCGCTGAGCGTCCCGGCGGGGAAGGTCACCCGCAGCAGGTCGAAAGCGGTCATGCCGCCGCGGATTTTCCCCTGCACCTGGCTGACGATGTGCATCACGTGCGAGTAGCGCTCGACGTACATCATGGCTGGCACGCGCACCGTTCCGTATTGGCACACGCGGCCCAGATCGTTGCGCCCCAGGTCCACCAGCATGACGTGCTCGGCGCGCTCTTTCTCGTCCGCGAGTAGCTCCGCCGCCAGCCGCGCGTCTTCGGATTCGTCAGTGCCGCGCGGGCGCGTCCCGGCGATAGGCCGCACCGTCGCGACGCCATCCTCCAGGCGCACCATCATCTCCGGCGAGGCACCGATCAGGCTGAACGTATCGTTGAAGCGCAGGAAAAACATGTATGGGGAGGGGTTCAGCGCGCGCAGCGCCCGGTAGATGGTGAAGGGCGGCGCGCCGGTCCGGCGGCTGAAGCGCTGGGACAGCACGATCTGGAACGCGTCCCCAGCAGCGATATAGTCCTTTGCGGCGCGGACGTTAGCCTCGAACTGTTCGCGTGTCACATTGGAGCGCAGATCGTCGTCCAGCGAGGGGGGCCGCTCCTGCTGGTCCAGGTAGGGGAGTGGCTGGGTCAGGGCGTCGATGATCCGGTCAATGCGCTGCACGGCGTCGTCATAGGCGTCGTCAGGATTGCCCGTATTGTGCGCGTTTGCCAGCACGGTCAACTGGTGCTTGGCGTGGTCGAAAATCACGAGCGTATCGGTGAGCATGAACGCCGCATCCGGCACACGTAAAT
>DATKLO010000088.1:0-2968 GCA_035542375.1 Steroidobacteraceae bacterium | reverse complement strand
GAGAGAAACCTGAGCGAGCGGATCGACAAGCTCGTCCGCCTGCGCGACAGCCTCAACGAATGCATCGGCTGCGGCTGCCTGTCGCTGAAAGTCTGCCCGCTGCGCAATCCGATGGATGCGCTGGCCGAGCGGGGTCCGGGGCCGCAATTGCTGGACCCGGGCCGGAAGGGAACAACCAGTAGCTGACGGAACCTGACCGTGTCAGTTCGGTCTGCGCGCGGCGCGCTCGCAGGCCGCCACCCTTCCCAGCAGCAGGTTGCGCTCGCGCCCGTTCCGAGTCAGGTCGGCTGCGCGCGCGAACTCCACGCGGGCCTCCTCGAACCGCCCCAGCTTCTCCAGCAGATCCCCCCGGACACTCGGCAGCAGGTGGTAGCCGGAGAGCCGTTCGTCGTCCCGGAGAACATCGACGATCTGCAGCCCGGTCTCGGGCCCATACGCCATGGCGACGGCTACTGCCCGGTTCAGCGCGACGATGGGTGAGGGTGCAACCTGCGCCAGGGCGTCATACAGAGCTACGATCCGCAGCCAGTCGGTTTCGTCGGCCGTACGGGCCCGCGCGTGGCACGCGGCAATGGACGCCTGCAGGGCATAGGGTCCCAGCGGACCCGCGGCCGCTTCCGCGCGCGACAGTGCCTTCAGTCCACGTGCGATGAGCAGTTGATCCCATTGCGATCGATTCTGGGCCAGCAGCAGGACGGGCTCGCCGTTCGCGCCCACCCGCGCGCGATTGCGTGATGCCTGGATCTCCAGCAGGGCCACGAGCCCATGAACCTCCGACTCCCCGGCCATCAGCCCGGCCATGATCCGCGCCAGGCGCAGAGCTTCCTCGCACAGCGCCGGTCGCAGCCACTCATCACCGCTCGTGGCCACATAACCTTCATTGAAGATCAGATAGATGACTTCGAGCACCGAGGACAGGCGACTGGACCGATCTTCATCGCGCGGCAGTTCGAATGGCACGCGTGCCTCGGTGAGCGTGCGTTTGGCCCGCACGATGCGCTGCTGTATCGTCGTTTCGGTCACGAGAAACGCGCGCGCGATCTCCGCAGGTGTGAGACCACCGAGCAGCCGCAGCGTCAAGGCGACACGCGCCTCAGTCGAAAGAACGGGGTGGCAGGCGATGAACATCAGTCGCAACAGGTCATCGGAGATGTCAGCATCCACCTCTTCCTCGAGCGTCGGACCGTCACCACCGAGCAGGTCGGGGTCATGCCTCAGCATCGGGGATTTCCGTTCGTGGAGCTTCGCGTGGCGCAGCTGGTCGATGGCGCGGTTGCGCGCTGCGGTCATCATCCAGGCCGCGGGATTGGCCGGGATGCCCGTTCGCGGCCACTGCTCCAGGGCGCTGACCAGGGTGTCCTGAGCCAGCTCCTCGGCCAGTCCCACGTTGCGCAGCATCCGTGCGAGCCGCGCGATGATCCTGGCGGATTCCATGTGCCAGAGCGCTTCGAGGGTGCGACGCACATGGGACGCCCCAGGCGCAGTACCCGGATCATCGACCAACGTCATTGAAAACAGGGTCCGAGTTCACGCACTTCAATGGTCGCCCACTGTGCGGCGGGACAGTCGCGCGCAATCGCGACGGCCTCCTCCCGCGTGTCACAGGTCAGCAAGAAGAAGCCGCCGATCATTTCCCGTGCCTCCACGAACGGGCCATCGCGCACGACGATCTTGCGGTCGCGGTTCGTCACCCGCACCCCTGCGGCGTCCGTCTTCAGTGACTGACTCAGCGTGAGCAGGCCGCGCTGCTTCAGGTCTTCGCTGAATCGCAACATGCGATCGTAGAGAACTCGTCCCTCGTCCTCCGTGCGCGCTTCCCGATCGCCGACTTTCTCGACCACCAAAAGCATGTAGGTCATCGCTATACCTCGGAGCCGTAACGTGCCGCCGCTATTTCCGGTAGACGTCGCGCAGGTTGGCGTTAATGATCCACGGCGTACCGAACCGATCCGTGAGCATCGCGAACTTTTCGGCCCAGAAGGCCGGCTGCAGCGGCATCGTGACATTGCCGCCATCGGCGAGCGCCTTGAACACACGCTCCGCCTCGGCAACTGTCGGGTAATTCATCGTCAGGGTGATGCCCTTCATGCCCTGGTAGGGTACGTTCGCCGGCGCGTCGCCCGCGTAGATCTGCGAGCCATCGCTGAAACCCAGGCGCGCATGCATGATGCGATGGCGCTGCTCCAGCGGAATCTGCTCGGCCATCGGCGTGTCCGCGCCGCTCACCATGAGCTCGACCTTCGCTCCCAGCCCGAGCACGCGCTCGTAGTGCCGCATCGCCTCGGCGCAATTGCCGTCGAACCCCAGATACGGGATTGCCTGTGTCATGTCATGAACTCCACGAACTGATGGCTGAGTGCCGGCTACTTGCGCTCGCTGAGGCGGCGGCGTTGATCGTCTTCCTGCGCACGCAGCTCGGGTGTCAGGATCTCGCCGAAATCCTCGGCCTCGTACAGCGGGCGGATGTCGATGTCGGAATCGGTCAGCATGGGATTCGGACAGCGCCGTACCCATTCCACGGCCTCCTCGATCGACTTGACCTGCCACAGCCAGAAGCCCGCGACGAGCTCCTTGGTCTCCGTGAAGGGTCCGTCCGTGACCGTCCGGTTCTTGCCCGAGAAGTGCACGCGCTTGCCGTGGCTGCTCGGCTTGAGTCCCTCGCCCGCCAGCATGATTCCCGCCTTGATGAGCTGTTCGTTGTATTGACCCATGGCGGCGAACAACTCCGGGGGCGGGAGCACTCCGGCTTCGCTGTCCTTCGTGGCCTTGACCATCACCATGACTTTCATATGGCCTCCGACTGATAGAGTTTCGCGTTTCCTGAACTCTACGACGAAACAGCGCGGGACAGATCGACACGCACGCGCCAGGGCGCGAGCCCGCCAGGGCGCCGGGTCACAATTTCAGCCGGAACAAGGGCTTCCGGCGCGAGCCAGGTCGAACCGGCGAGCGTCAGGTCGATGCGGTG
>DATKLO010000087.1:0-41422 GCA_035542375.1 Steroidobacteraceae bacterium | reverse complement strand
TGCCGCAGGGGCAGGAGTCGCATGAGGCTTGCGGACGCGGGCGGCTTCCGCAGGCGGAGGATTCTGTTCGGCGGACGGCGCGGGCTCTTGGGCCGCAGGCGGCGTGGCCGGTGGGGTCTCGGTCTGAGCCGAGGCAGGCGGTGCAGCAGGGGTCGGGGCAGCGGCCGGAGGAGTCGGGGCCGGTGTCGCAGTGGCGGCCGGCGGTGCGGCCGGGGTCGGTTCGGGAGCGGGCGCGGCGGCCCTGGACTTCTCCAGTTTCGCCTGGAGCTGGGCCAGCTCCTGGTTCCGCAGCTCGAGCAGGCGCTTGGACTCGCTGAGCTGACTCTCGAGATCCTTCACACGGCCCTGAAGCGCCTGCGTATCAGGGCCGGCTCCACCAGCACCGGCGGATCCGGATTCCGTGGGTGTAACCAGGCGAAGACGACCGGGCTCGGGCGCGTTCGAGGACGCACTGGCCGGTGCGTTGGAACGCCACGCGGCGTACTGACGGCGAATCTCACTCGTTGCCTGGGCCGGAGAGATTGCCGCTACCTCCGAACCATCCGGGATCCGCAACACCGCGCCGGAGCGCAGCAGGTTCATGTTGTTGTCGAACGCCGCCGGGTTCGCCTGATAGATCGCAAGCATCCACGCGCGCGCCTGAGGCGTGTTACCCGGGCTCGCTGAAGCCGAAGCGGCGATGGCGGACAGTGTCTCGCCGCGCTTCACAACGTGGCTGGAACCGGCCGATGCGCTGACACTGCTGCTCGACGGGGACCCGCGCGAGGAAGTCGCACCGCGAGACTCACTCGACGGCGCGCTTGAAGCCGGAGCCGCTGCAGGCGCCGCCGGCGTCGCGGCCGCCGGTGGCTGTTCCGATCCTCGGGCAATGGCACCCTCGCGAGTTCCACCGCCAGCTGCAGGCGCTGCAACAGGCGCGCTTGCTGACTGACCGGGCGTATACACCGGCGGGTCCAGCAGCATCGTGTACTCACGTACCAGACGACCGCGTGCCCAGTTCACCTCGACGAGCAACGTGATGAACGGCTCGGTGATCGTGTCACTGGACTTCAGCTTGATGACCTGGTGGCCATCCGGATTCCTGACCGTGCGGACCTGCACGCTGCTGAGAAATACCGGCCAGTCCAGACCGTAGCGGGTGAACGTGTCACGCGAGGCAATCTGGGCCTTCAGGCTCTGCATTTCCTCCGGCGAGACGTCCACCAGCTCGATTTCCGCATCGAGCGGGGCATTGAGCGGGGAGAGGAGATGGATATCTCCGAGACCAACGGCAAACGCCGCCGATGGCAGGACCATCAGCAGTGCCAGCGCGCGGCCGAACGATTTGGCGACCATTAAGACACCCCGAGAGGCATCACTGCGTGAAAAATCTTGTAAAAACAATTGTGTGGACCGCATTCCGCGAGCCCACCCGACGGCCGGCAATATACATTACATATGCTGTCGAGCCAAAATCTCTGCAATCTGCACACTGTTCGTGGCAGCACCCTTGCGGACATTGTCGGCGACCACCCATAAGTTAAGTCCCCTGTCGGAGGACAGATCTTCACGTATTCTCCCGACATAAACTGTGTCGCGGTTCGCTGCCTCGGTAGCCGCCGTGGGGTACCCGCCTGGCCTGTGTTCGTCGAGTATTTCGACCCCCGGAGCCCTGGCCAGCAACGCCCGGACTTCTTCTACTGTGATCTTCGTCCGGGTTTCCAGGTGCACCGCCTCGGAGTGACCGTAGAACACCGGCACCCGGACCGCCGTGGCATTCACGCGGATGGCCGGGTCGCCCAGGATTTTGCGCGTCTCCCACACCATCTTCATCTCTTCTTTGGTGTACCCGTTGTCCTGGAAACGGTCTATCTGGGGCACGCAGTTGAAAGCGATCTGCTTGGCGATGACCCGCGCCTCGACCGGCCCGCGGCCGCTGAGGAGCTGGATGGACTGCTCGGCGAGCTCTTCCACCGCTTCGCGCCCGGCTCCTGACACCGACTGATACGTGGCCACGTTGATGCGCTCGATGCCCGCGGCCGCGTGGATCGGCTTGAGTGCGACCACCAGCTGGATGGTCGAGCAGTTGGGATTGGCGATGATGCCGCGCTGGCGAAACTGCCCGATGGCCTCCGGGTTGACCTCGGGCACGACGAGCGGGATGTCGTCCTCGTAGCGGAACTCCGAAGTGTTGTCGATGACGATGCAGCCGGCGGCGGCGGCGCGCGGCGCATGCTCCCGCGAGACTTCCGAGCCAGCGGAAAACAACGCGATCTGCGTCCGGCTGAAGTCAAAACCCTGCAGCTCCCGCACCGGGTAACTGCGCCCGTGGAAGCTGACCGACTTGCCCAGCGAGCGGTTGCTTGCCAAAGGGTGCAGCTCCGACACGGGAAAGCCGCGCTCCTCCAGCACCTGGATCATGGTCTCGCCGACCAGTCCGGTCGCACCCACGACCGCGACGGAGAGGGCGGCAGGCTCGGTACTCATATTCAACGCCTACGGGTGATGTCGGGAGTGCTCGACGCGACGTCTGCATTCTGCGCCCGGTGGCGCAGGTAGTGATCCATCAGCACGATGGCGAGCATGGCCTCGGCGATCGGTGTCGCACGCAATCCCACGCAGGGATCATGCCGCCCCGTGGTGACGATCTCCACGGGGTTGCCCTCCACATCGATGGTGTCCCCGGCCACCTGGATGCTCGAGGTGGGCTTGAGGGTCGCGTGCGCGACGATGTCCTGTCCAGAGGAAATCCCACCCAACACGCCACCGGCGTGATTGCTGCGGAAACCCCTCGGTGTCAGCTCGTCGCGATGTTCACTGCCCTTCTGCCGCGCGGCGCCCACGCCCGCACCGATTTCCACGGCCTTGACGGCGTTGATGCCCATGAGCGCATGCGCAATGTCGGCATCCAGTCGGTCGAATACCGGTTCGCCCAGCCCCGGCGGCACACCGGTCGCGATCACCGTCACGCGCGCCCCGAGTGAATCGCCCTCGCCGCGCACCTTCCAGAGCAACTCTTCCAGCTCCTTCAGCCGGGCGGGATCGGGACAGAAGAACGGATTCTGATACGCGGAAGGAGGGTCCACGGGCTCGAGCCGCAGATCGCCGATCTGGCTGAGGTAGCCGTAAATGCGCACGCCCAGCCTCTCTGCGAGGTACTTGCGCGCAATGGCGCCGGCGGCCACGCGAACCACCGTTTCGCGCGCCGAGGAGCGGCCGCCACCGCGATAGTCGCGGCGCCCGTATTTCTGCTGATAGGTGTAGTCCGCGTGCCCCGGCCGGAAGCGATCGCGGATCTTCTCGTAGTCGCGCGAGCGCGCATCGGTGTTCTCGATCAGCACGCCAATCGGGGTTCCGGTGGTGAGACCCTCGAACACACCGGAGAGGATGCGCACCTGATCGCCTTCGCGCCGCTGGCTCACGAAATGCGACGTGCCGGTGCGCCGCCGGTCCACGTCCTGCTGCAGGTCTGCTTCGGTGAGGGTCAGGCCCGGCGGGCAGCCGTCGATGATGCCGCCCATGGCCGGTCCGTGACTCTCGCCGAACGTGGTCACGCTGAACAGTTTGCCGATCGTGTTGCCCGACATCTCGCGCCCGCAATTGGTGGCCTAGCGCAATGCCCGGGGCCGGGACTGGCGCCGCGGCAGCTGGCCGGCCGTCAACAGAAAGACCCCGCCACCGCCCCGTTCGAACTCGAGCCAGACGAACGGCAGGTCCGGGAAGGCCCGACGCACCGCTCGTTCGGTGTTGCCGACCTCCACGACCAGCAGGCCGTGCGGCCGCAGATGCTGGCGCGCTTCGCTCAGGATGACTCGCACCGAGTCCAGCCCCGCGCTGCCTGCGGCCAGCGCCAGCCGTGGCTCGTGCCGGTATTCGGGCGGCAGCGCCCGCATCTCACGTGCGCCCACGTAGGGCGGATTCGACACGATGATATCGTAGGTTCGCTGCCGCAGCGCGCCGAAGTGATCGGACTCGACGAGCCGTACTCGCGAACCCAACCTGTGCCGGCGCACATTGATCGCCGCGACGGCCAGCGCGTCCTGCGAGATGTCGGATGCATCCACACTTGCGCCCGGAAACGCCTTCGCCGCGGCAATCGCGATGCATCCCGAACCCGTTCCGAGATCGAGCACGTTTCTGACACGCCGCGGATCGATCCATGGCGCGAAGCGGCGTTCGATCAGCTCCGCCAGAGCCGACCGCGGGATGAGTACGCGAGCATCGACATGGAACGGCAGGCCGGCAAACCAGGTCTTCTTCGTGAGATACACGGCCGGTATCCGTTCGGTGATCCGCCGCTCGAGCAGTTCCTCGACGCGGCGCTGGCCCGCGGCGGGCACCCGCTTCCGATAGGCCACTGTCGCCGCATCGTGATCGAGATCCAGCGCATGAAACACCAGTGCCGCGGCATCATCGACCGCATTGTCGGTTCCATGACCGAAGAACACACCCGCGCGTTGCAGCCGCAGGGCGCCGGAGGCGATGAGATCGCTCACGCTCGGGCGAGTGCGCCGTTGCGCCGTTGCGCGCCGGCTCGCGGGGTTCCTCGTCGTTGCGCCACGCTGCGAGGCTTTGGACCGTCCAGCGGCAGGCGGCGCTGCGGCTGGGCGCTTCGCCCGGCGGCGGGCACGACCTCTATGGGATAATTCCATCATGACGAAGCGCAGTTCCTGGATTCTCCTGGGGGTGGCCGCGGTGTGCGCCGCGCTGAGCGGTTTCTGGCTGGCGCGGAAACTTGACAGCTCGGCCCCGCCGCTGGCAAGTGGCACGTGGCTCGGCGCCCCGCGCGACACCGGCAGCTTGCGCCTCACCGACCAGGATGGCAGACCCTTCACGCAAGCCTCGCTGCAGGGCAAGTCGAGCCTGGTTTTCTTTGGCTACACGCACTGTCCGGATGTCTGCCCGACCACACTCGCCAAACTCGCCCAGGTGAAGAAGTCCGCGGGTGTCCCGGGATTGCAGGTCGTGTTCGTCAGCGTGGATCCGCAGCGCGACACGCCGGCGGTCCTGAGCACCTACGTCCACGCCTTCGACCCGCAGTTCATCGGGCTGACCGGTGAGCCCACCGCCATCGCCGCCCTCACATCGAAGTTCGGCATCGCGGTTGCCCGGGTCGAGCTGCCTGGTGGTGACTATACGATGGACCATTCGGCAGCCGTGTTCCTGCTCAACACACATGGCCAGATCGCCGCGCTTTTCACACCGCCGTTCGACGTGCGCCAGATGGCGCAGGACCTGCGGAGCGCGGCTCCGTATCTCACCGGCTCATGATGGGGACTGAGCCTTCCCCGACGCTGCGCGCGCGCCTGTTCGTCGCCCTGCAGCATCTGATTCCGCAACATGGGCTGACCCGGATCGTCTACCGCCTGACCCGCAGTCGTCGGCCGGCGCTGAAAAATACCCTGATCCGCCGGTTCCTCGGTGGATTCCATCCCGACATGAGCGACGCCGCCGAACGCGATCCGTTCCGCTACGCGACATTCAATGAGTTCTTCACGCGCGCGCTGCTCCCCGGTGCGCGGCCGATAGACCCCGATCCGGCCAGCCTGGTCTCGCCGGTGGACGGCACCATCAGCCAGATCGGTCCCCTGGACGGGCAGCAGCTCGTCCAGGCCAAGGGCCGCTCCTATACATTGAGTGAACTGCTCGATCCGTCGGGCGGCGGAGGCAGGGCGATCGCGGGTACGGTCGGCGGAGGCGCGGTCGGCGGAGGCGCGGGTGGCGCGAACGCGGGCGCGGGCGCCGCCGGCGGCGGCGGGTCAGCCGACTGGGTGCGTCGGCTGACGGGCGGATCGTTCGCGACGCTTTACCTGGCGCCTTTCAATTACCACCGGATCCACATGCCCGCCAACGGGACACTGCAGGGATCCTGGTACATACCCGGGCAGCTTTTCAGCGTGAACAATACGACGGCCGCGGCGGTGCCGCGCCTGTTCGCGCGCAACGAGCGTGTCGTGTGCACCTTTGAAGACGGGCCCGTCGCCTTCGCCATGGTGTTGGTCGGTGCCCTGTTCGTCGGCAGCATGACCACTGTGTGGCACGGTGATATCACACCGCGCAGACCACGCTGGCCTCTCGACCTTCCCGTCGGTGAGGCGCGCGTCTCAACTCGGCTCGACAAGGGCGCGGAGATGGGGCGATTCAACATGGGATCGACGGTGATCCTGTTGTTGCCGCCGGGGCTGGCGCAGTGGCTGCCCGGTCTTCGGCCCGGCAACCCGGTGCGGGTCGGACAACCGCTTGCGCAGATGTTGAGCGGCTCATCCGCGCCCACCACGCCCACTGCGCCCACCGCGCGGCGGAATTGAGCCGCCGCGGATCATGACTGCGACGCCATGACTGCAATACATGAAGACTGGCGACCGACCGCCACGCGCGAAATGCTGGTCAGACGCGCGGACCTGCTCGCGACCACACGGGCGTTCTTCGCCGAGCGTCACGTTCTCGAAGTGGATACCCCGGCGGTCGTGAATGCGGCCGTGACGGATGTGCACATCCACTCGGCGCGAGTGACCTTCTCCGATCCGGGGAGCGGTCGTGAAGTTCACCTGGCTCGGCCGTACTTCCTGCACACCTCGCCCGAATACGCGATGAAGCGCCTGCTGGCCGCGGGCAGCGGTGACATCTATCAGATCTGCCATGTCGTACGGGGACTGGAGCGCGGTCGGCAGCACAATGCCGAATTCACCCTGGTCGAGTGGTATCGGCTCGGCTTCTCGCTGGATGAGCTGATGAGCGAGGTGGACGCGCTGGTGCGCCGGCTGCTGGGTGAGGCCGCCAGGTATTTTTCCAGCGAACGGCTGACCTATCGTGAGGTGTTCTTGCGTGAAGCGGGTGTGGATCCATTGACGGCAAGCCTGGGTGAGTTGGAATCCCTGGCCCGAAGCGTGGGGTTTTCGGGCAACCGTGCACCTGCGTCCACGTCTGCATCCCCGCCCGCGTCCGCGCCAGCGTCCCCGACGGGTTCCACGCTCGCCACCCCGCCGGCATTCACCGAACATCGCGATGAGTTGCTCGAACTGCTGATGGGCACGCTGGTCGGACCCCGGCTGGGCGCGAGCGCACTGACCTTCGTTCATGGCTACCCGGCGACGCAGGCAGCCCTCGCCCGGCTGGACCCGCGAGATCCGCGAACCGCCCTGCGGTTCGAGCTGTACTGCCGCGGCATGGAGTTGGCCAACGGCTTCCAGGAGCTGGCCTCCGCTTCCGAGCAGCGCGCCCGATTCGAGAGCGACAACGCCGAGCGGCGCCGCCTCGGCCTGCCTGCCTTCGACATCGACGAGCGCCTGCTCGCGGCGCTGGAAGCTGGATTGCCGGAGTGTTCGGGAGTTGCACTGGGGTTTGACCGGACCGTGATGCTCGCGACACAAGCCAGCCATATTGAGGCCGTCATGGCGTTCCCGACGGAGCGCGCCTGATGTGCGCCGCGTCGCCCTTCCGGGAGAGGCGCCGGTCGGCCATTCACGCGACACTATGGGGCCGGATCGCAGTTCGGACTCTCCCATGAGCTTCAGCGCCAAACGTTACGAGTTTCGCGACAAGGGCGCGGACTACGCCGGCCTGGCCGCCGAACTCGGCAGCCTGCTGGCCGGTGAACGGGACCTGGTGGCAAACGCGGCCAACATGTCAGCCCTGCTCTTCGACGCGCTGCCCGACATCAACTGGGCAGGTTTCTATTTCCTGCGCTCGGGCTCGGGTGCCGGATCAACCGGCGAAGGTGAACTGGTGGTCGGCCCGTTTCAGGGGAAGCCCGCGTGCGTGCGCATCCCGCTGGGCAAGGGCGTGTGCGGCACCGCGGCTGCCACGCGCAGGACGATCGTGGTGCCCGACGTTCACGAGTTTCCCGGCCACATCGCGTGCGATGCCGCCTCGCGCTCCGAGATCGTCGTACCGCTGATCCGCGACACGGCACTGCTCGGCGTCCTGGACATCGACAGTCCTCGCGTCGCGCGCTTCGACGATCAGGACCGGGCGGGCATCGAGAAACTGGCGGCCATCTTCGTGGCGGGCAGCCGATGACACCTGCCAGCAAGGGATTCGTGCCGGCCGCCACCGCGTTCGCCATCTGGGGAATCTTTCCTCTTTACTTCCATCCACTGCACGAGGTTTCCCCCGGGCAGGTCATCGCGCACCGGATCTTCTGGTCGTGCGTGTTCCTGCTGCTCTGGCTGACCGTTCGCGGCGAGTTGGGCTCCCTTCGGGAAACGTTCACGAATCGCGCGGCGCTGTTGCGACTCGCGGCATCGGCCGCGCTCATCACCTTCAACTGGCTGGTCTACGTATGGGGCATTTTCCATGGGCACGTCGTGGAAACGAGCCTCGGCTACTTCATCGGGCCGCTGGTCAACGTGTTGCTGGGGACGGTGTTGCTGTCGGAGCGCCTGACTCCGACGCAGTGGACCGCGGTGGCACTGGCGGCTGCCGGCGTGGGTTATCTGACCCTGATGGCGGGCGGATTTCCCTGGATCGCGCTCACGCTCTCCTGCTCCTTCGCGACCTATGGGCTGATCCGCAAGGTGGTGAAGGTCGCGGCGTTGCCGGGTCTGGCGACCGAAACGCTGCTACTGACACCGCTCGCGCTTGCTTACCTGCTCTGGTGCGAGTCCACGGGCGCAGGTGCCCTTCGACATTCTTCACTCGCCATCGATGCCCTGCTGATCGGCAGCGGCCCCATCACCGCGATCACCCTGTTCCTGTTCGCGTTCGGTACCCGGCTCCTGCCCTACTCGACCGTCGGCGTGCTGCAGTACATAGCGCCGACGGGCCAGTTCATCTGCGGTGTGTTCGTGCTGCACGAGCCGTTCGACCATACACGCGCGATCGGCTTCACCATTATCTGGGCGGCGCTGTTGATCTACGCTGGTGAGGGATTCCGGCTGTCGCGCCGGCAGCAGCGCGCCTTCGCCTGAGGGCGCCTGAAACGGTCCGCGGGAAATGCGCGAGGTTTCGGGCGACCGCCGCTGCTGGCGCGAACGCGAGAGCCTGGCGCGCGTCGCTACTGCTTCGCGCGCGAGACGTATTCGCCGGTGCGGGTGTCGATCCGCAGAATGTCGCCTTCGTTGATGAAGAGCGGCACGCGGACCACGGCGCCCGTCTCCAGCTTCGCGGGCTTCTGACCACCGGTGGCGGTATCTCCGCGCAGACCGGGGTCCGTTTCGATGACCTTCAGATCAATATGCGCGGGCGGCATGACCACCAGCGGCACGTTGTTCCAGAGCGTCACGATGCAGATGACACCGTCCTTGAGCCACTGTGCGGCCTCGCCCACGGCCGATTTGCCAGCGGTGTACTGTTCGAAATTCTCCGGCACCATGAAGTGCCAGAAGTCGCCGTCCTGGTAGAGATACTGCATCTCGGTGTCCTGGACGTCGGCCGCCTCGAGCGATTCGCCCGAGCGGAACGTGCGCTCGATCGTGCGACCGGTGCGCAGGTTGCGCACCTTGATGCGGTTGAAGGCCTGGCCCTTGCCCGGCTTGACGAACTCGTTCTCCACCACGGCATAAGGATCACCGTCGAGAAGAACCTTCATGCCGCCGCGGATTTCGCTCGTTGTGTAACTGGCCATGGCTGTCTCTTCAAGGGATCGCCCGCGGCTGCAGTTCCGCAGGGGCCGCCGCAAAGGGCCGCGTATGATAGCGGCATCACCCCGGACCCGCCAGTTCGGGGGTCCGGACGGCCATTTTCGCCCTTCGCAGGACGTGTCAGGACGCCCTGGAGGCCCTGTTCCCACTGTATGGGACCCCCGGGGCGAGAACTGGCGCATGCTGGGCGCCGTGACCCCGATGCTAGAATCCCCTCGCTTGCTTGTGCCTGTGGCGCTGTGGAGATCGCTTTGACTGAGCAGAACGCGGTACCGCTCATTGTCCTGAGCGCCGCGCGTGAACCCGTGGAGGCCATCAATAGCACGCTGCGCCGGGCGGGCCACCCGGTTCACTGCACCTGGATTCCCGCGATGCGCGATCTCGGGGATGCGGTCACGCAGATCAATCCCGAGCTGCTCGTGACCGTGGGCTGCACTGCCGAGGATCTGGCCTCGGCCGTGAACATCCGCAATCAGGTCGCGCCCACTGTTCCGGTCATCTGCATCGCGGATTCCGTGGACGAAGCCAGCATCGCCGAAGCCATGCGCCTCGGCGCTCGCGATGTCGTTTCCCTGGGCAACACCGCCCGGCTTCAGGCCGTGATGCTGCGCGAACTACGCGCGTACCGCCTCGAGCGCGCCCTGACGACCACCCTGAAATCCGCGCACGATGCCAGGCGCCAGCTGGAGATCGTGCTGCAGCGTTCGAACGATGCGATCGTGCAGGTGCAGGAAGGCATCGTCGTGCACGCCAACCCGTCCTGGCTCGAGCTGTTCGGCTATGCCGACAGCCTCGTCGGCCAGCCGGTGATGGACCTGTTCGACGAATCGACCAAGTCCGCCCTCAAGGGTGCTCTCGCCGCCTGCCTGCAGGGCCGCTGGCAGGACCACACCCTCAAGGTCAACGCCATCCTCTCGGATGGCTCGATCCTCCCGGTCGAGGTCATGCTTGCGCTTGGCGAGCACGACGGCGAGCCGTGCGTGCGGCTCGTGGTCCCCTCCACTCAGAAGGACGAACGCAAACTCGGCGAACAACTGACCGAACTGGTGCGTTCGGATGCGTCCACCGGTTTCCTCCATCGGCGCGAGCTATTGCAGGCGCTGACCGAGCGGCTGGCCACACCCTCACCCGGCGGCAAGCGCTGCATCGCGCTGGTCAAGATCGACAAGTTCAGCACGATCGAACGCGACGTCGGTGCGAGCGCGAGCGAGGAAGTCCTGATCGAATTCGCCAAGCTGCTCAAGGAAGCGCTGCATCCGAAGGAGATCGTCGGCCGCTTCGGTGGCGTGAAATTCCTCATGCTACTGGAGCGGGGCAACGAGAACGACGTCGAGGCCTGGGGACAGCAGCTGCTCACCCGGACCCGCAAGACCGTGTTCCGCGTGAAGGACAAGCACCTGACCGTCACCTGCACGATCGGATTCTCGGTCGTACCCTCCGCGGACGTGAATCTGGATGCGGCGATCGCCGATGCGCAGGAAGCCTGTCAGAAGGGGCGCAACCGCGGCGGCAACCAGTCGGTCACCTCCGACAGGGCGGATGCCGACACGCGTGTGCAGTCCTACGACAAGGTCTGGGTCAAGCACATCAAGGCGGCGCTCATGGAGAACCGCTTCCGGCTGGTGCAGCAGCCGGTGGCGAGCCTGCAGGGCGAGGACCCGAGCATGTACGACGTCCTTGTCCGCATGGTCGATCCGCAGGGCAAGGAAGTGCTGCCGTCCGAATTCATGGCCGCGGCCGAGCGCAACGATCTGCTCAAGAACATCGACCGTTGGGTGGTGGGCGCCTCGCTCTCCTTCGCCGCGCAGCGCAAGCCCGGCTGCCTGTTCGTGCGCCTCTCGCGCGAGACCTCCAAGGATGCGACCTTCGTGGACTGGCTCGACAACCACGTGCGGGCGAGCCGCGCCGATCCCAACCGGCTGTGCTTCCAGGTGACCGAGCAGGTGGCCGCGAGCCACATGACGCAGATCAAGACACTCGCCGCGGAACTGCGCCAGCGCGGCTTCCGCTTCGCGCTGGAGGGCTTCGGCGGCGGGCGCGATTCGGGGGGCATGCTGGAGTCGATGCCACTGGATTTCGTTAAGATCGACGGAGCCCTGGTGCAAGGCCTCACCGCCGACCCGCAGCTGCAGCAGCGCGTCCGCATGCTGGTCGAAGGCGCCAGCCGCCGGCAGATTCAGACGATCGCCGAACGCGTCGAGGACGCCAACACCATGGCCGTCCTCTGGCAGATCGGCGTTCAGTACATCCAGGGCTACTTCGTCAACGCACCCGAGGAAGTCGTCCTGAGCGCGGCCCGTTAGAAGCTCAGGCCCAGCCCCAGATCCAGCCGGTTGAACTGGCTGTTGATGTCGAACCACTGGTAGTCGGCCTTGAACACCACGTGCGGTGTCACGTAGAAGTTCGCTCCCACCGTCCACACGCGATCGCGATTCTGCGGCCACAGGCCGAAGTCACCCGGAGCATCAGACAGGGGGACGAGGCCCGTGGGAATCATCGGCGCGCGGCCGGAGTACTCCGAACCCATGTCGAAATACTCCCAGCGCACGAACGGATTCAGCCGGTAGTCGCCATGCTCCCACGCTCCGTAGGCCGCCTGGGCGAAGTAGCCGTAGAAGGCTGACGGAATCGGATTCGGTGTGCCGGGGTTGGCCAGGTTGGCGTCGGCGACGTTACTGATGGCGCCATGCGCATACAGTGCCGACAGGTCGAACTTGCCAGGCGTCCAGCGTGCATGTCCCTCCCATAGAGTGACGCGGGAGTCCCCCACCGTTCCGGGGGCGGGCGCGGCCTTGCCGGTGAACACCGCGCCGCCGACGTTCAGTCCGGGCACCCCGACATAGCTTAGCGAGACGTACTGCGACAGATTGCGGCCGTTGGCCAGCGCCAGCTCCTGGTGAGTCGCCTGCAGCGGCGCCACGCCTTTATTCTCGAGTTCGAGCGCCGTGGTGAACATCGGGAATTCCGGAGCGAACTCCCACTTGGCCAGATCAAACCCGGTGGTGACGCCCGCGTTCCACGTAAGTCCGATGTCAGTATCGCCGTGTATCGCCAGTCCGCCCTCGCGCCAGGTGCTGGGGATGATCAGCGTCTCCACGAAGTTGCGCTGCACGCCGTAGAAGTTGGTGGGCTCGTGGTGCTCGTTGAGCATGCCGAAGGGCAGAAGGAGCAGGCCCGCGCGCAGACCGATGCGATCGGTGAGCTGATGGTCCACATAGAACTGCTCCACCTCGAACTCGCCCGGATCGTCCGCCGACGCCACCGCATGCTCAACCTCGTATTCGGAGTTGAACTCGGTGCGGTCGCTGAATCGGTAACCGATGCCGAAGACGGCCCGGGCCAGATCCGCCTGCGTGCGGCCGGTGTCACGGCTTGGCCGGTTGTAGTACAGCTCGCCGTATCCCCACAGCCGCACGTTCTCCAGAGCGGCCAGACCAAACGACGCCGGCTCGCCGCCGGGTGTCGCGCTGCCCGCCCCCGCCGGCGTCCCGGCCGTAGCGGCCGCCGGTGTCGCGCCCGGAGCGGCAGCCGCCGGACCCGAAAGCGCGGAGGGTCCCGGCAGCGCAGACGATGATCCGGGCAATGCCGACAGTGAGGCGACCGCGGTGGCTTGCGCGGCGCGCTGTGCCTGCTGCAGGGCCACCTGCTGCTGCGCGAGCTGCTGCGCGAGCTGCTGCTCGATCTGCTGCTGGTGCTGCAACAGGGACTGGTTCTGGTCCGCCAGCTGCTTCAGCTGACTCTGCACCGCCTGCAACTGCGACTCGAGGGCCTTGATGCGCTGGTCCTCGGCGTTCTTGCCGGCCGCCGTTGCCGGATTCGCGGCTCCCAGGGTGCACGCCAGCAGCAGGCTGGCACGCAGGGCCCAGGCGCTGCGGCCGATGAGGCCCGTGCGGGAGGCCGTGATGGAAAGTCTGTTGTCGCGAATCATGGCTGGGATCCTTGAATTGAAGCCGGCGCCGTGGCGGCAGCCGGCTGACACTGAGCAGGAACGTTGTAGGCGGTTGGATTGGCGGGGTCATAGCCATCCGTGAGCGTGCACAGGAAGGCCACGACGTCATCGATCTCGTCGGAAGTCATGGTTGGGGCGTTGCCGCCCGCGACGGATGGCGCGGTGTACGGGACCTCACCGACGTTCACGTTTGCATCCATCGACACCGGCAGATCGTTGTACTGATACAGATCCGGAGTGCCGTTCGCGGCCGTGTAGAACGTCCCGACCGCCTGATAGGGGTTGCCACCCGGCCCGGCGGGCACCGGCGTCGGGTTGTTGCCGGTGTTGTTGTTGATATCGCGTGTGACGTACCAGCGGATCGCTTCCCGCAAGGTGGGGAATACACCGTTGTGGAAGTAGGGGGCCGTGATCGCCGTGTTGCGCAGCGTCGGCACCTTGAACTGGCCACAGGTAGGAATCAGGCGGCTCAGGTCCTGGCGCGCCGCCGTATCGGCCGGATCGGACTTGAACGGCCCGCACAGTCCGAGGTCGTAGTACGCATACTCGGCATCCGCCGGGACATTGACGGGCTCGGGCATGTAACTCAGCGCCAGAGCGCTGATCGGGCTCACGGGATCGGGCTGGTTCGCCGGCAGGTTCCAGTTGCGCGGAATGCCGATGTTGTCGTACGTGAAATCGGTGAACAGCGCGTGGCTGCTGAACTGCTGGTGCTGGCTCGGATGGCAGGAGGTGCAGTTGCCCTTGCCGGGGTTGTTGAACAGCGCAAGACCATTCAGCTCGCGCTCACTCAGCTGCGCCTCGCCCTTGACCCAGTAGTCGTACTTGCTGGTGAAGGGCGCGAATTCGTCCACGTCCTCGCTTTCGTAGGCCGCGATCGCCGCGCCGATGTCCGCCAGCGCCTTGTCAGGATCGTTGAGCGCGTCCGCACCGAAGGCGGCCGTGAACTTCTGCAGAGTCGCGGCCGAATTGCGCAACCGGCCAATGACCTCGGCGGCATCCTGGTTGGCCATTTCGAACTGCGACAGGAAGGGCTGCACGGCCTGCGCCGCCAGCGTGGACGCGCGGCCGTCGCGGAAGAACCCGCCGCTGGCCGTCCCGTCCTCGAGGGAGAACGGTGGTGTGAACGCCGCATACATCAACGACGGCGCGTTGCGGAATCCAGGCCGGTCCATGTTGGGACCACCCAGCGGCACCGGCAGGCCGTGATCCGTGGCCGGATCGCCGGTGAACGCCCGCGACTTGACGTGACAGGTGGCGCAGGATTGCTGCCCCGAAGCTGACAGGCTCTTGTCGTTGAAGAGCGCCTCGCCCGCCACTGCCGCATCGGACATCGCGACGGGTGTGGGAGCCGTGGGCGTCTCACCAGAGCCCCCGCCGCAGGCGCTCAGCAACAGCGTGCCGGCCAGAAGCAGGCCGCCTGCACGGATCGCCAGTTGAGAGGTCCGCGGCGCGTCGGCATGTGGGTTGCCAGCGCGAATCGTCTTGTTGTTCTCGAGCATGGTGTCCGCGCAGCCTCGTCTGTCGTGTCCCGTTCCTGCTGCGAAGGCGAATCGTAACGAGAACGATTCTCATTAGCAAGAAAGTGCACATAACGTGGCGCACCGCGGCATCGGGTGCCGGCCGGAGGCTCAAAGGGCTGCGGAAGGCAGGGCCCGGACGCGCCGGTGTGGTGCCGGCCGGTGTGGTGCCGGCCGGTGTGGCGCCGGCCGGTGTGGTGCGTGCCGCTGTGGCGCCCGCCGGTGTGACCGTGGGCGCGGGTCGATGCGGGCGCGGCGCGCTGGCGCGTGGGGCCGGCCTATTCGGCCGGCTTCTCGGGTGGGATGGCGTCGATGCGATCGATCTCGCGCCAGCCGCGCGTCAGCACGGCGCCACGCTGCGCGCGCTGGCCGCGGTACTCCTGCAGATCGCGCCACGTGAGCGTCTTCTGCTTCTCTCCCGACCACAGCACCAGCTTGCCATCCGGCGGCACGACCGTGAGGCCGGTCAGTACTTCCTCGCGCGAGCGGGCTTTCTTCGAGGGGATGTCGTAGAGCTTGTTGCCCTTGCCGCGCGGCAGTTCCGGCACCTCGCCGACGCCGAAGGCCAGCATCTTGCCCTCGCTGCTCACGGCGACGACCAGGGAGTCCGGGGAGGGAACGAAGGCTGGCGCCATCACATGCGCATTTTCCGGCACGGTCAGCACGGTCTTGCCTGCGCGGCGGTCCGTGATCAGTTCCTTCAGACGCACGGTGAATCCATACCCCGCATCGGTCGCCAGCAACCACAGATCCTCGGGCTCGCCGATGACCACGCCGGCGAACTTGGCGCCATCCGGCGGATTGAGCCGACCGGACAGCGGCTCGCCATTGCCGCGTGCGGAAGGCAGCGAATGCGCCGGCAGCGTGTACGTGCGGCCGGTGCTGTCCAGAAAGATCGCAGGCTGCAGACTGCGTCCGCGCGCCGCGGACTGGTAGGCATCGCCGCCCTTATAGGACAGCGTCCGTGGATCGATCTCGTGACCCTTGGCCGAGCGGACCCAACCGCCGGTGGACAACACCACCGTCACGGGCTCGTTGGGAATCAGGGAGGTTTCATCGATCGCCTGAGCCGCCTCGCGCTCGACGATCCTGGTGCGCCGATCGTCGCCGTACTTCTGCGCGTCCTCGCCGATCTCCTTCGCGACGAGCTTGCGCAGACGCGCCTTGCTCTTCAGCAGGGCTTCGAGCTCTTCCCGCTCGGCGGCGAGTGCCTTCTGCTCGTCGCGGATCTTCATCTCCTCGAGCTTCGCCAGGTGGCGCAGCCTGGTCTCGAGGATGGCCTCGGTCTGTTCCTCCGAGAGCTTGAAGCGCTTCATCAGCACCGGCTTGGGCTCATCTTCGCGGCGGATGATGCGGATCACCTCATCGAGGTTGAGGTAGACCGCCAGCAGGCCTTCCAAGATGTGCAGACGCAAGCTCACCCGCTCGAGGCGGTACTGCAGGCGACGGGTCACCGTGGCGATGCGGAACTCCAGCCACTCGCTCAGGATGGCCTTGAGTCCCATCACCCGCGGACGTCCGTCCAGCCCGATGATGTTGAGATTGACGCGGTAGCCTCGCTCCAGATCCGTGGTGGCGAACAGATGGTTCATCACCTCCACCATGTCCACACGACTGGAGCGCGGAATGATGACGAGACGGGTGGGATTCTCGTGATCCGACTCATCGCGGATGTCGTCCACCATGGGCAGCTTCTTCGCCCGGATCTGTTCGGCCACCTGCTCCTGGATGCGGCGGCCCGACACCTGGAATGGTAACGCCGTGATGACGACGTTCTCGTCCTCGATCTCGTAAGTGGCGCGTGCCTTGAAGGTACCCACGCCCTTCTCATAGAACTCCTTGAGATCGGCGCGCGGCGAGATGATCTCCGCCCCGGTAGGAAGGTCGGGCCCCTTGACATGCTTCATCAGCGCCGCGGTAGTCGCCTCCGGCTCTTCCAGAAGATGGATGCAGGCAGCGGCGATTTCGCGCAGGTTGTGGGGCGGAATGTCCGTCGCCATGCCGACGGCGATTCCCGAAGTGCCGTTCAGGAGCACGTTCGGCAGGCGTGCGGGCAGGACCGCCGGCTCTTCGAGCGTGCCATCGAAGTTGGACTGCCAGTCCACCGTTCCATGACCCAACTCGGACAGCAACACTTCCGCGTAGCGCGTGAGCTTCGCTTCCGTGTAGCGCATCGCCGCGAATTCCTTCGGATCGTCCTGCGATCCCCAGTTCCCCTGCCCGTCCACGATGGTGTACCGGTAGGAGAACGCCTGTGCCATGAGCACCATGGCCTCGTAGCAGGCCCCGTCACCGTGCGGGTGGAACTTGCCGATGACATCGCCGACGGTGCGCGCCGACTTCTTGTGCTTGTTGACCGAGGCGAGGCTCAGCTCACTCATCGCGTAGATGATCCGGCGCTGCACCGGCTTGAGGCCGTCGCCGAGCGCCGGCAGCGCGCGGTCGAGGATCACGTACATCGAGTAGTCGAGATACGCCTTCTCGGTAAACAGGCGCAGCGGCTGTTTCTCGACGCCTTCGAAATTCAGTTCGTCCTGCATAGTCAGACCTGCACGTCGGCCAGGTTACCCTTCTGTTCCAGCCACTCCCTGCGGTCCGAGGCGCGCTTCTTGGCGAGCATCATGTCCATGATGGTGTCGGCGTCGTCCTTCGCATCAACGGTAAGTTGCACCAGGCGACGCGTGCTCGGATCGATGGTCGTCTCGCGCAGCTGGGTGGGGTTCATTTCGCCCAGACCCTTGAACCGCGTCACCGTGGCCTTGGTGCGCGAGTTCTGTGCCTCGATCCGCTTGAGAGTGGCATCGCGCTCGGCATCGTCGAGGGCGTAGTACACCTGCTTGCCGGCATCTATCCGGTAAAGCGGCGGCATCGCGACATACACGTGCCCTTCGAGTACCAGCTTGCGGAAATGACGCAGGAACAGCGCGCACAGCAGTGTGGCGATGTGCTGTCCGTCCGAATCCGCGTCCGCGAGAATGCAGACCTTGTGGTAGCGCAGCTGGCTCAGATCCGAGGATCCCGGCTCGACGCCCAGGGCGACCGAGATGTTGTGGACCTCCTCCGAGGAGGCGATCGCGGCGGCGTCCAGCTCCCAGGTATTCAGGATCTTGCCACGCAGCGGCATGATGGCCTGGAAATCCTTGTCTCGCGCCTGCTTCGCCGAGCCACCGGCGGAGTCGCCCTCCACCAGGAACAGCTCGCAGCGGCGCGGCTCCTGGCTGACGCAGTCGGCCAGCTTGCCCGGCAGCGCAGGTCCCGAGGATACGCGCTTGCGCACGACTTTCTGCGCGGCCTTGACGCGCTCCTGCGCATTGCTGATCGCGAACTGCGCGATGCGCTCGCCGGCATCCGGATGGCGGTTGAGCCACAGACCCATCGAGTCGCGCACCACCCCTTCGACCAGGGCAGCGGCATCGCGTGAGGCCAGTCGCTCCTTCATCTGCCCGGCGAACTGCGGTTCCTGGAACTTCACGGACAGCACGTAGCAGGCCTTCTCCCACACATCCTCGGGAGTCAGCTTGATGCCACGGGGCACGAGGTTGCGGAACTCGCAGAACTCGCGCACGGCCTGCGCCACACCCGAGCGCAGACCGTTGACATGCGTCCCGCCCTCGATGGTCGGGATCAGGTTCACGTAGCTCTCGGCCACCACGGTTTCCGCATTCGGCGACCACAGGAGCGCATAGCTCACCGGATCGTTGTCGCCCTCGCGCGGATTGGTGATGGGATCGGCGGGCAGCTTCTCGTTCGCGCCCACTTCTTCGGCCAGATACGCGCCCAGATCGCCAGCGAAGAACCACTCATCCTTCTCGCCCGTGGCCTCGTTCCTGAAGGTGATCCGCAGGCCCGGGCACAGCACCGCTTTCGCCTTGAGCGTGTGTTTGAGCGGCGGGATGGAAAACTTGTCCGAGTCGAAGAACTTCGGGTCCGGCCAGAAACGCACCGTGGTGCCGGTGTTGCGCTGGCCGACCGTGCCGATCACCTCCAGCTTCGAGGACACCTTGCCGTCCTTGAAGCCGATGTTGTATTCCTTGCCCCCGCGGCGGATCCAGCACTCGAGGTGCCTGGACAGCGCATTCACCACCGAGACGCCCACGCCGTGCAGGCCGCCGGAGAACTTGTAGTTCTGATCGGAGAACTTGCCGCCTGCATGCAGGCGCGTGAGGATCAGCTCGACTCCGCTCACCTTCTCCTTGGGGTGGATGTCCACGGGCATGCCGCGCCCGTCATCGGCCACCTCGAGCGAGCCATCCTTGTAGAGGGTCACGTCGATCTGCTTGCAGTAGCCGGCAATGGCCTCATCGACGCTGTTGTCGATGACCTCGTGCGCCAGGTGATTGGGCCGCGAGGTATGGGTGTACATCCCCGGCCGGCGCCGCACCGGCTCCAGGCCACTGAGGACTTCGATATCGGCTGCGTTGTAGGACTGGCTCATCAGGCGGCCTGCCCGCGCAGTCCACACTGACCGCGCAGCTCGTTCCGACCGCGACGACCGCTCAGCGAACGCAGCGCGGTGCGGTTCCAATGCGCATCGCGGCGCCCCGCGCACCGCGAATCGTGATCACTCATGGACAAGCTCCGAAAAGCGCCGGGCTGTCAGGCACCGGCGGCGCGGAATATGGAGCCAACCGTTTGGAACATCAAGAAAAATCGGCGATGAGCGCGGTCCGGGTCGCCGCCGGCACGCTCGCCACGTCGTACTGGTACTGTGGATGATGCACGCCCACGGCCAGCGACGCCCCCGCGCGCAGGCTGCCGATCATGGCGGCATCGAGCTCGAATCGCAGGAAGTGCACCGCCGAGGTCTTCTCCGCGTTTTCGCGTTCCAGATCCTCGTCCGCGATCGCGAACACGCGAGCGTGCCCTTGCACCTGGACCCAGCAACGGTCCTCGACACCCTTCAGACGCATCAGTGCCGCCTGGCGCTCCTGCGGATCCGGGTACTCGATGAGCAGCGTGACCTTCCAGTTCTGGCCGTCCGGAATCAGCGGGTTGTAGGCGCCCAGCTCGTCCTCGATGCCCTCGGGCTCGAAAATGCGCTCCGTGCGCAGCATCTCCTGTACCTGGTACTGGATCGTGAGTCGATCCTCGAACAGCCAGGTCATGTGCGGACCGATCCGGATCTGCCGATCGCGCTTGTGCTCGAGCACCCGTGCGCGGAACGCAGGCCGCTCGCGCGCGTAGCGCTCCAGGGACAACAGGTCGTTCACCGCAAGTTTGTTCATGGCACTCGCCGTCAGATTCCGTAGGCCAGGCGCAGCAGCCGCAGTGGGTGCTCGGGCTCACGGGCTCCGGGCATTCCGCTCTGGATCTGGTGACCCGCCATCGGGCAGTCGCTGCTGTAATGGTCGGGGCTGGCTTTTTCGACGCGCTGCATGACCGGACGGCCGATCTTCATGGAAGCCGCGCGGAACTCCGCTTTCACGGCGTAGGTACCATTGTGGCCCGAGCAGCGTTCGATCACGTCCACGGTGGTGCCCGGAATGAGCTTGAGTACGTCCCGGGTCTTCAGACCGATGTTCTGCACCCGCAGGTGACAGGCGACGTGGTAGCTGATCTTGCCCAGTGGCCCCTTGAAGTCCGTGCGCAGCAGGCCGGCGCGATGCCGCAGCATCAGGTACTCGAACGGATCGAAGATGCGCGCACGGACCGCCTTCACGTCCGCATCCTCGGGAAACATCAGCGGCAGCTCCTGCTTGAACATCAGCACGCACGAGGGAATCGGCGCGAGGATGTCGTAGCCGGCGTCGATGGCCTGCCTGAGCTGCGGGATGTTGGATTCCTTGAGCTGCGCCACCGTGTCCAGGTCACCCAGCTCGAGTTTGGGCATGCCGCAGCAGCGCTCCTGGGCGAGCAGCGTCACCTGGATGCCATTGTGCTCGAGCACGGCCACCAGATCCTCATCCAGCTCCGGCTCGTTGCGATTGCCGTAACAGGTCGCGAACAGTGCCACCTTGCCCGTGGTCTGCTCCGTGGATTGCACGGTTTGAGCGGTTTGCGCGCCACCGGCCGGCTTCACGTGGGTGCCGAGACGGTCAACGAGACGCTTGCGGGCCGTACGCGAATGAAACACCGGCAGGGGCGCATCCGCGGCCACCCCCAGGGTTTTCTCCAGCAGTTTCCGCCCCGTGGATGAGCGGTTCACCGCATTCACGATCTCGGCTACCACCGGAACGCCGGCGATGTTGCCGACCGTGTCGGTCGCCGACAGCGTGCGATCGCGGAAGCTGAAACCTTCCTTGCGCGCCTGCACGGCCTTCGCACGCAACATCAGATGTGGGAAATCGATGTTCCACGGATGCGGCGGCACGTACGGACACTTGGTCATGTAGCACATGTCGCACAGGTAACAGTGGTCGACGACCTCGCCAAACACCTTCTTGTCGACTCCATCGAGCTCGAGTGTCGAGGAGGCATCGATGGCATCGAACAGCGTGGGAAAGGAATTGCACAGGCTGAAGCAGCGGCGGCAGCCGTGACAGATGTCGAAGACGCGCTCCAGCTCCCTGGTGAGCGCGGCCTCGTCGTAGAACTCGGGGTTGCGCCAGTCGAGCGGGTGGCGGGTGGGCGCCTCCAGGCTGCCTTCGCGTCCGCCGACCGTACCGGCGCCGGCGCCGGCGGGAGATCCTGGGCCCGGGGTACTGCTCATGGAGTGCGGGACTCTCGTGGCACGAGACAACCGTCCGCCCCGCGCCGGTGTTCAGTGCCGGCGCAGGGCGGGGCGATCGATCCGGATAGCGGCCTTAGATGGAATCCAGCGCCTTCTGGAAGCGGTTGGCGTGCGAGCGCTCCGCCTTGGCCAGGGTCTCGAACCAGTCGGCGATTTCGCCGAACCCCTCGTCGCGGGCGGTCTTGGCCATGCCGGGGTACATGTCGGTGTACTCATGCGTCTCGCCAGCGATGGCGGCCTTCAGATTCAGCTTGGTCTCGCCGATCGGCAGGCCCGTGGCCGGATCGCCCACCGCCTCGAGATACTCCAGGTGCCCGTGGGCATGCCCGGTCTCGCCTTCCGCCGTGGAGCGGAACACCGTGGACACATCGTTAAAGCCTTCCACGTCGGCCTTGGCTGCGAAATACAGGTAGCGGCGATTCGCCTGCGACTCACCCGCAAATGCATCCTTGAGGTTCTTTTCGGTCTTGCTGCCTTTGAGACTCACGACGCTCACTCCTCGATTAGACTGTGTCTAACAGTGTGCGCGCGACTCTATTCTCAAGCCATGGAGGCGTCAACCCGGATTGCCCGCTCACCGGCCGCTGTGTAACGTGCGGCCCCACAACCAGCCCACGACTGCCGCACTCCTGCCGGGAGCCCACTTGCCTCGCGAACCTCAGTCCGTCACTTCGGCCGCCGCCGCTTCAGCTGCCGGCGGTGCCGCTGCCAGCACCACGGTGGCGCAGCCGGCCGCCGCTCCGGACTTCGAGCGCGCGCTCGCCGAGCTGGAAAGCCTGGTCGAACGGCTGGAGCGTGGCGATCTGCCGCTCGAGGAGGCGCTCAAGACGTTCGAGCGCGGGGTGGAGCTGACCCGGCTGTGCCAGAGCTCGCTCAAATCGGCGCAGCAGAAAGTGGAGATCCTGCTCAAGCGCAGTGGTCAGACCGCGATCGAGCCCTTCCCCGTCCCCGAGGACGGCGGGGGCGCGACACCCGACTGAGCCTACCTCCGCTCATCCAGTTCCCCGAGCGAAGATGAACTCCCTTCACGACCGCATCGAATCCTATCGGCAGCGGATCGAGCAGGTGCTGGATCGTTGCCTGGCGCTACCGGATGCGGGTACGGAGCGGCTGCGCGAAGCCATGCGCTACAGCACGCTCGGCGGTGGCAAACGTTTGCGCCCCGCTCTCGTGTATCTCACGGGAGAATCGCTCGGGGCGCCGCTGACGCATCTGGACGCGCCTGCGGCAGCCGTCGAACTCATTCACGTCTACAGCCTCGTGCACGACGACCTCCCGGCCATGGACGATGACGATCTGAGGCGGGGCCGGCCCACCTGTCATCGCGCGTTCGATGAGGCGACGGCGATTCTGGTGGGTGATGCGCTGCAGGCGCTGGCTTTCTCGGTACTCGCTGATGGTTTGGTACTCGCTGATGGCGACGCCGGAAATGTTTCGCCGGCTGTGCGCCTGAGCATGATCCGCACGCTGGCTCACGCCGCAGGCACGGCGGGCATGGCGGGCGGCCAGGCTGTGGACCTGGCCGCAGTGGGGAAGACACTGTCGGAGTCGGAGATCGAAAACATGCACCGGCGCAAGACCGGCGCCCTGATCCAGGGAAGCGTGCTGCTCGGGGCGCTTGGCGCGGGCTTCAGCTCGGGACCGCAATACGAGGCGCTGAGGGTTTTCGGCGCGGAGATCGGACTGGCCTTCCAGATCCGGGACGACATCCTGGATGTGGAGGGAGATGCGGCGGTGCTGGGAAAGTCCACCGGCGCAGATGCCGCCCACAGCAAGCCCACCTATCCCAGCACCGTGGGCCTGGACGCCGCGCGGGCGCGGGCGCTCGACCTGCGCGACCGGGCAGTCGTTGCGCTGGCGCCACTCGGGGCCCGCGGCGCCCCCCTGCTCGAGCTAGCCGAGTTCGTGGTGAGCCGCATCAAGTAGGATAGGCGATTGGGGCCCGGGTGGCCCGGTGTAAACTTGAAAAAATGACTGGCGAACCCTACCCCCTGCTCGAGGCGATCGACAGCCCGGCCGACCTGCGCCGCCTGTCGCCCGCCCAGCTCCCCGCCCTGGCGCAGGAGTTGCGCAATTTCCTCATCCAGAGCGTGAGCACCCGCGGGGGACACTTCGCGGCCGGGCTCGGCACGGTCGAGCTCACGATTGCCCTGCATTACGTCTACAACACCCCATACGACCGGCTGGTGTGGGACGTGGGGCATCAGGCCTACCCGCACAAGGTGCTCACCGGACGCCGCTCGCAACTGCACACCATCAAGCAGGATGGGGGACTGGCCCCGTTTCCGACGCGCTCCGAAAGCGAGTACGACACGTTCGGCGTGGGTCACTCCAGCACCTCGATCAGCGCGGCCCTGGGAATGGCCGTCGCCGCCCAGAAGCGCGGCGAGAACCGCAGCGTCGTGGCGGTCATCGGGGATGGCGCGATTACGGCCGGCATGGCGTTCGAAGCGCTGAACCACGCCGGATCGCTGGACACCGACCTGCTCGTCATTCTCAACGACAACGACATGTCGATCTCCGAGAACGTCGGAGCGCTGTCGAACCACTTTGCCCGCGTCCTCTCGGGCCGCGTGTACGCCCACTTGCGCGAGGGCGGCAAGAAAGTGCTGCGCCAGATGCCCACGGTGTGGGAGCTGGCCCGGCGCTCCGAAGAACACCTCAAGGGCATGGTGCTGCCCGGCACGCTGTTCGAGGAGCTGGGCTTCAACTACATCGGCCCGATGGACGGACACGACGTCAAGGCGCTGGTAAGCACGCTGCGCAACCTGAAGAAGCTGCGCGGCCCGCAGTTCCTGCACGTGGTCACGCGCAAGGGCAAGGGCTACGCGCCCGCCGAAGCCGACCCGATCAAGTGGCACGGCCCGGGTCCGTTCGATCCGGCCAGCGGCACGATATTCAAGGAGAAGAGCACCGGTCCCACCTACTCGCAGATCTTCGGCCAGTGGCTGTGCGACATGGCGGAGCGCGATCCGCTGCTGGTCGCCATCACGCCGGCGATGCGTGAAGGCTCCGGCATGGTGGAGTTCTCCAAGCGCTTCCCCGACCGCTACTTCGATGTGGCGATCGCCGAGCAGCATGCGGTGACCTTCGCCGCCGGCCTGGCCGCCGAAGGCTACAAACCGGTCGTGGCGATCTACTCGACCTTCCTGCAACGCGCCTACGATCAGCTCATCCACGATGTGGCGCTGCAGAACCTGCCGGTGGTGTTCGGCGTGGATCGCGCCGGGCTCGTGGGCAGTGACGGCGCCACGCACCAGGGCAGCTACGATCTGAGTTATCTGCGCTGCATTCCCAACATGGTCGTGATGGCGCCCGCGGATGAGAACGAGTGCCGGCAGATGCTGTTCACGGCCAGCACGCTGTCCGGTCCTTCGGTGGTGCGCTTCCCGCGCGGCTCGGGACCTGGCGTGCCACTGGTCGCGGAGATGACGGCCCTGCCGGTGGGCAAGGCGCAGATCCGCCGCGAGGGCCGCAGCGGACTGGCCATCTTCGCGATCGGTGCACTGGTGGACTCGGCGCAGAAGATCGGCGAGCGACTGGATGCGACCGTGATCAACATGCGTTTTGTCAAACCGCTGGATGAGGATCTGCTCATCTCGGTCGCAGGCCGGCATAGCGCCGTCGTCACGATCGAGGAGAATGCCGCCATCGGTGGCGCCGGCGCGGCCGTCGGTGAGCTGTTTGCCTCGGAAGGATTGCAGGTGCCGCTGCTGCACATCGGCATCCCCGACCGCTTCATCGAGCACGGCTCACGCGACAGCTGTCTCGCGGCCGCGGGCCTGGATCTTGCGGGCCTCACGGCCAGCGTGGAGCGCTGGTGGGCGCTACAACCGCAGCAGCGCATCCGCTCCGCCGGTAGCGGCTGACGGGAACGGTCCGCGCCGGGCGGGAACGGCTGACCGCGCTGACGGAGGCGAAAAGCGGCGATCTGCGCGGGAACACCCCTTGAGGCGCGCCCATCGCACCCCAAGTTTGCGCACGGGCATGGCCTCATGCCGCGAACGCATTATTGCCCCGTCCGACATTGATGTAGGCTTGAACGCATGACCCCACCTGTCACCGCCAAGTTCCCCCGCCCCGTCACCGAGGTCGAGGACGTCCAGGGACGCGCCGACACGCGGCGGCTGCCGATCAACCGGGTCGGGATCAAGGACATCAGCCATCCCGTGCGGGTTCGCGACCGCTCCGCGGGCGAACAGCACACCATCGCCAGTTTCAACATGTACGTGAGCCTGCCGCACAACTTCAAGGGCACGCACATGTCGCGCTTCGTGGAGATCCTGCACGGCGAACGCGAAATCTCGGTCGAATCCTTCCGCGCCATGCTGAGCACGATGACCGAGCGGCTCGAGGCCGACACGGGTCACATCGAGATGAACTTTCCGTTCTTCGTGATGAAGAAGGCGCCGGTGTCGGGCGTCGAGAGCCTGATGAACTATCAGGCGAGTCTGATCGGCGAGCGCCGTGAAGGACGCACGGAGATGTGGGTTCGTGTCGTGGTGCCGGTCACGAGCCTGTGCCCGTGCTCGAAGAAGATCTCCGACTACGGCGCACACAACCAGCGTTCGCACGTTACGATCCGCGCGAAGTTGCGCACGCACATGTGGATCGAAGAACTGATCGAGATCGCCGAGAGCGAAGCGTCCTGCGAGCTCTACGGCATCCTCAAGCGACCGGACGAGAAATACGTCACGGAGCGCGCCTACGACAACCCGAAGTTCGTCGAGGACATGGTGCGCGACGTGGCCGTGCGCCTCAACGCAGATGAGCGCATCGGCGCTTACGTGGTGGAGTCCGAGAACTTCGAATCCATCCACAACCATTCCGCGTACGCGCTCATCGAGCGCGACAAGGATGCGCAACCGTAAGCTCGCGCGGTTGAACGCGAGCTGAAACCCCGGTTACGGATTCTTAAGGCGCGCGTCATGCCCGCGTGAGCCGCTGCTGTCTAACGTATCCGCCAACGCTGCACACCGCAGCGCGTTACGGAAACAGACAGGAGTGATGACCATGAAGACCCTTTCCGCCTTCGTTGCTGTCGCGCTGCTCGGCAGCGGGGCTGTCCTGGCCGCCGAAGCCGCGGCGCCTGCCGCCACGCCCGCCGCGGCTCCCGCGAAGCATGTCTCGCTCAAGGCCTGCAACAAGCAGGCGGATGCCAAGAGCCTCAAGGGCACGGACCGCGAGAAGTTCGTGAAGGACTGTCGGTCGGGCAAGTAAACCGGCTGCCGCGGTACGCTGGAATCAGCGTGCCGCGGCCCTCGGCAGATCCAGGACCACCCGCAATCCCGGGCTGTTGTTCTCAAGCGAAAGACGCGCCCGATGCAGGCGCGCGATCGCGGCCACCAGACTCAACCCCAGTCCGCTGCTGTCCGGTGTGACAGCGTGAGACAGTCGTGCGAAGGGTTGCACGGCCCGGGCCCGATCATCGGCCGGTATGCCCGGGCCGTTGTCGGTCACCTCGACTCGTACATCCTCACCCTGCTCTGTTACAGACACTTCGATCCGTCCGCCGGCAGGAACGTACTTGAGCGCGTTTTCGATGAGATTGGTGATGAGCTGTGCGAGCAGCTGGCGATTGCCGTGAACGATGAGGCCGGCGGATTGCGTACCGACCAGCGTGAGACCCGCCTCGCGGGCCACCGGCTCGAACAACTCAACCAACTCTCCCGCGAGTTGCCCGACATCGACCGCCACGGGGGAGGCCAGGGCCGCTCCTGATTCCGCGAGGGCGATCTGCAACAGGGTTGCCAGCGTGCGCTGCAGCCGGTCAACTTCCACCAGTGCCGACTCGATGGAATCGTACACGGCCGGCTCGAGCTTCAATTCGGGCGCGCGCAGCAGCAATGCGTCCATCCGTGTTCTGAGTCTGTGCAGCGGCGCTCGCAGATCGTGCGCAGCGCTATCGAAGGTGGCCCGCAGGGTACGGGCCTGATCCTCGAGGCGATCGAGCACGCTGTTGACGGAAGTTGCCATCGCATCGAACTCGTCGTTGGCACCCACTACCGGCAGGCGCCTGCCGAGATCTCCCGCCATGATGCGCTGACAGGTCTCCGTGACGTCGCTGACCCGTCGCGACAGACGAAAGCTGAACCAGAAGGCCGCCAGGGCCGCCGCCAGAATCGTGAGCCCGATGCCACGCAGCGTGGCGATGCGGAACTTGTCCGCCCAGCGCCTGCCCTGGGAGATGTCGGTACCGACGAGCAACCGGTCACCCCCCGGCAGCGTGCGCACGGCCGCCCGCACCGGATGTGCCGAGCGCCGTCCCGGCTCGATCGTTGCGATCTCGAATTCCGGCCAGTTCTCGCGCGGCATGCCCTCGAACGGCCAGCGGGTCACGTTGCCGGCGATCTTCTGGAAGCCGGGATCGACCAGCAGGTAAATGGCGCCCACGCGCCCCCAGCTGTCCACTTTCAGCGTGATCTCTTCGGTCAGGCCGGAGACACCGCTCTGGGCGTACTTCTCCTCCAGACCCTTGAGCTCGGCTTCGATGATCAGATCCACCTCATCGGTGATCAGGCTCTGGGTGAGCAGGTAGGCGCTGCCGAGCGTGCTGCCGACGGCCGCCATCACCAACAGGGTGTAGCTGACGGAGAGCCGGAAGGCGGAGGTCTTGAACAGCACCAGCCTCACCGAATGAGCCTCATGGAATGAGCCTCACGGAGTGAGCCTCACGCAACGGGCCTCGCGCAACGACCCCATGGATCGGCCCTTCATGGATCGAGGCGCAGGACGTATCCCGATCCGCGCACGGTGTGGATCAGCGGCCGCTCCGCGCCCCGGTCGATGGCCTGGCGCAACCGGCTGATGTGCACGTCGATCAGGTTGCTCTGCGGATCGAAGTGCAGGTCCCAGACCCCCTCCAGCAGCATGGTGCGCGTGACCACCTGCCCGGCGCGGCGCATGAGGAACTCCAGCAGCTTCAGTTCGCGGGCGGTGAGTTCGATCTCGCGCCCGCCGCGGGTCACCCGCCGGGCGAGCAGGTCCAGATCGAGATCGCCGACTTTCAGGCGCGTCGCGTCCGGGACTCCGGAAGTGCGCCGCATCAGCGCCTCGATGCGGGCCAGCAGCTCGGCGAACGCGAAGGGTTTGGTCAGGTAATCATCGCCACCGGCCTTCAGACCCCGGATGCGGTCGTCCACGGTGCCCAACGCGCTCAGGACCAGAACGGGAGTTGCGATCCCTTTCTGGCGCATGAGTTGGATGATGGCCAGACCGTCCAGGTGCGGCAGCATCCGGTCCGTCACCACCAGGTCGTAGGACCCTTCCGTGATACGGAACAGCCCCTCGCGCCCGTCGGCCGCATGGTCAACGGTATACCCGCTCTCGCGCAGCCCGTTGATGAGGAACCTGGCGGCCTCGGTGTCGTCTTCGATGAGCAGGATGTGCACGGACGTGCAGACTAACGGCGCACGTCGGGAAATCAAGCCCGGTGGGCAACGCCGGCGCGGGATCTACGGATCGAGCGTGAAGGTCCCTTCGGAGGAAGAAGAGGACGACGAAGTGGATGAGGAGGCGGAACTGCTCTCGGTGCCCTGCAGGCGGCTGATGAGCGAGCTCAGGAACACCCGGTTGAATCTCAACTGACAGGAAGCCGACACCTGCTCCAGCAGCGTCGAGCTGACCTTCAGCACCGTGACCTCGCTGGTGGAGCGGATCGTCGCGGTGCGCTTGGCGCCGGGGACATAGCTCGCCTCGCCAAAGCAGTCGCCGGTCTCGAGCACACCCAGACGGCGCCCATGGCGTTCGACCGCGCAGCCACCCGATACGATGATGTAGAACCGATCGTCCATCTCGCCTTCCTTGACGATCTCCTCGCCCGCGCCGTAGTCCTGCCAGTTGCTGGCGCGCAGCACTTCCCAGATCTCCGCGTGCGAGAACTCATGGAAGAACTTCAGCCGGCGCAGCACGCCGAACTGCTCCTGGCGGTCGATCCGGGCATTGGCCTCGCGCAGACGCTGATGCACGCGTGTCAGTTCGGCGGCGAAGTCCAGGCCACTCTTGTAGCGCTTGGCCGGATCCTTCAGCAGCGCCGTGGCCACGACCGTTTCCAGCTCCTCGGGTACTTCCTTGTTCAGCGTATGGATCGGCGGCGGAGTCGCATAGACGATCTGGTGCAGAAGCTTCTGCAGGTTGCCGGCGCGGAAAGGACGCGAGCCGGTCAGCAGCTCGTACATGACGGCGCCGAGGGAATACAGGTCCGAGCGGTTGGTGAGCTCGAGACTCTGCACCTGCTCGGGTGACATGTAGGAGGGACTGCCGGCGATGCCTTCGATGCGCGAAATGTCGGAATCCGACACCAGCGCGATGCCGAAGTCGATGATGCGGACATCGCTGTCCTGCGTCAGCATGATGTTCGACGGCTTGATGTCGCGATGGATCACACCGCGCGAATGCGCGTAGTGCAATGCCTTCGCGCATTTGAAAATGATCTCCACGGTATCGTCGATGCGCAGCAGGTTGTCAGGCCGGCAGTAGGCGGCCAGTGTCCGGGCGCCGTGCACGTGCTCGGTCACGATGTAGCACTGGCCGTTCTCCTCACCCGCGTCGTAGATGGGCAGGATGTGCGGATGCTGCAGCATGCCGACCAGGTGCGCTTCGGAGAGAAACATCTTGCGCGCGATGCGTGCCCGCTCTTCGTCGCCGCTGGTCTCGCTGTTGTAGACCTTGATCGCGACGTCACGTCCGTAATAACCATCGTGCGACAGGTAGACGATACCCGTGCTGCCGCGGCCCACTTCCTTGATGACCACGTACTTGCCGATCTTTTCGGGGATCTTGCGCCCCGGGGCCGTCCTGGGAGAAGGGGATGACTTGGAGAGCGTGGATGACATGGATTCGCGCTGAAGCAAGGGACCAGGACAGGATACGTTGCCGGGCCTCGAGGCCACTGTGATCCAGCACTCAGGGTCCCGGGCACCACGGACTCACCACGATGTCGGTTCGCGCAGCGCTCAGGTAGCGAAGTGATGGTACCCCGAATGCGAGAACTCAATCACGTTCCCGCCGCGCGTCACCACGGTACCGGCAGACTCACGCAGCACGCCTATGCTGCGATAACCCCAGCGCTCCGGAGGCAGATTATGTCGCAAGCGAGGGACCTCGTTCGCCGGCACGCTGAAGCACAACTCGTAATCATCGCCGCCGGTGAGCGCGAGCTCCCGGGCACGCTCCTCGCCAACAGCACTGACGAGTTGCTCGGAGACGGGCAGATCTGCCAGCGCAATCTCAGCGCCACAACCGCTCGCGTGCGCCAGCTTGCCCGCATCTCCCAGCAGGCCGTCGGACACGTCGATACAGGCACTCGCGTAACCGCGCAGGCTGCTGCCAAGGGCGATTCTCGGCGAGGGATACAGGAACCGCTCGCGCAAGTAACCCTGCGCTGCCCCGGAAGCCTTCAGCTTGCCCTGCTCCACGGCCAAACCGGCAGCAGCATCTCCGGGTGTGCCCGAGACGAACAGCATGTCGCCGGGTTTACCGCCCGAACGCAGGATGGCGCTGGACCTGGAGGTATGGCCGAGCACCTGGATCGTCACCGTCAAGGGACCGGAAGTGGTATCGCCACCGACCAGCGCGACATCGTGCGCGCGCGCCAATGCGGCCAGTCCCTCGGAAAACTCCTCGAGCCACGCTTCCTCGATCCTGGGAAGCGTCAGCGCCAGCAGAGCCCACGCCGGCCGAGCACCCATGGCGGCCAGATCGCTCAGGTTGACGGCGAGCGCGCGATGTCCGATGGAGGCAGGTGGAGAGTCATGCGGGAAGTGCACGCCCGCGACGAGCGTATCGATCGCCGCGACCAGATCCGATCCCGCCGGGCACTCCAGCAGAGCTGCATCGTCACCGACACCGAGCCGCACATCCGCACGCATGGCCCCGGCCTTGCGGAAGTAGCGCTCGATCAGCGCGAACTCCGACAACGGCACGTCAGTGCTCGTTGGGACGCAGTTCGCGGGCCGCGCGGTCCAGTACTGCGTTGACGAATTTGTGGCCGTCGGTTGCGCCGAAGCGTTTGGCAAGTCCGACGGCTTCATTGATGGCGACGCGGAAAGGCACCTCCGGCCGCGCCGTGAGCTCGAACAGGCCGATCAGCAACACCGCATGTTCGATCGGATCCAGCAGCTCGGGTTTGCGGTCCATGAGGCCGGTCAGGCGAGCATCGAGCGACTCGCGCGCGCCCCACACTCCCTCGACCAGCTCGCGGAAGTACTCCCGGTCGGCCTTCTCCATGTCCTCGGCGTCCCGGAACTCCTGCACGAGATCCTGCCAGGGACCGTCGTTGAGCTGCCAGCGGTACAGAGCCTGCAGCGCCAGCTTGCGCGCGACCGAGCGGGTCGCCGCGAACTGGTGTGCCGCCCGGGCCGCGGAACCGGGTGACTTCCTGGCGCGTGCCGTCTTGTCGCTCACAGTTGCGCCATCAACGACGCCATCTCCAGCGCCGTCTCCATGGATTCGCCACCCTTGTTGCCGGCGCTCGTTGCAGCCCTTTCAAGTGCCTGTTCGACGGTCTCGACCGTCAGCACGCCGAAGATGATGGGCAACCCGGTCTCCAGACTCACCAGCTGCAGACCGCGCGCGCATTCTCCAGCGACATATTCGAAGTGTGGCGTGTCACCGCGGATCACGCAGCCCAATGCGATCACGGCATCGTAGTGGCCACTCAACGCCAGCTTGCGCGCCACCACGGGAAGCTCGAAGGCCCCCGGCACTCGCGCAATGATCAGATCTTCGGCGGCGCCACCACGCTCCAGCCAGGCAGCGGTGGCACCTTGCAGCAGACTCGAAACGATGAAGTCGTTAAAGCGCGCCGCGGCGATCGCCACCTTGCGGCCGCGGGCGAGGAGTTCGCCTTCGATTGTGCGGGGAGAGGACATGATTCAGCGGCTCAACCGTCTTCGCCCACATAGCTCTCGATCTCCAGATCGAACGCCGAAATACCGTGCATCTGCTTCGGGGCGGACAGGACCCGCATGCGTCGCACGCCCAGATCCTTGAGGATCTGCGCACCAACACCGTAGGTGCGCAACACGCTGCCGCCTGCGCCGGACTCCCAGGGGGCAGCGGTCGCGACCGCGCCGGCGGTTGCACCGTCACCACCCAGAGCCTGAACGGACTCCAGGAGTTCGCGCGGCGATTCGTCCTCCCGCAGGATGACGATGACACCGCTGCCCGACTGGGCAATGCGTTGCATCGCGGCCCGCAGCGTCCAGGCGCGAGTGGGTCCCCTGACTCCCAACAGGTCGCGCAGGGTGTCGGCGATGTGGACGCGCACGAGAGGAACGCTGGAATCCGTGATCGGTCCGTGCGTCATCGCGAGGTGCACATCGCGGTGAACATGGTCCTCGTAAAGGAACAGCCGGAACTCGCCGAACTCGGTCTGCACGGGCTGCTCGGAGATTCGCTCCACGGAGCGTTCGTTGCGCAGCCGGTAGCGGATCAGGTCGGCGATGGTGCCGATCTTCAGGTTGTGTGCGCGCGCGAATGCCTCGAGATCCGGGCGACGTGCCATGGTGCCGTCGTCGTTCATGATCTCCACGATCACGGCGGCGGGTTCAAAACCGGCCAGCCGGGCCAGGTCGCAACCGGCCTCCGTGTGACCGGCGCGCGTCAGTACGCCGCCGGGCTGGGCCATGATGGGAAAGATGTGTCCGGGCTGGCGCAGGTCCTCGGGGCGGGCGTTCGGCTCGACGGCAGTGCGCACTGTGTGGGCGCGGTCGTATGCGGATATGCCTGTGGTCACGCCCTGTGCCGCCTCGATCGACACCGTGAAATTGGTCCGCCGGTCCCGGTCTGTCTCGCTGACCATCAGGGGCAGGCGCAGCTGCCGGCAGCGCTCGCGGGTGAGGGTCAGGCAAATCAGGCCGCGCCCGTAGCGGGCCATGAAATTGATGTCCTCGGCTCGCACCAGGCTGGCGGGCATCAGCAGATCGCCCTCGTTCTCGCGGTCCTCGTCGTCCATCACGACGACCATGCGGCCGGCCCGCAGCTCCTCCAGAAGCTCCTCGACGGAGTTCAGGCCGGCCGTACCTGCCCCCTTGCCGGCGAAGGGGTAGACATTAGCCATGGGATGTCCGGAGTTTCACTTTCATGACGTCAGTATACCCGCGGGCATACCCTGACCCTACCGGTGAGTCCTGTCCCGGGCAGTCTGGGTTCCATGAGCGCGCCCCCGGGGTGGCGTCTGGCGCAGGCTTAGGGCATCTTGTGACCGTGATGAATCCACGCGCATTGCACTTGCGACACGGGGGTATCCGCCACTGGGCGGCGCCCTGGGTACTCGCCGTGCTGTGCCTGCGGGCGCTGGTTCCCGCGGGGTTCATGCTCGCTCCGGTGGACGGCGGTCTGGATGTCGTCCTGTGCGACGCGGACGCGGCAGCCGCCCTGCATTCGTTTGGTGTGCAGCACGCCATGCATGGCCATGTCATGGCCGGGGATGGCGCCGCGCATCATCACGATGCGGCTGGACATCCGGAGTACGCGGGACATTCGGGCCATCACCACTCCCACCCCGATCCGACCTGCCCCTACGCCCAGAGCGCAGGTCCCGCGCCACTGCCCGCGCTGCCGGCACTACCTCCCCTGCAGGCCTCGGCCACGCGCCTCCTGCCCGTTGATTTCTCACAGACCCACAGTCAGTTCGGACCTTCGCGCGAGCAGTCGCCTCGCGGCCCACCCACCCTCGCCTGATCCGGATCAACGCGCTCCTGTGGGGCGGCTGCCCTTGGCGGCCGTCCGCGGGTCGCGCTCCCGTTTCCCGTGTTTCAGATCAGGTGAGAGATCCATGCCCATTCATTCGCGCCGTGGTCGCATCGCGCCACGCCTCAAACGTTGGTTACGCAAACTGGCCGGACGTGCCAGACCGATCCTGTTGACCCTGCCAGGCGCTCTTGCGGTGCCGGCGGCCCTGCTTGGACCCGAGTCCGCCGAAGCCTGCGCGAGCTGCGGCTGCACGCTGAGCTCGGATGCCGCGATGGGCTATTCGGCCCAGACCGGCTGGCGACTCAGTCTTGAATACGACTACATCCACCAGGACGAGCTGCGAAGCGGCACCCGCGAAGTTTCTGACGTTCCGGACGGCAATGAGCTGGAACGCGAAACGCTCAACCGCTACATCACCGCAGGTCTGAACTACGCCCCGTCGCCGTCATGGAACGTGTCGCTGTTCGTTCCTTACGTGGTTCGAACGCATTCGACCTATGGTGAGTTCGACAGCACCGAGCCCCTGCCCGATCTGAGCAGCTCCCGCAGCTCCAGTCTGGGCGACGTGCGCCTGGTCGGCGCGTACCAGGGATTTCTCCCGACGCACAATCTCGGCGTACAGCTCGGCCTGAAACTGCCCACGGGACATTACGGCACCGCCGTGGATTTCAACGGAGGGCCCGCGAAGGGCGAACCGCTCGATGCCAGCCTGCAGCCCGGTACGGGCAGCACGGACATCATCGTCGGTGCCTACTATTACCAGGCCATCAGCCAGGACTTCGACTTCTTCGCGAACGGGCAATTCCAGAGTGCCGTCAGGCACCACCTGGACGAGCCCGGCAATGACTACCGGCCCGGCAACTCGACCACGCTGAGCTTCGGGCTGCGGTATGAGCGCGACCCGCGCTGGGTTCCCCAGCTGCAGATCAATCTGCTGCGCAAGTCACGCGACCAGGGCGCGCTCGCCGACATCGAGAGCACCGCGGGCAATGTCGCCTACATCAGCCCCGGACTGACAGTCCAGGTGGTGTCGAAGCTGCACGTGTTTGGTTTCGTGCAGGTGCCTGTCTACAGTAACCTGTATGGATACCAGCTCTTTCCGCGCTACACGGCCAGTGTTGGAGTGAGTTATGCATTGTGATGCGCCATCGCCTTACACCTGAAGCTCGTCACGGCATGCGTCCCGAGCCCGGCGCGCCGCCGCGCGCCGGGTCCGGAGTCATCGTGTCGACGAACCTGCTGTCGCGACGGAGCGTGCTGAAGGGCGGGCTCCTGTCCCTGCTCGCCGGGGACTGCCTGCGCCCAGGCCGTGCACAGGCCAATGACCTGCGCGTCGGCGAGATGGCCCCGGCGGCGACCCTGGTCACGCTCGACGGTGAGCGAATCGCTTCGCGCGATCTCGCTGGCCAGGTGGTCATCCTGACTTTCTGGGCCACGTGGTGCGCGCCGTGTCATGAGGAGCTTCCGCTCCTCTCACGCTACGCGAAGGACCACGCCAACGAGGGTCTGCGCGTGCTCGGGTTCAGCCTCGACACGGCGGACGAGCTGCCGCTGGTGCGGAAAATCGCTGCGACGCTGAGCTTCCCGGTGGGCCTGCTGGCCAACTCCAGCGCGCCGGGTTACGGCCGCATCTGGCGCCTGCCCGTCAACTTCACCATCGATCGCGGCGGCCGCCTGGTCGAGGACGGCTGGAAACTCAGGAAGCCGGTGTGGACGGCCGAGCGCCTGGAGCAGGTGGTGACGCCGCTGCTCAAGTCGAGCCTCCTCGCTCCGTCCGGCCAGCGCCCGGCCGCCTGACTCGCGGCAGCCATCGATCAGGTCGCGGCACCCTTGATGACGAATGGGTAGGTGCGCCGTTCGAGCACCTCTTCCACCGCCCTGTGTGCCTCGAGAAATGCCGCGTCCGTGTGCGGGCTGGCGGCAGCATCGGCGTTCGCGATCGAGACCAGTCCGAACGGCTGGCGGGCGCGGACGCAAGGCCGGCTGTCCGATTCGGTGAATACCCACTCGATCGGATCGTAGAGACTGTTGTACGTGTAGGAATATCCGTGCGGCCAGCGGTTCACCGCGATGCCGAGAATGTCGCGCGCCGGATCGAATCCGCCCGCGCCGAACATGCGAACCAGCTGATCGCGGATGTTGCGCTCGAACGTCTCGAAGGGTGTGTTGAGCAGTTCGTTGCGGCCGATGCGATGCTGATCCTTGCGCGGCAGGCCGGGTGATCCGGGTGTGCGCATCATGCGGATGGCAATGGGCTCATCCGGAGTCCGCGGATGCCGCAGGTCTCCCAGGTCGCAGGGCTCCGCCAGTGAGACCGTATCGTGGTACATGGTCGGACAACTTACGTCGTGAACACCAAGCTTGTGGAATGCCCGCCAGTTACGGAGGAAGACGTTCGTGTAAACGATCGGTCCCTTGACGTTGTACGCGAGCGCCTCCTTCTGGGCTTGCGGCAACTCCGGCGCAAGATACGGAATGAACATGTTCCAGCACGCCATGATGCAGGCGCGACCACGGACCTCGTACAGTTTGCCCGCGGAATCATAGTTGACGATGACCTCGCGCGCGGCGCCGGGATCACCGTCATGACGCACGTTCAGGACGGTGCTGCTGAGCCGGATCCGCGTGGCGTTGCCGGCGCGGTCCAGAGCGGAGTAGTCAACCTGCGCTGCACCGATGTCCTCCTGGGTCCGGCCCGGGATCGCGGCCGGTATCAGTTTGCGCACCAGCAGGCGCGCCAGTGTGGCATTGCCATCGGGGAAGTGAACGGTGCGCTCCCCCTCCTTCTGGCGGCCATGCTGGCCGCCCGGCAGATCGGCCAGCAGTCCGTCCGCGGAAGGGTCGAGACCCAGTCCGTCGAAACCACCGCCGCGATTGCCCAGCATCTGCCAGGCAAACAACGCCGGAACGGCGTCAGCCCCCACGCAGAACACGTCACGGCCCAGTCCCGAGAAGAACCAGTAGGCTTGCGGGTCGACCTTCGCCACCTCCAGGAGGTAGTCGCGATAACTCATGCGCGCCAGCCGCTCCTTCTTCTGGGCAGTACTCAAGCCGGGCAGATAGTCCGGCTGGCGCGGATCGAACAGCCGCAGCAGATCCGCACGGGCCCGCGCCTTGATCGGCATGTTGCGCACGTAATCCGCACTGTATGGACTTTCGCCCTGCGCGCCTCCCGCAGCGGCCACGACCAGCTTGTCGCGACCGAAGGTCTGGCGGTCGAAGAAATGCCCGCTGCGCATGCCGAGCAACTCATAGAGTCGTGAGATCTCGGCGTTCTCCGTGGTGTAGCGGTCCAGGTCCACGCCGATGTCATTGAGGACCTGCTGCGCCCAGCGGTTGTAACGCTCGGGTGATTCGATCTCGAGCGTGCCGCCGTTGAGGACTACCGTCCGACCATCAACGTGCAGTTCATTGCGCTTGGCGTGGCCGCCGAAGTCGTCGTGATTGTCCAGTAGCAGGACCGAGGCCCTGCTGCCGGCGTTCTTCAGAAAGAAGTGCGCGGCCGCCAGTCCGCTCAGTCCCGCGCCGACCACCACCAGATCATAGGTCTCGCCGGTGCGCGCGGCGCTCGAAGTATCGATCAGGTGCTGGTCGCGCAACCGGTGCGCGGCCTCGAACGACCCGGGGTGCGAGCCGCGCAGGCCCAGCCGGGATGGCGGGTAGTGCTCGATCGAGGTGCCGGCATCCGCTTGCGCCAGAGCGGAGAACGGCAGCGCGAGCGATCCCGCGGTCAGGGCAACACCGTTGATGAAGTCACGCCGGGAGATCTCCCGATGCATCCCGAGAACGCGGTCGCCGTCGTTCACTGCACTGCCTCGCAGTTACTTTCCCTGCGTCTTGCCGGAGTCGTAGACCACGTAGTACTTGGTGTAACCGGTCGTGGTCCAGCGTCCCTTCCAGCCCTTGGGAATCGCGACGGCCTCGCCCGCCCTGATTTCCAGAACCGTACCGTCGGCGGAAGTGAGTTTCACGCTGCCCGACAGGAAGTAGCAGAACTCGTCTTCCGGGTAGGCATCGATCGGCGTATCGCTCGGGCCCGCCTTGTACAGTCCGGCGCTCATCTTCCTGTCCGCCGACTGCAGCATCGTGACATCCGTGGTGGGCCCGTCCTTGCCGTTCTCCTTCACCGCATCCTTGCGCTCGAAGACCGGGCCCGCCGCTTCAGCCGCGGTGACCTTGACCGGCTTCGGATGGGAATCCGCCCAGGCGGCCGCGGAACAGACCAGGCCGAGCAGGCACAGACTGGATACGAGTGTCTTCAAGATGAGCTCCCGTGGGTTCATTCGGCCTGCAATCAGGGCCGCGCGATTATTCGTGAGGTCGGGCGTGAAGGCAAACCACCCCGGGGCGCCTGCCCGCCATCTGCCGGATTTGACGCAGGCCAGGCCAGCCAGTTGAACTACAGAACGCGGTAGATCTGGATCAGGCGGTCGTTTTCCTTCGGGCCCCTGGCGAGCCGCATGCCGTCAGGTACTTCGGACAGCGTGGCCAGAAAGAGACTGCTGTTGAGCCAGGCGTACTTGCCCTTCGGTGCAATGAACTCGGGAAACAACCTGTAGTGCCAATCGTCCGGGTTGCTACTCGGATAGCCGAGTCCCTTGTTGTGAATGATGATGGTCACTCCATCGTCGGTGCGCAGTCGATACAACGCGTCCACGACCTCCACGCCATCCGGACGCACCACCGGGAAATCCCCGCCACCGGCAACGACCGAACCGCGAATCCCCTTGCCCTGAAATCGCCCGCCGACGATGGGCCAGATCTCGGTGCGCTTGCCGTCCTTGCTGTCTTCAGAGCCACCGACACGCTCGGGGCCAGTGCAGGTCACGACGAGTTGCAGTACAAGCTCGAGCTTTGGCGCATCCCTCTCGAGCATCGGCCAGCTCTCATCCGCCGCCTGCCCGATACTCGCAATGCAAGCCAGACCCAGCACCATGGCAGCGCTGGTCAGCGCCAGGTTCATGCGGCATGCGGTCATCATTGGCTTCATCCGGCCTCTCCTTCGTTGCGCAATTCCTGCGCGTACGGCTCGTTGAGACAGAACGCGATGGTTCTATTGTGCCATCGGGTCCCGGCGGCAAGGCTGCATGAGAACCGCTCCGCACGGCATGGCATCCGGCGGAACCTTCTCGCCCCTCAGGATACCGAGAACCAACTGTGACGGATGCGCATCGTCGTGCCAGATGCTGTTGATCGAACGGAGCGAGGAATGGTCGAACGTGTTCTCGCCGGTCGCGCTCGGCGCATCGATCCAGATTCGGATACGCGAATTGGTGCGGAAGGCGTACGAGACTTTGGTCAGTTCCACCCGTCCGAGTGCCGGCACACCCGGTGTGAGCGCCAGGATGCAGGCCGGCCAATCGCACGGCCAGGGGCGTGACGGCGTGGAGAAACGCGGATCCTGGGCGCGTGATGACATTCGCAGCCAGCCGCGCTGAACGAATCGCTCCTGACCATCCGGCCGTACCTCAGTCAGCGTTACTTGCAGATCCGTATCTCCGGCCGTGCTGGAAACCCACAGATCCGCGCTGGCGGGCCCGTAAATCACCAGGTCGCTCTGCAGCGGCCCGGTGGTATAGGTCAGCGAGCCGGCCTTCCAATCCGGCAGGAGCTCACCCCACGCGCCCTCTTCCGGATTGACGTTCACGGCCGGCCCTTCGACAGGATAGCGGTACGAATCCGGCTGCGCGGACCCCGGCCCCGATGAGTCGGGTGACATTGAGAGCCGCTTGCCGCCCCTGATCCTCAGGCGCAGCAGTTCGACCTGCACGGGATACCGCGCGCGCTGCACGATCCACGTGGCCTTCGCCTCCCGGTCCTTCTGCTGCCGATGGGCACCCGCCACCGAAGTGGTCTCCTGCCAGATCTCCACATGCGGCCGGAACTCGAAACCATTGTCCAGTCCCTTCACGAAGCGGTCGAAGAACGCCAGCAGAGCCGGGCGGTACTGCAGCGACTCGTACAAGTCATGATCGCCGTTGGTCTGGATGTACCACAGTCTGTCGGGATCCACGCGTTCCTGGTAATACCCGGCACGCGCGGTCGTCGCCTCATCCTGGAAGGATTCCATCGACAACACGGGTACGTCTATGCGGCCGGCCTTGTCGAGGATCGTTCGATCCTCCAGCCACTCGTCCCGCAGAGGATGACGCAGGAGCTGGCTCGGGAGATTCACGGCCGGCGATTGCCCGGTCTGGAAATTCCGCTCGACTTGCCTGAGACAGCGCTCGTCATGCTCATCCTCCGCGGATCTGCGCACCGCCAGCCAGCGGGAATGCAGGAACATCCACCATCCCGTCACAAACCCCTGCGACGGCACACCCCCTATCGCCCAACTGTCCAGTCGGGGATCGGTCAACGCCATGCCCGGAGCGATAGCCTTCAAGTGTGGGGGCCGTTCACTCGCGGTGGCCACCTGCGACATTCCGGCCCAGGACCAGTTCGCCATGCCCACGGCGCCGGTTGCCCAGGGTTGCGCCGCAACCCACTCGACGACATCGGCTCCATCCGTGCCGTAGGAAGGAGCGAGGAAATCGAAGATGCCCTCGGAGCAACCGGTACCGCGCGCGTTCACTCCGATTACTGCATATCCGTGATCGAGCAGTGACGCATCCACATCCGTGGACATCGCGGTGTTGTCATGGACGTACGAATACCCGCCGATTGAGCCAGGATCGTAACCGCTGTAGTTCACGATCACCGGGAATGGGCCTTTCCCTCTGGGAAGCAACAGGCTGAAGCGCAGTGCGGTGCCGTCACGCGCAGCTATGTAGCCCGTCAGCCGCGTGGCCCATTGACGCGGAATCGATTCAGCGCGCTCCCTGCTGAAGAAATCCGGTACCGCCCAGCGCTGCCCGGCCTCCCGTGTCGTCTCCCGCCACGTCTCCTTGCCCGTCACGCCGTTGGCCTCATCGGCCACCGCGCCATTTGCCAGGCTGCATGCTGCGATCAACGCAAGGGCGGCCACGCAGCGCCCTGCGCCCACCTCGTCCACCTCGTCCACCTCGCCCACCTCGCTCGCCTCGCT
>DATKLO010000086.1:0-38708 GCA_035542375.1 Steroidobacteraceae bacterium | reverse complement strand
TTCCTCTTGTTCGCACCCTTGCTGATGCTCGCGGGTGTGTTCGGTCCCATCCTGACCAAACAGTTGATCCTCAGACGGGTACCGGTCCTGGACCGGATGACCCAGTAGACACTCAGCCGGCGTCGGCTTTGCCCGCGGCAGCCAGCGAGACGGGTGTCCTGCCGGGACGTTTGAGCAGTCGGTGCAGTCGCTCGAGCATGGGTTGCTCGACCCACCGATACACCGCGATCGCCGCCAGGATCACCACGGCCATCGAGAACACCGCGAACGACAGCACGTGCGCTGCGGTGACGGCTTCCAGCCCGAACTTCGACCAGAGCGCGCGCGCCACGCCGAGCGAGAAGATGTGTGTGAGGTAGAGGGAATAGGAGGCATCACCCAGCAGCAACAGGAACGGCAGTCGCGGCATGGGTCGGCTCTGTTCCGCGGCAACCGCGCCGAACACGATCAGCGCCGACGGGACGATATGCAGGAACACGGCTTCCTGCCAGCTGCCTGCCGGCAGCAGGCCTAGCGGTACTCCCAGCACCAGCGCGGCAAAGCCGAGCACCGTGATGGCGACGCATGACCACCAGGGCAGATGCACCCGTCGCCCGAGATACAGCTGCGCGATGATCATGCCCATCCAGAACTCGAAGAGCTTGAAGTCGCCGAAGAAGGCGAGCTCGCGCCAGCGCCCGAGCGAGTGCAGCCCGGCGGCTGCGGCCAGCAGCACCAGGAACACCGCGCCGCTGATGGCGAGGCGCAGCCGCAGCGGCCACAGCAGCAGCACGGCGAACAGCAGGTAGAAGAACATCTCGAAGTTCAGCGACCAGCCCGGCACGATCAGGGGTACCAGATCGCCATGCTGGCCGGGATTGGCGTACGGGATGAACAGCAGGCTCTTCAGCAGGTACTCGGGGCTGACCACTGTGGTGCGGAACAGGCTCGGCGCCAGTAGCGCCGTGGCGGCCGCCACCAGCGTCAGGATCCAGTACAGCGGCGCGATCCGCATCAGCCGTCGCAGCAGGAAGCCGCCGGGACGCAGGTTGCGGCTGGAAACCAGAATGATGAAGCCGCTGATCACGAAGAACACGTCCACGCCCGAACTGAGCGTGTCGAAACCCATCAGGTGTTGCTTGAAGAAGGCCGTGTAGGTCGGGTGCTGCCCCGCGAGATGGAAGTACGCGACCATCAGGGCCGCGACGCCGCGCAGGTACTGCACGCCAATGACCGCGGAAGTCGAACTCCCCGGGACGCTGTTGGCCGGCGTGCCGCGGCCCGCGCCACTGCCGCTCGGGGCCAACGAGGTAGCGTTCGGAGCCATCAGCCCGAACTCGTGCCGACGCCGGCGGTGACCGAATTGCCGCCCGATCGCTTCCTGCGACGGCCGCTGAGATAGTCGCGTGCCGGACGCTCGATGGTGTAGTAGGTCAGGGTCGAGATGGCGAGCACGAAGACGGTGATGCCGACGATCCCGATGGCGGCATGCCACCAGTTCAGTTTCATCCAGGCGACGCTGATGAGGCGATAGAACATCGAGCTCAGGATGAAATGACCCAGGTACACGGAGTAGGAGATCTCGCCCAGGAAGTACACGACGGGCGAGCCGATCGCGCGGCTGACCGGATTGGCGGCGAGCAGGGTGAGCAGCAGGGGCGCGGTCACCAGACCGATGACGAAGCTCGTGTCGGGAGTCAGCGCGAATCCGATGACGACCACGGCCGCGGCCACGAGGCTTCCCGCGGTGGACTGGAGCCAGTGCGCTGCGCGGCTGTCCACGAGGTTGGCGACGGCGCAGCCCAGGGCGAATTCCGTCAGCCCGCGGCCGAGGGCGGCGATCCCGTAGATGCCCCAGTGCATCTGTGAGTTGATTGCCGCGCCCGCGAGGACCGTCAGACCGAGCAGCAGCCACGGCCGGTGCTCGCGCCAGCCGCGGCTCGCGATCAGCATCAGCGGGAACAGCAGGTAGGCGAGCGCCTCCACGCTGATGGACCAGGAGGGCGGATTCCACTGACCCTCGCCCTCGCCGAACAGGTTCCAGGCATGGATCAGCAGGAAGTGTTGCGGCAGGGTGCTGAATTCGAACCGGTCGAGTCCGAAGCGCGTCGGCGCCTGTGTCAGCTTCGCGCCCGCCACCAGGGCAATCGTGCCGATGAGGATGGCCGCGTGCAGCGGGTAGATGCGTGCGAAGCGGCGCTGCAGGAATTTCCAGTAGGCGGCCGGCTCGATGCGCGAATCGAACCAGCTCCTGTAGGTGGCCGCGAGAATGAACCCGCTCAGCACGAAGAAGATGTCGACCTGGCGGCCGCCGCTCAGGAACAGCCGTTCGACGATCACGGGAGGGTAGAGGGCGAAGCCCTGCTCACGCAGCGTCTCGAGCGTGTGAGCAAAGAAGACCGTCAGCGCCGCGACGCCGCGCAGACCGGTCAAACTTCGGATCTCGGCCACTGGCTCTCTCGTGATTCAACCGCGGGCGCGCCGCCACGCGAGTTTCAGTATTGCATAATGCCGCCGCGCTCTCGCCTGGCGCGGTTCGTTTAGTGACCCTGCTCACACCGTCCCGGCGAGCGCCCCGGCGGCTGCCGGCGAGCCCCCTTATGGGGCGGCCTGCGCCGCCGGAGCAAGGTTGATGCAGCGCCGTGACAGCACGATGATTCCCGCGAGATTGACCAGTTCGCCGATCAACACTCCCAGCGGGGCGCCCAGCACGCCCAGATGCAGGATGGCCACGTAGCCGGTGCCGAGGGAAATCAGGGCCGATGCCAGCGTGATCGAGGTGAGCGAGCGGAATCGCCCGGTCGCCCCCAGCACATACAACAGCTGATCGCGGAAGATCATGACCAGGAAGACGCTGAACCAGGCCAGCATCAGCCCATCGCGATGCGCGAAGCTCTTGCGGATCAGATGCGCGAACAGCGCATCGCGTGTGAACCACAGGGCGCCGAAGTAACACAACGCGAGCGCCGCGAGTCCGGCCGCGATGGCCCACAGCCGGCGGAACAGGGCAACGGCTCCGTGCTGCTGCAGCCATGCAGATGCCGTGGGCATCATGAGCGATGTGATGCCGGATGAGAGCAGGTTGATGGGCATCATCAGCAGGCGGATGGCGGCGAGTGCGGCGACGGAGGGAACGTCCAGCACCGCGGCGACCACGTAGCTGTAGCCCTGACTGAATGCCCAGTGGGTCGCCGAGCCTGCCGCGGACCAGCCTCCCATCGGGGCCAGCTCCGTCAGGACGGGTTGCCGGGACTTTCGATCCCAGGGTTCGAATCGCCACAGGAATCGCGACATCATTACGCCGGATACGCATGTCGCGGCCGCAATCAACAAAACCGCAAAGGCAGCCGGCATCGGCGTCAGCGTCGCGAGGGGAACGGTGACGACCACGATCAGGACGTAACACCCATCGGCTTTCAGCACGTCGTATGACCTGCGATGGGCCAGCAGCACCATCCGGAACGATTCCTTGTAGAGAATGCACACCAGCGCGATGATCGCCGCGAAGTTGAGAAACACCTGCTCGGGCTCTATTACGTGGAACAGCCACAGCAACAGGGTCACTCCGGAAAGCGCCGCCGCCGCCCGGCGCAGGAGGATTCGCTGTCCGTGATAGAGACCTCCCACCAATGTGGCGCGGCCGGCCGGATCCAGCGTGGTCATGCGCAGCACCAGGGGTGGCTGCACGAATGCCGACTGCAGCCCTGAAATGAGCAGCATGGCGTTCGTGATCAGCACGTAATAGCCATACTGCAGGTCCGCGGTATGGCGGATCAGCACGATGCCGATGAAGAAGTTGGTCGCCGAGAGCAGCGCCTGGATGGCGACGGCGCTGCCGAACATGCGCACGAATCTGGCGCGGGTCGAGCCGTACATCAGGTCTTCTCGCGTTCCGTGCGGACCCATCCCTGCGTGGTGCGCCGGGACAGCATCACCCGCAGCTTCCACAGAAGGAAGAACGGCACGCGTGCCAGGTCGATGAGGCCCCGCAGGCCGATGCCGCTGAGTTGCCAGCCGCGCAGGGCATGCAGCCACAGCGCCGCTGCGCAGCCCGCGGCCAGCCACAGCCAGCGGATCTGGGCCGGGTTCCACCACGTCGCGGCCGCCGCGGCCACGAGCAACAGCACGACATTGAGCGCGACATAGGACAGAGGAGGAACCAGCAGATCGAGTGCGAGGTCGAGACACACGGCGCTGCGGCGTGCCAGTGCTGCTCGCAGCAGAGGCAGAGTCATCGTCCGAACGAGTTCGGCGCGACCACGCTCCCAGCGTTCGCGCTGTTTGCGGGCGGCGGCTTCGCGCGACACCATCTCGCCGTAGACGTGTGCTTCGTCCACGTAGGCGATGCGGCAGCCCGCCAGACCGAGCGTGATGCCGAATTCGAGATCCTCGGCGAGCGAGTAGGCCTGGTAGGGGACCCGCCGCAGCAGTTCATGAGTGACGCACCAGCCGTTGCCGCGCATGCCGCAGGAGACACCGAGCCGTTCGCGGGCGCGCGAGCGCACCACGTGAAAGGCGGTAATGGCGATGGTCATGAGCCGGGTGCGCCAGGCGGCCAGAGGATTGAGGACGCCGTAGTCGGCCTGGATGGCCTCTTCGCCACGCTCTATCCGATACGCCATCGCCTCCAGCAGATTCGGGCTGGCTTCGGTGTCGGCGTCCACGATGACCAGCGCCTGTGCGAAGCCATCGGCTCGACTGCGCTCGAACGCGAACTCGAGGGCGTATCCCTTACCCCGGCGTGTCGTGTCCTGGCGCTCCAGGACCGTCGCCCCCGCGGCGCGCGCGAGCGCTGCCGTTTGATCAGTGCAATTGTCCGCGACCACCAGAATCCGAAAACCATCCTTCGGCCAGTCCAGCGCCAGCAGGCTTGCCACGGTGCGCTCGATGACCGCCGCCTCATCGTGAGCCGGGACGACCACGTCAAATCGGATCTCGCGTGCTGACTTCGGTGGCGCGGGCAGTCGCCACGAGAGCAGGGTCAGCAACAGGATATAGCCGCACGCGAGCACGGCTGGCACCGCGGCCACGGCCAGTGCCCCATCGATGATGACAGTGGAAGCCGTCACGCGTACTCGCGGATGCGCCAGCCCCAGAACACCGAAATCTTGCCGAGGCTACCCCAGGCCTTGAGCAGGTAATACACCGACCGGTGGCGACCCAGGGGGCAGGTGAGCACGGTGAGCACGGCCGCACCGCCCAGTTGCAGCAAGCAACGCAAAAGCAGTGCGATACGGACACGCAGATTGACGGGACCGTATTGACCCGTGACGGTCTTGCGCGCGAACTCCTGTCCGCCGCTGAGCGCCCGACGCAGCAGCCATCGCAGGGACAGCCGCTTCTTTTCCACCGGTTCGATGACGACGGCCTCATCGCACCAGATGATCCGCGAGCCTGCGCGCACCATGCGGATCAGCAGGTCGGCGTCCTCCCCGGTGCTCAGGCCGTAATCGGGATCGAACGGGCCGGGTTGCGCATGCACCGGCTGGGCACGCAGCAACACATTGCCGAAGCGCATGCGGTTCAGGGGCACCTCGAGCCCCGTGGCCATGCGCGGGAAGTCGTAGAAGCGGCCACGACGGATCCACTCGGGCGCCTCCTCAGGCACCTGCGGCAGGACCGGCCCGAGAACGCCATCGGCCGAGTACCTCGTCGCGGCATCGGCGAGCTGCCGCAGCCAGGGCTCCGGCGCGCGCTCATCGTCGTCGATGAAGGCGATCCAATCGCCGGTCGCCATGGCTACCGTACGATTGCGTGTGAGAGCAATGTTGCGCTCGGGCTGTATGTCGTAATGCAGAGCAAAGGGCGCTCCGGCGTTGCGCCGCTCGTCGACAACGGGGCGCGCACTTCCAGCCGCATCGTTGTCAACCACGATGACATCCGCCGGCAGAAGCTGCTGGCGCGTCAGGTCTTCAAGCAGCTGCCGGAGTCGGTCGGTTCGCTGATACGTGGCGATGCAGATACTGATCTTCATGTCCGGACCGCGTACCGGCCTCGAGCAGGCGGGATGAGGGCTAGAAGTTGTTGACCACCGCGCCGACGATCTGGGCCTGCGTGTTGGCCAGGCGGCGCAGCAGCTCGCGTACCTGCTTCTGCGAGGTGCGCTTCGTGCGTGTGAGGACGAGTACATGTCCGGCGATGGCCGCAATGGCCAGACCGTCGGCACCGCGCACGAGCGGCGGAGCATCGATCACGATGTGCTCGTATTTGTCGCGCCAGCGCAGCATGCACTTGGAGAAGCGTCCGTCCGAGAGCAGCTCCACCGGATTGGGTGGAACCGGTCCGCTGGTGAGCAGCGACAGGCTGGGCAGACCTTCCACGCGGTGCAGGACGGGGGGCTGCTGGGTCTCGATGGCCTGCGAGAGACCTTCGGTGTTGTCGCAGTTGAAGAGCAGATGCTGGCGCGGGCTGCGGAAGTCGGCATCCACGAGCAGTGCACGCCCGCCAAGCTGGGCGAACGCGATGGCCAGCTCCGCTGCAAGCTGCGAACGGCCTTCGGCGCCATTGGCGCTCATGAGGGCCAGGATGTTGGCACCGCCAGCGCGCGGCGGACAGCGCAGGAGCAGTTCCGTGCGCAGCGCCCGGATCTGCTCGCTGTAGGGATTGTAGGGATCGCGCACGAGCATGATCTGCTCGCCGGGCTTGACCGCTGCGCCCTGTCGCCGCACCAGCGCCTTACCGGGCGTCATCCTGCGCAGGACGGTCTCGACCAGACTGTTCTTCTGCGCGAGCGATTCCACCGCTCCCGGCAGCTCGAAGGCGCGCTCGATGTCCTCGGCGCTGACGAAACCAAGCTGCACGGCGGCCTCACCGAAGGTGAGGTTCTGGTCCTGCATCGCCTCGGAGATGCGCTGCAGGTCGGAAATGGTGATCTTGTGTTGAGCCAGCAGGCTGTCGGCGGCTTCCTGCTCGGAGCGTGCGGGGTGCTCGATGGTGACCGGACCGACCGCGACCGCCAGGGTATCCGGAGCCTGCGCCGCCAGGGCGGGGCGCTCCTGGACCAGCGTGGACCCCGCGCCCGCAGTTTCCTCCGTGGTGGCGCGTGGCAGCTCGTCCTTGCCGACGAAGTCAGCGTTCATGCCGGGCTCGCCTGATGCCGGATGCTGTTGAGTTCCACGAGCACATCGATTCCCAGATCGCGCTCGATGTCGTCGCGGCAGCGGATGCGGCGATTCAGCAGCAGCTCGTAGGCGGCCGGAATCACCAGTCCCAGACCGATGCCGGCGAGGATGCCCATCAGCATGAGCTTGATCTTGTTCGGCTTGTCCGCTTTCGGCGGCGGCTGCGCCTGGGTCACCAGGTGCACGTCCGAGTAGGAGTCCTTGGTCGAGGCCGCGATCTCCTCATGGCTGTCCAGTGCCTTGCGATAAGCCGACTGCGCGGCATCCAGTTCCAGCCGCAGGCTCGTGCCCTCGTCCTGGACATTGCGCAGCTTCACGACCTTGGCCCGCTGTTCCTCCACGGCGCGCCGCAGCTTCTCTTCCAGGGCTCGGGCTTCGGAGAGCTCCACCGAGGCGCTGCCGGAGTAGGACCGGATGGCATCCTGGATCGACTGCCGGGTGGCCTCGATCTGCGACTGCAGCTCCAGCACGCGCGGGTGCATCGCTCCGAGCGTGGTGCGCTGCTGCGCCAGATCCGATTCCTGCTTGGACAGCTGCGCCCGCAGGCCCTGCACCAGCTGCGAGTTGACCACCTGGTCGCTCGAGGAGTGCGAATCGGACTGCTTCACCTCGGCGGCGCGGCGGGCGTTCTGCGCGACCTGGTAGTGTTCCTCGAGGCTGGTGAGCAATTGCTGCTCGCCATCGTTGCCCACAGCCGTGAGGTCGGTGACGCCGGTGCGGTCACGGAACTCGGCGATCTTCTGCTGCGCGTCCTCGACGCGCTTCTTGAGGTCCGCGAGCTGCTCCTCATAGCGTCCGGCGCGCACCGAGGCGGGACCGGTGCGCCGCTCCAGATGCTGCTTCAGGTAGGTGTTGGCTATGCTGTTGGCGATGTTGGCGGCCATTACCGGATTGCGCGCCGAGGCCTTGATGTAGATCAGCTGGCTGCCGAAGTTGCCCTGGGTGACGGTGGCGCCCTTGGTGACCTGGTCCTTGACCCAGTCGCGCAGCGAGGTGCCATCGGTGGGCCGGTAGCCGGCGGCGAACTCCTTCTCCTGGGTGAGCTTGAGGTCATCGACCACGCCGAACATCACCTCGGGGCTGAGCATGATCTCCATCTGCGTGGCCATGTAGCTGGCGAGCAGCTGCAGGGGGAATTCCTTGCCGCCCAGCGGGTCGTTGACCTCGTAGCTGATCATCAGCGTGGCGCTGGCCGTATACAGCTTGGGCATGTATTTCACGACCACCGCTGTGACGCAGATCACAATGACGGCGATGATGGCCGACTGCTTCCACCAGGCCCGAAGGATGGTCAGGATCTGGGTGATCGACAGCCCCTTGCCGGCCGCTTCCTCCGTGGGCAACGCCGGCGCTGGCGCCGCGGCGGCGGCGCCCACCTGCTGTTGCACCAGCGGAACGGGCAGTCGGTTGGGGATTCTCAAAAGATGCTCTGTTTGACGCGAATCACGTCATTTGGCTTGACCACGTCGGTCATTTCCGCCTTCAGCGTCACGAATTTATCATTCTCCAGCCGCCGCACGATCTGGATGCGGCTCGAGCTGCCGCGGTCGGTGATACCCCCCGCCCGGGCCACCGCCTGCATGACGGTCATGCCCGGCTCGAGCGGGTAGGAGTTCGGGTTCCTGACCTCGCCCATCACGGAGAACGTATCGGCATGCGGCACGAACAGCGAATCCCCGCCCTGAAGCGTCTCGGTAGGGATGTGACCGCCGTCGCCCAGACCCTTCAGGTTGATCGGATAGCGCTGCGTGCTGCCGTCCTTCTCGCGCCGGACCAGGTAGACCACATCAGAGCTCGCCTGGGTAGTGCCGCCGGCCTGCGCCAGCAGGTCGAAGATGGTGGTATTGGACTCGATCTGGTAGCGGCCCGGGTTCTTGACCTCGCCCAGCACCGTCACGCGCTGACTGCGGGACTGGGTGACCGTCATCGAGACATGGGGGTTCACGAGGAAGTTGCCATCGCGCAGGGCGTCCTCGACGCGATGCGCAGCCTCAGACGGCGACAGACCGATGACCTTAACCGCTCCCACCAGGCCCACCGGTATGGTGCCATCGTCGGAAACGTATACCGTCGCCGCGAGGTCAGGTTGTCCGTAGACCTGGATCGCGACCGAGTCGCCGACTCCCAGCTCCACCAGCCGCTGCGTGTTGTCGTCAGGCTCGTCCGCCGATGTGGCCGGACCCGCGGGAACTGCGGCGGTGTTGGCTGGAGCCCCGGCCGGCGCATGGGCCGGCGGCGGCGGTACGCCCTGGGCATCCGCGACACGCGGGGACGCCAATCCTGACAGCGCAAGGCAGGCGATGAGCGCGTGAAGCGCCAAAGCACCGCCCCTTTCAGGGAGCACGCGGAACGGGCGCGCGCATCGAGACGCGCGTAGCTGTCTGCAGAGTCGGGTGAGCACTGTCGCGCTCGCTGTTGCTTTATGAATGACTGCCCGCACCACGGTCTATGGCCGGGCGTCTGTCGACATTAAGACAGTATGTACACTACCTGTACGAGACCCGGCAAGCATACGCACGTCGTTCCGTGAGCCGTTGCACAACCGCACAATCGGACCCCTCTCGGTGCCGCTTACGGAGGGTCGGAAGCGAGCCTGTGTGGCAGAATAGCCGCGCTTCCGGCGCGGTTTCCCACAACTTCACCGTCTCTTAACAGTTTCACGCAACCTCATGAGTCCGCGTGTATTAGTTCTCGGCGGCGGTGGATTCATCGGCCGGCGGATCGTGACCCGGCTGTGCCGGGAAGCCACCGGCCGAATCGTCGCAGCGGGGCGTCGCGCACCACGGAATTCTGATCCGGGCGTTGAATCGGTGGCACTCGATGCGACCGATGCGAGGGTTGTGGCGAACGGGATCGCCGACGCCACGGCAGTCGTGAACTGCATTACGGGCGACCCGCACACCATCGTCGAAAGTGCACGTGTGCTGTTTGAGGCCGCCGCCCGATGTCCCCGCCCTCCAAGGATTGTTCACCTCAGCAGCATGGCGGTCTACGGCAAACAGACCGGTGAGATGGACGAATCCGCGCCGCTTCGACCAGACCTGAACGAATACGGCGCTGCCAAGGTCGCCGCGGAAGGCTTCGCTTCCCGCTACGCTCACGCCGTGTCACTTCGTCCGGGCATCGTATACGGCCCCGACAGCCCGCTGTGGAGCGGCTACATAGCGCGGCTGCTGATGTCCGGTCGCCTTGGCGATCTGGGCGATGAAGCTCGGGGTATCTGCAATCTCGTGCATGTCGATGACGTCGCCGGTGCCGTCGTTCGCTCGCTGTCCGCGGCGAATGTGACAGGCAAGGCCTTCAATCTCTCGATGGCCTCACCGCCGACCTGGAACGAGTACTTTTGCCTTTATGCGCATGCGCTTGGTGCCACACCGGTGAAGCGGATTTCACGCACGCGGCTTCAATGGGAGACGAAGGTGCTCGCGCCGCTGCTCAAGGTGGCGGAAGTGGCATCGCGGCGAAGCGCGCGCGTGCCGCCCCCCATCCGGCCCTGGCTCCTGGAGCTGTGCCGCCACAGCATCACCTTGCGCTCCGCGGCGGCCGAGCAGGCTCTCGGGGTTGCGTGGACTCCGCTGCAACAGGGCCTCGCCGCAACCGCCGCCTGGTACCTGGGCACCGGCACCGGACCGCCGGCAACCTGAAGACTGGAGCAGCCCCAAGACATGCGGATAGCCATCATCGGTTGCGGATTCGTAGCGGACTACTACATGCAGTCCCTGCACCGTTATCCGGCTCTCGAACTGGCTGCGGTGATGGACCGTGACGCGGCACGCGTTACGCGGTTTGCCGCCCATCACCGCATCGATTGTGTGCGGCCCACGCTGGATGCCGTGCTGGGAGATGCCTCGATCGGCATGGTGCTCAACCTCACCAACCCGGACAGCCATTACGAGGTGAGTGCCGCGGCCTTGCGGGCAGGCAAGCATGTCTATTCGGAAAAGCCTCTGGCGATGAAATTCCAGCACGCGCGCGAGCTTCATGAACTCGCACGTGCCCAGGGCTTGCAGCTCGCTTGCGCCCCGTGCAGCGTGCTGGGCGAGACCGCCCAGACCCTGTGGAAGGCCGTGCGCGAGCAGGTGGTCGGTGATGTCAGGCTCGTCTATGCGGAGATCGATGACGGCCTGGTCCACAAAAGCCCCTACCGGCAGTGGGTCAGTGAGTCGGGACAGCCCTGGCCCTACAAGGATGAATTCGAGGTGGGCTGCACTCTGGAGCACGCGGGGTACTACGTTACGTGGCTGACCGCATTCTTCGGTCCGGCGGTGTCGGTAACAGCCTTCTCCTCCTGTCTGTATCCGGACAAGCAGACGGATGTGCCTCTGGAGCGCGAGTCACCCGACTTCTCCGTGGCCTGCATCCGCTTCCGGTCCGGAGTCGTCGCACGCCTCACCTGCAGCATCATCGCGCCGGTGGACCAGACGCTTCGCCTGTTCGGAGAGCGCGGCATCGTGTACATCCGGGACGCGTGGGACTATCGCGCCCCGGTGCACGTGAAGAAGACATTCAACATCCGGCGCAGGATGATCGTGCCACCCTGGAGCCGCCGCTACCCGCTGGCACGCTTCCCGTCGGCGCTGCCGCACAAGGGCCACAAGATGGAGTTCTGCCGCGGGCCGGCCGAGGTGGCCGCGGCCGTGGCGAGCGGGGCTCCCTCGCCGTTACCGGCCGACTACTGCCTGCACAACAACGAACTCGTGCTCGCCATCCAGGCGGCGCTGGAGAACAGCGCCACCTATCGGATGACGACGAGCTTCGAACCGCTCAAGCCGCTGTCCTGGGCGGTTTGAACGGCCGAATGGCGCGGAACCGGCCGACCCCGGGTTGGAGCCGGCTGACCACAGGGAGCCCTTCAGGTGGGCGGAACGGCAGTCCGGCGCGGCCCGGTGCCTCAGTAGACGCCGGGGCCGAATCGGCCGCGGATCTCGAAGCCCACCACGTTGCCGGTGAACGAGTACAGCACGACGTTCGAGTCGCGCTTCTGGTACCGGTCGTAGGCATGCATCGAGAGCCAGGAGAGGGCCTTGTACTCGATGTCGATGCCGCCGCCGCGAGTCGTATCCACTCGGCCGTTGACCGTCGGGTCGAGGATGTTGATCGCCTGGAAAGTGCTGTGCACCCGGGAGGCATCGAGGCTCACGATGATCTTGTAGGTCGCTTCCCACTGTGCGTTCACCGTGACACCGGTATCCACCTCCGTGTTGCCCGCGGTGATGTAGGTATTCACGGCGCGGTCGATCTGCAGGCCGACCCGGGTCTTGCCCGTGAGCTGCCGCTTGTAGTGAAACGAGCCGGTGAAGGCCGAGGTATTCTGGTTGGTGCCGGGCTGCTCGCGCCTGGTGTAACCACCGGTGGCGCTGAGCGAAGTGCGCCCGCCGAGCTTGTATTCGGCGGCCAGGCCCGCGGTGGTCTGATTGTAGTCCGGTGCCTCGTTGGTGCCGTGGTAGGTGCCGGTCAGGTACTCCCCGACCACGCCGAAGCTCAGATTGGAAATGGCCGTGTACAACAGGCCCAGCCCTTCCGAGTGCTCGCGCAGGCCGTAGTCGGCCAGGCCCGGCTGCGGCGACTCCCAGTCGCGCCACTTGAGGATGCCCTCCAGCCGCCAGTCGGGCGTGAACTGCAGGTTGGCCTGCGCCTTCGCGTTGCTCTCGTGCTCGATGGTGAGCGACTCGCTGATGCGCTCGGTGAACGGCGCGATGCGCTGCTCGCGGCGGTAGTCGAGATCGCCGTCCAGCATGGCTGCCAGCTGCCACTTCAGCGCGGCCGTGATCAGCGACTCGTAATGATCCAGCCTGCTGAAGTTGTTGTAGTTCAGCCGGCGGCCCTCCAGGCCGATCTCCAGCTGCTGGCGGCCGAACTGATAGTGGCTGTCCAGTCCGATGATGTACTTCTGCAGCGTGTCGGCCACGGCCGTGTCGTAGCCGGCCGGCAATTGTGCCGAATAACTCGGCAGCGCGAACAGGTTGGAGTTGTGCTCCACCTCCGCACTGACGTACGGGTTGAACACGCTCTGCGCCCTGAGCGGCGCGCTGGCGAGAGCCGCCAGCGCGAGGAGCGCGAGAGCGGATCCCTGCAATAGGGCGGGGCGCAGTCGGCCGCGGCCCGAGTGCAGGGTGCGGCGGGCGTGATCGTCGGACATTTTGTTGTTGATCCCCTGGTTACACATTGGCTGAGCGTGCGGGCAGCGCACCGGCGGTGTCGGTGCGTAAGTTCACACATTATGGAATTTGCCGCTGTTGGTACGGCGCAACGTCGCTCGGGGCGCGTAGCCCCCGGCGGGCGTCACAGCTGGGCGAGGGCCGCGGCGGCCAGTAACTGCAGCCGGCGCTCGCGCTCGAGCATGCCGGGGGTTGGAGCGAGTCCCAGGGTTTCGAACACGGTGCGCAGCCGGTAAACCCAGTCATGCCGGAGCGCGCTGTGATGCACGTTGGCGCGGCGGATGCCGGCGATCCGCTCGGGATCGGCTTCCAGGCGCAGCAACACTTCTCCGATATTCGGGCAGTCGAAGGGTGTCGGCACCACCACGTCCGGCCAGTCGAACTGACGCTCGTAGTCCGGACCGCGCGGCGGCTCACCCAGCATGACGACGCCGGCGGCGGCGCCTTCGTACACGCGTGAAGAGATTTCGTCGCGACCCTGCGTGAATTTCGGGTCGTTGACGAAACCGCGATGCGCGAAGCAGAAACGGCTGCGGCGCATGAGATTCGACAGCAGGAGGCGATGCTCGCGTGCGTTCTGCACACGAAACGTCCGCTGCTTCATGTCGATGCCGCTCGCCGCGACGGTGTCGTAGTAGTAGAAGAAATCAGGGTCGCGCGCCAGTTGCAGCAACGCGTCGTGGGTCACCTGCGAGCGCCGGCCGATGTTGCACACGGCGATGCTGCGCGGTGGGGCGCGGGGCACGGGCGCGAACATGGGCACGTCGGCCGCCAGGGGCAGATAGTCACACGGCCGCTTCACCAGGCGGGCGACTTCCTCCACCGGATGGATCACGCCCAGGAAGATGTGATCGAAGGGTGCGAGCAGTTCTATCAGGTATTGCGGGAACTGGTTGAGCCACACCTCGCTGATGAAGCAGGCGGCGCGCCGGCAGCGCCGGCGCCAGTCCGGCACCGCGGCCAGCGCGAACAGCTCGAACGGCTGGTTGAAGACCGGGAAGAACAGGTCGTAGTCGCGCTCCAGCGGCACCGTCGTGTGCCAGCCGGCGAACGGCCCCGCGCCACCGCGGGCGCCGCTGATGTGGCGCGTGTACCGGTAGATGCGGCGGGACCACTCCAGCGCGTCGTGATCGAACACGTCGATCCGGTCCGCGCCGGTGGACTCGGCGATCACGTCCTCGAACTCGTAATCGGAACAGTAAGCCACGAGTTGGGACATGCGCCGCATCGACAGCAGCAGCACCGGTCCGCCCCCGCGTGAAACCAGCTGCGTACCTTGCATGTTCTTATTGTGTCAGAACGGTCGTGACGGTGAGCATCGCGGATGTCGTGCCGTCCGGACTCGGCCCGGCCGCTTGCATGATAAGCTTGAATGATAGCCAGCGGGACTCATGCACGGCAACATCATGACTGTTTTGGTTCATCACAGGCGACCGTGCGCGCTCCATCGCCACCACCGGACGCGCGGGTCCGCGTGAACCTGCCGGAGGGACCAGGCCAGCTCGGGCCGGTGCGGCTCGCCTTCTGGGGCAACTTCGGCACGCTCAACCTCGGCAATGAATGCACCCTGGCCGCGGCCCTGTACAACGCCCGCAGACTGGTGCCGGGGGCGGAGTTGTTATCCGTGTGCAGCGTTCCGGCCGATACGCGCCAGCGGCACGGAATAGATGCCATCGCGATCGCCGCCGAAAGAGAGGAGGGCAACGCAGGACCGCGTTCCAGGCTCGGGTCTTTGTGGTCACGGCTGCGCACCGTCCTTGCGGACTGGCCGCGGGTTCTGCGGGCCGGAGCGCGCTACGACGCCTTGCTGATCACCGGTACCGGCATCGTGACGGACATCGGCGAAGGCCCGTTCGGCATGCCCTTCCAGCTCTTCAAGTGGGCCGTGGCGACTCGCCTGCGCGGGCGCCGGCTGCTGTTCGTGAGCGTCGGGGCGGAGGCCATCCATCATCCCCTGTCGAGATTTTTCCTGAAGACGGCACTGCGCCTGTCCCACTATCGCTGCTATCGCGACGCGCACTCGGTGGGGATCGTGCGCAACGCGGGGCTGGCCCTGCCGGGGGATGTCGTCTACCCCGATCTGGCCTTCAGCCTGCCGCGAGCCGCCGTGCTCGTGCCGGAATCCGCCGGCGGGCGCGCTCACGGCAAGCCCACCGTCGCGGTGGGACTTTTCAACTACCGCCGCGGTGCGGACGGGGCTGCTTCGGCGGCCTATGCGGCCTACATCGACACACTCTGTTCGCTGATCCTGTGGCTGCGCGGGCGCGACTATCCGGTGCGCGTGATCATCGGTGACCTGGCCTACGACGAACCCGTGCGCGTGGATTTGCGGGCGCGGCTGCAGCAGCTCGGGTTCGATCCGGCGGACCGGGGCTTCGTGGACGAGCCGGCCGGTTCGTTCGAACGGTTGCTGGTGCAGCTGCGTGATGTGGACCTGGTGATCGCCTCGCGTTTCCACAATGTGCTGCTGAGCCTGTTCCTCGGCATTCCCGTGGTGTCGGTGTCCTACGAACCGAAGAACGATGACCTGATGCGGCAGATGGGGCTGGAGCGCTTCTGCCAGACGCTCGACGGGCTGGATGCCGACCGGCTGCGCGAGCAGTTCCTCGACCTCGAGCGGCATGCGCCGGAACTGCGTGCCCAGTTGGAAGTCAGATCGGGCTCGAACCGCACCAGTCTGGAGCAGCAGTATCGGCGCATCCTGGAAGTCGTCGGGACCCCGGGCGCGCGCACTGCAACCTGAGCCGGGCCATGGCGCGGCTCGCGCCGACATGAGCCGCGGCCTGCGCCGCACACTAGCCGCGGCTCGCGCCGACATGCGCCCGACACGAGCCGCCATGTAAGCTGCCGGGCGCGAGCCGTGTACGTGAGCCCGGCACGGGTCGCACGCAGGTTTTGTGCGTTTGGTATCGTTCCCTGACCGCCGCGCGGGGCATAATCCGCGCAAAACACCCCAGGTGGCCTTACGAATGCCGACCCCGAAATGCCGTTTCTGTGCACACCCGCTGAACCACGTTTTCGTGGATCTGGGCATGTCACCTCTGTGTCAGACACACATCACCCCGGAACAGCTCAACGCGATGGAGCCCTTCTTTCCGTTGCGGGCCTATGTGTGCAGCGAGTGCCTGCTCGTGCAGCTCGAGGAGTTCGTGGCGCCGGCTGATATATTTTCCGAGTACGCCTACTTTTCATCCTTTTCCGACAGCTGGGTCGAGCATGCGCGGCGCTACGCCGAGCTGATGCGGGAGCGCTTCCGCCTCGGGGCAGGCAGCAAGGTGATGGAGATCGCCAGCAACGACGGCTACCTCCTGCAGCATTTCGTGGCCAAGGGCGTGCCCGTGCTGGGCATCGAACCGGCGCAGAACATCGCCGAGGTGGCCCGCGGCAAGGGTGTACCCACGGTCAGCCGCTTCTTCGGGCGCGAGACGGCACGGGCCATCAAGCAGGAACACGGCTCTCCGGATCTGCTCCTGGGTAACAACGTGCTGGCGCACGTGCCGGACATCAACGATTTCGTCGGCGGCATGCAGCTTCTGCTCAAGCCGGACGGCGTCATCACGATGGAATTCCCGCACCTGATGCAGCTCATGGAGCTCAATCAGTTCGACACGATCTATCACGAACACTTCAGCTACCTGTCCTTCACGACCGTGGTGAAGATCTTCGCGCATCACGGGTTGACGATGTTCGATGTGGAGCAGCTGCCCACGCACGGCGGCTCGCTGCGCATCTACGCGCGCCAGGCCAGCGACACCAGCAAGCCCGTGGGGCAGCGCGTGCATGACCTGCTGAAGCTGGAGGCGGACAAGGGTTACAACCGCCTCGACCGCTACACCTCGTTCGAGGAACAGGTGCGCCGGACCAAGCGTGCGCTGCTGGAGTTTCTCGTCGACGCGAAGAAGCGCGGCAAGAAGATCGTCGGCTACGGTGCCCCCGGCAAGGGCAACACGCTGCTCAACTACTGCGGCATCCGCACCGACTTCCTGGATTTCACCGTGGACCGCAATCCCTACAAGCAGTCCAAGTACACCCCGGGAACGCACATTCCCATCCTGGCTCCCGAGCGCCTGATGGAGGCGAAGCCGGACTATGTCCTGATCCTGCCCTGGAACCTCAAGGACGAGATCACGCAGCAGCTGGCCGGAATCCGTGCCTGGGGGGGCCAGTTCGTCGTGCCCATCCCCACGGTGCAGATCCTGGATTGACGCTTCGCGGTAATGCGGCCTGGGTCTCCTTTTGACGCGCCTGGGCCCGGTAAGATGCGTCGGATCAAACCGCGGCGCGACAGCGGTATGCACCATAACAGAGCACTAGCGGGAGATTCGTGATGAAAGTCTTCGTCACTGGCGTCAATGGCTACATCGGGTCGGTCCTGGGACCGTATCTGGCCGAGCGCGGCATGAGCGTCGTCGGACTGGATGTGGGCTATTACCGCGACGGCTGGCTGTTCAGCGACAACCGCACCATGCGCACGCAGCCCTACACGATCAACAAGGATCTGCGGGATGTGGCGCTGGAGGATCTCGCCGGCTGCGAGGCCGTGGCGCATCTGGCCGAACTGTCCAACGATCCGCTGGGACAGAACAACCCGCAGGTCACGCACCAGATCAACCACAAGGGCTCGGTGCGTCTTGCCGAGCTTGCACGCCAGTCGGGCATCCGCCGGTTCGTCTATACCTCCTCGTGCAGTGTCTACGGCGCCGGCACCGGTGATTTCCTCGACGAGACCGCGCCGACCAACCCGCAGACCGCGTACGCCGAGTGCAAGGTGCTGGTGGAGCGTGACGTAGGCAAGATGGCGGGCAGGGACTTCTGCCCCGTTTTCCTGCGCAACGCGACGGCCTACGGTCCCTCGCCGCGGATGCGCTTCGACATCGTCATCAACGATCTGTCGGCGATGGCTCATACCACCAGGCGCATCGGCATGACCAGCGATGGCAGCCCGTGGCGGCCGGTGGTGCACATCGCCGACATCTGTGAAGCCATCTACCGCGCGCTGATCGCCCCGGAATCGGCCGTGCAGGGCAAGATCTTCAACGTGGGTCACAACTCGCAGAACTACCGCGTTCGCGAGATTGCCCAGATCATCTCCGAGGAATTTCCCGGCTGCCAGCTCACGGTCGGCAGCAGCAGCGGTGACAACCGCAGCTACCGTGTCAACTTCGACAGGATCCACCGCGAACTGCCGGGCTTCGAATGCCGCCAGACGGCGCGTGACGGGGCCCGACAGCTCCGCGAGCTGTTCGACCGCATCCAGATGTCGCCCGACACGTATCAGTTCCGCGCCTTCACGCGCCTCAAGCAGCTCAAGTATCTGCAGGCCACCGGCCAGATCGACGCGGACTTCCGCTGGCGCTGACCCATGCGGTTCGAGCCCCTCGACATCCCCGGTGCGGCGCTGGTGCGGATCGACCGGAAGCCGGATGAGAGAGGGTTCTTCGCCAGGACCTGGTGCTCGCAGGAGTTCGCCGCGGCCGGCCTGTCGGCAGCGGTCGTCCAGGCAAGCATCTCGTACAACGAACACCGTGGTACCGTGCGGGGCATGCACTTCCAGTGGCCGCCCTCGCGCGAAGACAAGTTGGTACGCTGCGTACGCGGCAGCCTGCTGGATGTCCTTCTGGATCTGCGACCTGATTCCCCGATGTATCTGCGGCACCTCGAGATCCCTCTGGACGATGAATCGCGCGATGCCGTGTTCATCCCGCACGGCATCGCACATGGTTTCCAGACCCTGTCCGATCGCACCGAAGTGCTCTATCAGATGAGCGATTACTTCGCCCCCGAGCTCGGCACGGGGTTCCGCTGGAATGATCCGCGATTCGCCATCCGCTGGCCGCTGCCGGTCAGCATGATCAGCGATCGGGATGCGCAGTGTGCCGACTTCGACGTCACCGCGTTCGAGCGCGAACTCGCACGCCGCCAGCAGAACTCACCCCCATGAGCGCCGCGGAAGGCCAGCGGCTGTACGAGTTCGCCAGCCGGCTCTACCCGATCTGCCGCAGCATCACGGGGCAGGGCGTACGCCAGACCCTGAAGCTCATCGGCGAGCGCATTCCGCTGCAGGTGCGCGAAGTGCCCAGCGGCAGCCGTGTGTTCGACTGGGAAGTACCCCTCGAGTGGAACATCGAGGACGCCTCGGTCACCGATCCGGACGGGCGGCGCGTGGTGGATTTCCAGGCGCACAACCTGCACCTGGTGAGTTATTCGGAGCCGCAGAGCGCGACCCTGTCCCTGGCGCAGCTCGCTCCGCATCTGCACTCGATTCCCGATCATCCGGAGTGGATTCCGTACCGGACCAGCTACTACCGGCGCAACTGGGGCTTCTGCCTGCGGCACGCCGATCGCGAGCGACTGCGGGAGGGCAAGTATCGCGTCGAGATCCGCAGCTCCCTGGCGCGTGGCTCGCTGACCTATGCCGAGGCGGTCGTGCCGGGCAAGAGCCGCGATGAGGTCCTGTTCTTCGCCCATGTCTGTCATCCCTCGCTGGCGAATGACAACACCAGCGGCATGAGCATCGCCACCCGCCTGGCCGAGTGGCTGGCCAGTGAGCCGCGCCGCTATACCTATCGCTTCGTCTTTGCCCCGGGCACGATCGGCTCGCTGTGCTGGCTGAAGCGCAACGAATCACGCCTGGGACGCATCCGCCACGGACTGGTGCTCGCGCTTCTGGGCGATCCGGGCCCGCTCACCTACAAGATGAGCCGCGGTGAATCGAACGAAATCGACGAGACTCTGAGCTACGTGGTGGGTCGGCAGGACCCGCACGCCCGGGTGATCCACTTCTCGCCCTACGGTTACGATGAGCGGCAACTGTGTTCACCGGGCTTCAATCTGCCGGTCGGGCGCCTGACGCGCTCGGTCAACGGCGGCTATCCGGAATATCACAGCTCCGCCGACAATCTGGCCCTGATACGGCCCGAGTACCTGCAGCAGAGCTACATGGCCTGCCAGCAGGCCGTGGCCGTGCTGGAAGGCAACGAGCGCTGTGTCAATCTGAGCCCGAAGGGTGAGCCGCTGCTCGGCAAGCGGGGCCTGTACGGATCGGTGGGCGGGCGCAGTCCGGCCGAGCGCGAGCAGGCGTTGCTGTGGGTGCTGAACCAGTCGGACGGCGAGCACTCGCTGCTGGATACGGCCCGGCGCTCCGGGATCGATTTCGGTGTGGTGCGTGAAGCGGCGACCGCGCTGCAGAACGCGGGTCTGCTGCGCGCCGCAGGCAAGGTCCGCGCCGCAGGCAAGGTCCGCGGGGCGCGCAGGCCCGCGCGCCAGAGAGCGCGCAAGTCAGCCGCGAGAGGTGGGAGGAAAACATGAAAGTCGTTCTGTTCTGTGGTGGTCTGGGCACGCGCCTGCGCGAGCATTCCGACACCATTCCGAAGCCGCTGGTCAACATCGGCTACCGGCCCATCCTGTGGCACCTGATGCGCTACTACGCGCACTTCGGCCACAAGGACTTCATCCTGTGCCTGGGCTACCGCGGTGACCTGATCCGCGAGTACTTCCTCAACTACGACGAGACGATGACCAACGACTTCACGATCAGTGAATGCGGATCATCGGCCCGGAAAGTGGACGTGCATACGCGCGACACCGAAGGCTGGAACATCACGTTCGTCGATACCGGGCTGCACAGCAACATCGGGCAGCGGCTGATGCGTGCGCGTCAGTATCTCAAGGGTGAGCCCGCCTTCCTCGCGAATTATGCGGACGGTCTGTCCGATGTACCGCTGGACAGGATGATCGCCGAGTTCCAGTCGCGCGATGTGGTCGCGAACTTCGCCTCCGTGCGCAGCTCCCAGAGCTTTCATGCGGTCCAGACCGACGAGTCGGGTCTGGTCTCGCACGTCGGCGCCATGCCCGATCAGCCGATGTGGATCAACGGTGGCTTCTTCGTCCTGCGCCAGGACATCTTCGACTACATCAACGAGGGCGAGGAGCTGGTCGAAGCACCGTTCAAGCGGCTGATCGCCAAGCGCAAGCTCGCGACGATGCGCTGGGACGGATTCTGGCAGTGCATGGATACGTTCAAGGACAAAATCAGCTTCGATCGCATGGAGGCGCGTGGCGAGTGTCCCTGGATGACCTGGACACGCCATCCGGCGAAGAAGTCGGGCTGAGCCGGGCGAGGACGGGCGGCACATGCTGGATCTCGCACTTCAGGGCGGTCGCGCGGCCAGGCGCATCCTGTGCATCGGTGCGCACTGCGACGACATCGAAATTGGTTGCGGAGCGACGCTGCTCGCGCTGGCCAAGCCCGGTGTGCGAGTGGACTGGGCCGTGCTCAGCGGCACACAGGAGCGGCGTGCCGAGACACGGGCCGCCATGCAGGCGCTGCTGCGTCCGGCGGCCCGCGGCAAGCTGATCTTCGGCGATTTCCCGGATGGCCGCTTCCCGGCCCACTACGCGCAGATCAAGGAGTTCATCGAATCCCTGAAGCGCCAGGTGCCCACGCCCGGACTGATCCTGTGCCATGAGCGCGATGACCGCCATCAGGATCATCGGGCTGTCAACGAATTCGTGTGGAATAGCTTTCGTGACCACGTGGTGCTGGAGTATGAGATTCCCAAGTGGGACGGCGGGCTGGGACAGCCCAACGTGTACGTGCCGGTGACGGCCGCTCACGCCCGCGCCAAGGTGAACGCGCTGCTGCGCGCCTACCGGACGCAGGCGGGACGCGACTGGTTCACCCGCGAGACTTTCATGTCCATGCTCAGGTTGCGCGGCATCGAGTGCCGCGCGCCGAGCGGTTATGCCGAGGCGTTCCATGGTCGAAAAATCCGCTTCACTGGCTTCTGAGGCCGCCGCCCCCGCAGGCTCCGCGGGCACTGGACTCGGGGGTACGCACTTCGAGCGCGGCCGGCAGCTGGCGCAACGCGCGCACCAGATCATCCCCGGTGGCGCGCACACCTATGCCAAGGGCGATGACCAGTTTCCCGAACAGGCGCCGCCGTTCATCGTGCGGGGCAAGGGCTGTCATGCCTGGGACCTGGATGGCAACGAGTTCATCGAATACAACATGGGGCTGCGGGCCGTCACGCTCGGCCATGCCTACGAGCCGGTGATCCGGGCCGCCGCCGAGGCGCTGCCCTTCGGAACCAACTTCACCCGTCCGGCGCCCATCGAGGTGGAATGCGCGGAGCGCTTCCTCGAGCTGATACCCACGGCGCAGATGGTGAAATTCTGCAAGGACGGCTCGACCGCCGTCGATGCGGCGGTGCGCCTCGCGCGGGCCCACACCGGGCGCGACAAGATCGCCATATGCGGTGACCATCCGTTTTTCTCGACCAGCGACTGGTTCATCGGCACGACGGGCATGCCCGCCGGCATCCCGCGCTGGATTCGCGATGCCACGGTGCGCTTCCGCTACAACGACCTGGCCTCCGTCGAAGCCATGTTCGATGCACACCCCGATCAGATCGCTTGCGTCATTCTCGAAGCGGCCCGCACTGTCGAGCCGGCACCTGGTTTTCTGGAAGGGCTGAAAGCCCTCTGTCACCGTCGTGGCGCCGTGCTCGTGTTCGACGAGATGATCACGGGATTCCGCTGGCACCGATCAGGGGCGCAGCACATCTACGGCGTCACGCCGGATCTGTCGGCTTTCGGCAAGGCCATCGCCAACGGGTTTGGCGTTTCCGCCGTGGCGGGCACGCGGGAGCTGATGGAGTTGGGTGGTCTGAAGACATCGCGCGAACGCGTCTTCCTGCTTTCCACCACCCACGGCGCCGAGACGCATGCCCTGGCCGCTGCCATTGCGACGATGAAAGTCTATCGGGACGAGGACGTAACCGGGCATCTGCACCGACAGGGCCGCCGGCTGCGCGATGGCATCAGCAAGATCGTCGCGGAGCTGAAGCTCGAAGGCTACTTCGACTGCATCGGGCGCGACTGCTGTCTGCTGTTCGGCACCAACGACGCCGACCGCAAGCCCAGCCAGCCCATGCGCACGCTATTCATGCAGGAAACCATCCGTCGCGGCGTGATCGCCCCGGCGCTCGTGGTCAGCTATTCACATACCGATCGCGACATCGACCTGACGATCGAGATCGTCGGTGAAGCGCTGGCGGTATACCGCAAGGCACTGGAGGAGGGCGTCGGCAAATATCTGCAGGGACGCCCGGTGAAGCCGGTATTCAGGCCGTTTGCCTGACGGCGACGGCATCTGCCGCGGACAGTTCCGCGGCCTGCGGATGTCCCCGCACGTAGAGCTGCTGGATATCCTGCGGCAGATGCGCGAGATCGCTGGCCCGCAGATAGTCGGGCATGGTCGTTCCCGTGCAGTGCGAATCCCGGTTTGCAGCGCCCTGCAGGGCGCGCGCGTCCCTGGCGCTCACCGTGCGGAAATCGATGCTGTAACGCGTGCGGCCGCTGTTGTTGGGCACCGAGGAATGCAGCTGGGCCGCCGAGAACAGAATGATGCCGCCAACCGGCGGTATCAGCCGCAGGTCCGGCTTCGCCTCGATCGGTACCAGCGCCTTCGGTTGCTCGCGCGTGTCGGTACCCACGTGCCGGGCCGCATCGAACCGGCTGGTCGCCGTCCAGCGCTGGTAGTCGTATCCGGCCGAGCTGTTGGGGACCGGAGTGTCCCAGTAGCGCGGGTGGAAGGCCATGGCATTGCGGGCTTCGATCTCGTAGACCGGGATCCACCAGTTGACCTGGCACATGGGAGCGGAGTACCAGGTGTCGCGATGCGGATGGAACGCATAGGCGATGCCGGTCGTGAGGTAGTCGTCGCTGGTGGAACTGCGCAGGCGCGGCACATCGAAATAGGTGTCATCCGGGTCGCAGCCCAGCTCGGCGAGGATGGCGCGGATCAGGCGCTTGGATTCGGGGTGATGGATGAACTTCGGTTTCAGTACCGCCAGGCGCTCGGCGAATTCCAGCACCGACAGGCCGTACTGGGCGGTCTCAGGATCGAGCGAGCCGAAGCTCTCGCGCAGCATGGAGCGCGCGAAGGCGCACAGCTCGAGCGAGGACGCAGTCGGCGGATGGATGAGCACTTCACCGTGAAACAGACGCTGACGGCGCGAATGATCATCGCGCGCGCTGTCGATGCAGACCGTGGTCATGCGGCCGCGGGCCCCCCTCTCCTGATTGTCGCGGGAAGATAAAACGCCGACCCTGGGTGTGGCGTGTCACAGTTCTCACGATTGCAGCCGGAGCGCGCAGCGAATATGTCGAAAGACTCCCGCGGAGGCAGTAGCGGCAACCCCGTTGCCGGGCGGGCCACCCTGTCCGGAACGCTGACCGGGCTGTTTCCACCCGGCGTGGTGGTGGCCGAGCTGGCGGGTTCGGCGGCGCCCGAAGAGTTGACGGCGCGGGAGCGCGATTGCATCGCGCATTGCGCGCCTGCGCGCATCCGCCAGTTCGCCGCGGGACGCGCCTGCGCGCATCGCGCGCTGCAAGAGTTGGGAATCGATGAGTTCTCGCTGCTGGCGGGAACCGACCGCCAGCCCGTGTGGCCGACCGGGATCGTGGGAAGTCTCACCCACACGGACGAGTACGCTGCAGCGGTGGTGGGTCGGGACCATGCACTGCTCGGGTTGGGGTTGGACTGCGAAGGCGCGGATCGGGTGAAGAGCCATCTGTGGAGACGCATCGCCACGCCACCGGAACTCGAGTGGCTGAACGCCCTGGAGCCGGGCCCCGCAGGCCGCGCCGCCTCGTTACTGTTCGCCGCCAAGGAGGCCTTCTACAAATGTCAGTTTCCACTCACCACCGAGTGGCTGGGATTCGCGGACGTGTGCATCGAGCTCGATGCGGCCAGACTTGCCTGGACCTCGGCTGCGACGGCGGGTCGCGGTCAAGGTCCGGGTGAAGGGCTTGGGGCCACAGCTGGCGCAGGCGAGGGTGCCGGGGATCTGCGGGTTGTGCCGCGTCGCCCGCTATCCCTGGAGAGCCATTGCCCGCCACCCTGGCACGGTCGTTTTCTCTTCGACGGCGGGCGAGTCGTCGTTGGCATGACCATGCCCCGCGGCAGCTGATCTTTCATACAGCCAGGATATCCATACAGCCTCTCCCTGAGGCCCTCACGGGGCCCTGCAGCCTGCCGTCCCCGGGTCCCTGGGGTCAGGAGGGCCCCGTCCTGTGCGGGGCCGAGCGGGGCGCTGGATGGACTGTGACGCGTCGCCTGAAGTCCTGCGGGCAAGTCTTTACACTTAGGTGTAAAATCTCGCCCCGCTGGGGTGAAAAGCAATTCGAACAGGAGCACAGACCCCGATGGCGCAGGGCGCTACGCCACCGCCACAGATCCACCGGCGCAAACTCCTCATCCTGGAGGACGACCGCGCTCTGCGGCGTGAGCTCGAGCCGATCTTCTCGGACCTGGAGGTCACGGTCGCCGAGACGTCGGAACAGGCCTTGGTGCTGGTGCGCCGCCTGGAGCCGGACGTGGTGCTGTTCGACCTCGGCACCGCCCGCGAACCGGCGGCCGCCGCCCAGAGCCTGGATCTGCTGCGCCGGATCCTGAACCTGTCTCCGGATACCAAGCTCATCGCGATGATCGAGCGCGACGCGCGCGAACTGGCCGTGGCGGCCGTGGGCGTCGGTGCCACCGATTTCTACTACAAGCCGCTCGATGCCGGTGTGCTGTCCATCGTCGTGCGGCGGGCTTTCCGGATCCGCGAGCTGGAAGAGGAAAACTGGCGGCTGCGCGAGCGCACCGGCGCGATGGCGCTGGAAGGCATCATCGGTGTCAGCGACTCCATGCGCAGCCTGTGCCGGGCGATCGAGAAGGTGGCGCCGACCAATGCGACCGTGCTGCTGCTGGGCGAGAGCGGCACCGGCAAGGAACTGCTGGCGCGCGCCGTGCACCGTCTCTCCAGCCGCGGGCATCAGCAGTTCGTCGCCATCAACTGCGCCGCCATTCCCGACAACCTGCTCGAGAGCGAGCTGTTCGGCTACGAGAAAGGTGCCTTCACCGGTGCGGCCAAGCGCACGCCGGGCAAACTCGAAGCCGCCAACGGCGGCACCATCTTCCTGGATGAGATCGGCGAGATGCCGGCCTCGCTGCAGGCGAAGATGCTGCGCGTGCTGCAGGAACGGACGGTCGAGCGCGTTGGCGGGCGCACTCCGATTCCGCTGGATCTGCGCATCGTCTGCGCCACCAACCGCAATCTGGATGCACTCATCGGCACGGGAGCTTTCCGCGACGATCTGTACTACCGCATCAGCGAGGTTGCCCTGCGCATACCGCCGCTGCGCGAAAGGCAGGGAGACAGTCTGCTGCTCGCGCAATTCCTGCTTCAGGAGATGGCCGAGCGTTTCGGTCGCCCCACGCGGGGTCTCGCTCCCGATGCCATCCGCGCCATCCAGGCACATCGCTGGCCCGGCAACGTGCGCGAGCTGGAGAATCGCATCAAGGGCGCGGTCATCATGGCCGAGGGCGCCGTGGTCACCGCGGGCGATCTGGGCCTGGAGGATCCGGGCGACGACCCCGAGTACCTGAATCTGCGTGTCGCGCGGCAGCGCGCCGAAGCCCAGGCCGTGCGCCAGTCACTCGCGGTCGCTCGAGGCAATCTCTCCCGCGCCGCGGAGTTGCTGGGTGTGACGCGGCCGACGCTCTACGACCTGCTCGCGAAACACCGGATTGATGCCTCCCAGTTCGGCCGCGCGGCCGGCGCCTCCGCTGCCGACGCGGCCACGACTTCGGAAGTCGCGCAGCTTACCGAACCCACTTCTCCTGCCGCTGGCTCGCCGCAGGACGAACCAATAGACGAGTGACGTCGGCGTATCGCCTTCAGTGCCCGGCGAGTAACGGCGGCGCGTCGCCCCCCGTGCCCGGCGAGTAACGGTCAGTCGACCGTCGTGGAGACCTCACCCGAGAGTTCACTCTCGATTCCTGCCGAGTTGTAGGCCGTCAGCGCGAAGTAGTAGTCGCCCGCTGCCAGGTTCTGCACCACGTAGGTGGTCAGACCCGGGTTGGCAATATCGACCGTCTCGGAGTAGCTGCGTGATGCAGGGCCGTAGTGAAGCTTGTAACCCTTGAGGTTCATGAGCGGCGTGCCGTCCGAATTCTCGGTGGGCGCCTGCCACGAGAGTGTCACCGTGTCCGAATTCTGCAGCGTGACGGTGATCGAGAACGCCGGCAGTGCAACGGTCGTGAGCCCGTCGCTCACGGAGATGGTGATGCCGGAGTATTTTCCGACCTCCTGCGCGGTGGGCGTGCCGGAAAGCACACCCGTGCTGGAGTTGAACTCGGCCCAGGAGGGGAGGTTGACGATCGCGAAGCTGACAGCCGTGCTGGACGTGCTGACTTTCGGTTCGAAGGTGTAGGGCTGACCCGCTGTGGCCGTCGCCGTTGGCGTGCCAGTGATCGTGGTGGTACCGCTCGTATTAGTGATCGGCGTACGCGGGATCGATCCCGACTGACCCGACGATCCCGTCGAGGTCCCGCTGTCATCGCAGGCACTGACACCTGCCACCATCACCGCCATACCCATCACCGCCAGCGCCCGTGCGAGCGCGCCTGCCTTGTTCATCAATATCCCCGCCCCGTTCAAGTAATGAAGACGCTGGCGGCGCATGGCGGCCGGTGGGATCACGGGTGGCGCGGAATTGCTTCTGGCGTGCGCCCGGTCGGGCGCCCCATCACGGCATCGCTGCGGCGATACCGGCAACTCCGCTGTCCTGGGCTCGTGAGCCTTTAGACCGGAAGCTTTGCGCCCCCATCCTTTCGGATGGGTTTGCCCTTGTGGCCCGGCCCGCGTGCGAGGGCACACCGACCGGTCCAGCATTGTGTGCGTTCGATGCAGTGCAACGTGCGTGCCACCATCTTTAACCTATTGTCGGTACTGGACTTTCGCCACGAGCGTTATCCGCAGCCCGTTCGTTGGGGACGAAAATTGTTGCCGCTGGCCGACATGCGCTTGAAGCGGGGCCGTGCGAATCGGCGCTAAGAGATTGATATGCGGGGTGAAGAGGCGGGTCGCGGATGACCGACATTCGGTCAGTGGGCGCGGCCGCGCGCATCCAACGCCGAAGCTCGCGGTGCATGAAACAAAGTGAATTGCGGCGATGCCGCCCTGCGGCACAACCCGTCGCGACCGCGGGACAGGACCGCCGCGAAGCCGAACCCGCGCCGCCTGATTCAGTCCTATGATGCGGGAGCGGCACAGACCGGCAGAACGAACCGAATGACCAATCCCGTCGTATTCAAGCAGACGCTGCCCGTGGGGCTCTTGAGCCTCGCCCAGGCCGTATCGATGCCGATTCTCGCTGCGGCCTGTCTCGTCATCGACCGCTGGTACTTCAAGGTCGCCTTCAGCGAGCGCTTCACGCTACTGCTGCTCATCGTGATGGTGCTGAGCGCGGTGCTGCTGCAACCCGAGCGCGGGTTGATGCCGGAACTGATCGGCGGACGCCGCCAGCTGGTGACGCGCATCGCGGTGCGCTGGATCATTCTGCTCTTCATCCTGCTGCTGCTCGGTTACGCGACCAAGAGTTCCTCGGAATTCTCGCGTCGCATGGTGGTCACCTGGGCGATCACCACGCCGGGGATCCTGATCGGTGCGGCGCTGCTGCTGCGCGAGCTGCTGCGCCAGGTGCTGGCCGATCCGGCCAGCGCGCGCCGTGCCATCTTCGTCGGCTACAACGACATCAGTGTCTCGCTGGCTCAGCGGGTGGAGCACAATTCATCCTCGGCTCTGACCGTGGCCGGCTTCTTCGACGATCGCGGCCCCGAGCGTCTCGGTGCAGATCGTCCCGCCCAGCTCAAGGGCGGATTGAAGGACATCGTCGCCTTCGTCAAGGCAGACGGGATCGACGTGATCTTCGTGGCGCTGCCCGTCAGCCACCTGAGCCGCGTCCAGACGCTGCTCGAGGATCTGCGTGACACGACGGTGTCGGTGTATTACGTCCCGATGGTGTTTCCGTTCGACACCATCCAGGGCGGTACCAGTGAGTTCCTCGGCGTACCGCTGATCGCACTGTGCGAGACGCCGTTCCACGGCTATCGGGGTGTCAGCAAGCGTCTGACCGACCTGGTGCTCGCCAGCGCCATCCTGGTTCCCGCGGCTCCTTTCATGCTGCTGATCGCACTGGCGGTGCGGGTGACCTCACCCGGCCCGGCGCTCTTCAAGCAGCGCCGTTATGGTCTCGATGGTCAGGAGATCATCGTCTACAAATTCCGCACCATGACCGTGCAGGAGGATGGCGCGGCCATCCGGCAGGCGACCCAGGACGATGATCGCGTCACGCCCATCGGGCGGGTATTGCGGCGGACCTCACTCGATGAGCTGCCGCAGCTGCTGAATGTCCTGCAGGGCCGCATGAGTCTCGTGGGACCGCGCCCGCATGCCGTCGCCCACAACGAGATGTATCGCAAGCTGATCAAGGGTTACATGGTGCGGCACAAGGTGGCGCCCGGCATCACCGGGCTGGCGCAGGTGCATGGGATGCGCGGCGAGACGCAGAGCCTGGAACAGATGGAAGCCCGGGTGAAGTACGACCTGGATTACCTGCGCAACTGGTCGCCGTTGCTGGATCTCAAGATTCTCGGGAAGACGCTGCTGATCGTGGCGCGGGGTGATAAGGCGTACTGAGGCGATGAGAGGCGCGGCCTGCCAGAGGCGCTCGCGTGGGCTCCGTGGCCTGCTGCTGCACGAACTGCCAGCGGCGCGCGGCGACCAGTCCGGAGAAATACCAGTAGAGGTAGGACAGGGGCGCGAACAGGTGCGTCGGGGAATAGAACGTGCAGATTGCCATGAGCACCACGACGCCCACCCAGCCGGCGGCGAGCGGCGCGAGGAAATCGTCACGGCAGCGCGAGAGCGCCACCGAATCGGCGAATACCATCCAGTAGAGCAGGAATACCAGCGCGACGCCCAGCAGTCCGATCTCCAGGACGAACATGGAGAACGAGGTGATCACGAAGCTGCGGAACAGCCCGTAGTAGTTGCCGACGAAATTCGAACCGAGATTGGAGGGTGAAGCGTTACCGAGTCCCAGTCCGAAGGCCAGGTGAACCGGATCGCGCGCGATGTACTCGAGCGGCACGCGGTAGGCATCGCCACGGCGCACTTGCCGTGTGGTGCCGATCGTGGCGGTGCCCTTCTTGGCCTCCATGTAGTTTTCCATCTGCTTCGAGTCCGTGAAGAAGTCCATCAGCGTTTTGTGCTTGTAGGGACTCGAGGCTTCCATCAGGTCGTACACCGGCACGAAGATCGCCACGAACACCACGATGAGCGCCGCCGTCCAGCCGGCGATGGGCAGGCGCCGGCCGGGCGGCGCGGCCATCACGATCGTCACCAGCAGGACGACCGGCAACACGATGATGGTGACCTTGGTCTCATTGATGGTGGTGGGCAGCAGCAACAGCAGCACCAGCGTCAGGAATCGCGCCTTGCCCAGTTTCCCGTGCATGAAAAATCCCAGCAGCACCAGCGCCATGCTGATCAGCACGAGCGACAGCGTGCCCGAGTCCATGAGGGTTCCCTGGACGTTGTCGCCCGAGAACCGGCCCTGACTCCAGACGATCCAGCGCTGGAAAGCCGCTATCGGCAGCTGCAGCAGTCCGATCCCCACGAGCAACCCCAGCTGCTGGCGGATCTGCCGGTCGGTGAACGGATACACGGCGGGCAGCAGGAACATCGGGATTGCCCGCACGTAGAAGCGCCCTCCGGCCAGCATGGGGCCGGGACCGACGGAGTTGGAGAGAATGCCGCACATGAAGACGAAGGCCATGGCGGCGAACGTCAGCCAGTATTTCGGCGCGACCCCGCCGAAGCCCTTGCGCAGACCCTGGGCCAGGACCACCAGCACGACCACCACCGAGAAGCATTCCGGGATGAGCTTGAGAAACGCGGGCCCATGCAGTCGGGTCGCGACGAAATCCGACATCGTCGTGACGCAGATGACCAACATGACGATCGCGTGCATACGCGCTGGTCCGCTGCTGGGCTCTTATACCCCGGACACCTGAGTCATTCGCGGCGGCACAGGACCGCGAGGCTGGAGACGTTTGAGTTCTGTTTGGTGGGCCACGGCAGGGCACCGAGCGGCTTCACGACGAGCGGTGCCGCTTCCTCCCGCAGGCGCTGCACAGCGAGTTGCGGACCCGGAACCACGTAACCGTCCGCCCACAGCGGTCTGGATTCCGGGAAGAAATCGTGCAGCAGAATGACCCCGCCGTCATTGAGCAGACCGAGGGCCGCCGGAACCTCATGGTAGACCGTGCGGGCGGCGTGATCGCCATCCAGGAAGATCAGATCGAAGCGCTGCTGGCAGGTGCGAAGGAACTGCAGCGAGGGCTGATTGACGAATTGCACCAGGCCGTCGCAGCCGATCCCGCGCAGGAAATCGGCAGGTGACTGGCTGCACCCCAGGCGCTTCCAGGCGCCACCCCTGGCGGGATCATTCACATCCACGATGTCGACGGTCGTCACGCGCAGCGACGCGCGCGCATCGGCAGGTGCCGACTGGCGCATTCCCAGAGCCAGCATGGAAGTGGAGGCGGCGAGGTGAGTGCCGACCTCCAGAACGGCGCGCGGCTTGACCGCGCGGGCAATGTAATACAGTGCGCGCTGATCGCCGGGATTCACCGCGCCCGCCTTGTCGCCGAAGCGGATGGGATCGAGAACACGCACCAGCTCGTTCCATTCGGTGGTGAGGTCGGCCCCCAGCCACGCGCGTACATCGGCGGCCCGCTCGGTGATGAGCGCCCGGGCTTCGACAGTGACGCTCGGCAGCTCCGTGAGCTCGCGTTTCTCCTTGCGGATGCTCAGTGAGCGCACGGCGGACTTCGGCAGCAGGTGCGGGGTGACCTTGCGGCCCAGCTTGGCGATCAGCGAGTTCAAGAGTGTGTGCCTCCGCGCACGGGTGATGGGCCAGGCTCGCCTGCCGGGACGCCGCGCTCAGTCATTCTGGAAACTCCTGAGCGGATAGCGCGCATCGACGGTATTGCGGCCGCGCACCAGGGTCGCCTTCTGCTTCACGTTCAGGAAGGAGGAACGCGGCTTCATCGGCGTGGGCAGCACGTTCGAGTAATCGATGTAGCGATCGAAGTCGATGGCCTGTCCCAGAGCCAGCTTCGCCTTGTTTTTCAACACCCAGAGCGTCGGCCCGAGTTTCGGAGCCTGCGGAATCAGCGTCGAGCGCATCGCCGTGCGGGCAGTGGTCACCATCCAGCAATTCTGCTGGCAGGCATGCACCTTGCCGCGCGACTCCCCGGCCGTCGGACTGGCAATGATGTCCTCCCATGACTGCCGCGCCAGATTGCCCAGCGGCAGATCCGGGCGCACATTGCAGGCCCACACATCCGACCACGGGTCGATGAAGGCGAAGTCGGTACCGGCGGTGCAGCGGATCAGGCGCGGATGCCCGAGGATCTTCTCGATCAGTCCCAGATTCAGGTAGGCGCGGAACCAGTTCTTGGGCTTGCCGCTGGCGAGCATGGCGCTGATCAGTCCCTCGACCTTGCGGGCCACTTTGATGCGGTCGTAAAAGTAGTTGTCGTTCTTGTAGAACTGCCAGGCATTATGCAGCGTCGATGTGGACAGCTCCACGCCCATGGAGCGGGTCATCTCGTAGACGTTCACCAGCTGATCGACGTTCTCGTCCTGGATGACGAACGCGAAACCCAGATCTTCTCCGCCGGCCTCCTGCAGCGCGCGCAGCCCCGCCATCTTCGTCGCGTAGCCGTCCTTCTCGCCGCGGATGCGGTTGCTGGTGATCTCGTTCCCCTCCAGACTGAAGCGCACCTTGATGCGCGGGAACTTGCGGATGATGGGCACCAGCTTCTCCGGGTGCAGGCCGTTGGAGCTGATCTCCAGGATGCGTGCCTTGGGATGCAACAGCTCGACCAGCTCGCCCAGATCACGTCGCAGGGTGGGCTCGCCGCCGGAGATGTTCAGGTTGTCGAATCCGCCAGGCAGTTTCGCGAGGGTCTCCAGGCTGACCTCCTCGCGCGGATCGGTCGGGTTCTGCCAGATGTAGCACATCTGGCAGCGCGAGTTGCAGCGGTAGGTCGAGATGATCGTCAAATCCATTCGCTACTCCAGATGGCGTGCGCTCGCGTTCCGGGCGCTCCGTTGGTGAGCCTGACCTGGGAGGTCCGGCAAGTCTTATGGGGTTCGGAGGTCCGGAATTGCCGCGCGGAAGGCCACGAAATTATCGTCCGCGCAGCCCCAAAAGTCGATGATCATACACGGGCGAAAGCTTGACATAATGGTCCGATTGCGTCTCCCGCCAAGAGTGCATTCATACAACAGATGAGAACGCTCCATCGCCTCGCCGGGATCCGTGGCATCCAGTGGTATTGCGCCGCGACGGCCGTGCTCGCGTCCCTGCTGTTCACATTCGTCGTTTTTCCCGCCATCGCGGACTCCAACCACGTGGTACTGGACCCGGACTGGCATGGGCCGCTCGGGTACGGCATCTGGAAGTTGCACACGTTTGCGTATTATCCCAGCGCTGCTCCCGCGTCCGACCGCGGGCCGCTGTATCCAGCGCTCATCGCAGCGTTGCTGGCCCTCTCGGGTGGCTGGTGGCCCTGCTGCGTTCAACTGGCGCAGTGCCTCGCGTTCGGAGCGCTGTGCTGGCTGGTGTTCTGGATGGCGCAGACATTGTGGAGCCGTCCCGCCGCGGTCCTCGCCGCGGGGCTCTGCGCGCTGCACCCCTTCCTGATCTGGTATACGAGCCGCATCTGGATCGAGACCTTGATGATGCTCGTATTCACGGCGCTGCTCGCGGCCGTCGTGAATCTCAAGCGCGCGCCAGGTCCGGTTCGGGCGATCCTCGTGGGAATCCTGCTGGGACTGTGCGTACTGGCCAAGTCAATTTACGCCCCGTTCATCCTCCTCACGCCCCTGCTGCTGATGCTTCCGCTCGGACGCCGCGTTCCGCCCGGTCTGGCTGCGCTGGTGCTGGCGGCCTCGTTGGTCGTCACCGTTCCATGGGCGGCCCGCAACCAAGTGGTGGCGGGACAATTCGCGCCGGCAGTGGGCCGCAGCGGCTTCACGCTGCACCAGGGGAATGACTTCATCGAGGATTTCTGGCGGGCGCCCTTTTCGGTCTCCGCCCTCTATCCGCTCAGTCTGGCGAGGATGAGGTCCGAGCCCACTCCGGATGTGGATCTCGGCAACCGTCTGCTCGAGAACAATGCGCACGATGCTGCTTTGGGGGCGATCGCGATGCGCAAACTGATCCACTCGCCGGGATTTCTGCTCGAGAAGGTGACGGCCAACGCTTTCCTGTTCTGGACGCTCGGTGACTCACCGGTGAAGTCCATCGTGATCGGCGCGCTGCAGTTGCCGCTGGCATTGCTGTTCGTCGCCGCGCTGTGGATTCGCCGCGCGCAGTTTCTGCGTGGGCCGGCTGGCGTATGTGCCGCGCTGGTCGTGTTGTTCTATCTGGCACACCTGCCAACCATTGCGCTGGCGCGATATTCGGTGGTGCTGGTGCCGGCCATGTTGATACTGGTCGTCGGCCTGCTGCCACGCTCGCCTCACGCAGCAGTGGTGGAGACCGGCGTGAGCAGCGGTTAGCGCAAACGCATGCGGTGCGTACTCAATTTGGATAGTTTGCCGGGTACGCCGTGCGCGCGAGCGGATTGGCGTTGAGCATCGGCGCCATGTTCGTCCATTTGGCGGCCGCGGGAGGCGCACTGCCGCGCACATTCTCGGCGCCGTACAGGTGCACCCAGAAAACGTGCGAGGCCTTGTAGGTCTTGTTCATGGCCGCCAGGATGTCAGCGGGGTCGAACGGACCGCCGAAGCGCGCATAGTAGTTGCCGGCGGTGTCGAAGGATTCGACATCCAGCATGGCGGCCGCATTGGGGCGCTGATCCGGCATCGGGTTGCTGGTGCCGTTGGCGATTCCCAAGTAGGCCTGCAAGCCCCAGTTCAGTCCCTGGGGAGCGGTGGCGTAGGAATAATTGTCGAATGCGGACTGGCCCACCGAGTCGGCCGAGCCGGGTGCGATGCGGTTGGCGATCATCCAGGCCTCCAGGTCCCGCGTTCCGGGGACCGAGGTGAGCCAGGTGTTCTCCATGATCACGTTGGTGTGCGGAAACGCGGCGGTGGTGGCGGACAGCAGCCGCTTCAGCTGTGTGCTGAAACCGCTCTCGGAGTAATCCGGCGCGCCGGACCAGACGCTGAGCATCCAGGCGCCCTCCTGGAACATGATGCCCTCGAAGTACTGATCGCCGTCGTAATGGGCGCCCAGTGCCTGCATCAGCGCGATGTAGCGATCCATGACCGAGGAGCGGTAGATCGCGGCGACAAAGTTGCCCGTGGAGACGCCGTTGGCGTTCTTGCCCCACCAGCCGTAGCTGCCGGCGACCGGGCTGTTGCCATACTGGCTGCCGGCCTGGATGTAGCCGGGGACCGTACCGGTGTCGTTCTTGCCGAGCGGCGCCGATCCGAACGGTCCGGGCAGCACCACGACGACCATGTGCTTCGGCTTGCGGTACTGGGTCTTCAGCCGGTTGAGGATCGCATCGAGCACCGAGAAGTCGTAGTTACCCTGGGTCGGCTCGAGCGCTCCCCATGTGGTGAACACGCGGTAGCCGATGATGTTGTCGTACGGCCCGAGATCGTCCACTTCGGTCTGGATCCTGGACATCGTGGTGCCACGCTGCAACACCGTGTTCGAGGCCATGTAGTGACCGGGGTTCCACTTGATCGGCCCGTCCTTCGAGGGCGTGCTCGTCTGGGAATTCACGCATTTGCTGCCGATGCAGACCTGTGGCGGTGGGTTCGGTGTTGGTGTGACGGCAGCCGCCGCCAACCCGACGTGAGTCGTCACCGCGAGAAGGGCCAATAGCCCCACAACCCCGATTCGTGCGTGCATGATCACCAACCCCGGACGTTTTACACAACGCAGAAATATGTCCGCCGGACGCTACGCGCGGTGCCGGAGCGCGTCAACTGTCGATCCGCGGCGACAGGTGCTTGCGCGCCGCGGCTTCAATGAGCGCGCGAGACGGAAATGGCAGCGTGTTGGTGAGCTGTCAATGCGGAAATATACGATACGCGGATCAACCTGAACGAGTGAGCCGCGAAAGCGCAAATCTGTGACGGGGGTATCAATTGTGCCCCGGCGGCGCGCCCTCAGGGAGCCCGATGACCGGTGGGTTCCGCGGTGCCGCCGGCACGCACGCCGGCGATCGCGGGCGCGCCGAGCGGTTTGTCGCCGAGGGGTCTGTCGCCGAGTACCTTGCGATAGACATCGAGTGTCTGCACGGCGATGCGCGACCAGTCGTAACGCTCCGCGACCCAGCGCTTGCGCGCGTCGCGTGTCGCCTCATCCTGAGGTGTCTGCGTCATGCGCTGCAGCTTGTGCGTCAGCGCGCCGAGGTCGCCGACCGGGAAATAGCTGTCGGCATCGAGGCCGATTTCCAGATTGGCCGGAATGTTGCTGGCGATCACGGGCAGGCCGTAGCTGAGCGCTTCCAGAATGGCGATGGGCAGTCCTTCGTGGGAGGAGGGCAGTACGAATCCCCCCGCGTGCGAGTAGAGCTGCTTGAGCGCCGCACCCTTCTTCAAACCTGCGAGCACGACGCCGGCCGCCTCGGCCGCGACCGTCACGCGACGCGAATAGTCACTCACGTCCGCGGGACCGACCAGCACCAGCTTCCATTCCTTCTGTCCGCTGGCTACGTAGGCATCGATCAGATCGAGCTGGCGCTTCTCCGGCACGATGCGGCTCACCTGCAGGAAGTAACGACCCGATGTCAGTCCGTAGCGTTCGAGCTCGCTGGTCTGCGCCTGCATGTCCGCGGGTATCGTGCCATTGGGGATCAGGTCGGAGCCGCGGTCGCAGTGCGCGCGGATCAGGTCGGCAATGACCTTGGAAATCGCGATTCGCGCGTGCGAGTAGTGCATGCCCGCATGTTCTCCGGCGCGCAGGATGAGCCGGGCGAACCAGCCCCACTTGTCGCGATCGTAGTCGGGGCCGTGATGCGTGACCACGACATGCAGACCCAGCAGCCGCGCGATCGGGGTCACGATCGCCGGCCCGACAGCGTGGATGTGCAGGATGTCCGGCCGGGCGATACCCGCGTACAGGACACCGAGCAGGGAATGAATCAACGCCTCCGGTCCGGGTATGCTCGGCGCCCAGATGCGCCGCAAGCGGACACCTTCGGGTGGTGTCTGGTTGGCAGGGACGTAGGGCGTTCGGACGACTACTTCGACGTCGCAGCCGAGACCGGCGATTCTCTCGTAGAGTTCTTCCGCGTGAGTTTCCACCCCGCCCGGGACGTTCGGGATACCACGGACACCGAGTACCAATATCTTCACGTTACCGCCCGCTCAGACCGGTTGCGAGGATTCGGCCGCGAAAGCCGCGCTGGCCGGCAGGTTGACGCCCAGCTCGCGGTACACCGCGACGATCCGCTGGCGATAGTGCTTCAACGTAAACTCATCCTCCAGCCAGCGCCGCGCGGCCCGGCCCATGTCTTCGATTTCTCCGTCCGGCCTGGAATGCAGATCCTCCAGTGCCGCGGCGAGCGAGACAGTATCCCCGCTACCGAAGCATACCCCGGTTTGATTCTCGCGTATCAGTTCGGGAATTCCGCCAATGCGCGCCCCGATGACCGGTTTGCCGAGGGCATAGGCCTCGAGCAGGCTGACGGGCGCATTTTCGTACCATTCCGACGGCAACACGACGGCGCGTGCTGCCCGCACCACGTCGTGGAGCGCTTGACCGCTGATATGGCCAGTGAAGGTGACGTCAGCATTCAGGCTGGCGGCAAGCCCGCGTAGCGCGTTCATCTCCGGGCCTGTCCCCGCCACGACCAACGGCTGGCGCACCTGGGCGGCGGCGCGAATAAGCGTCGCCACGCCTTTCTGGCGCGTGAGGCGTCCCAGGTACGCGAAACCGCGGCCAGCGGTGTACGCCGGTTCATACCGCTGTACATCTATGAAGTTCGGGACGTAGCGGAAGTGACTCCGGGGCAGGCCCCACTCGACGAATTTCTCCAGATAGAAGCGACTCGGCACGATCAGCGCGTCCACGCAGCGCGAATACGAGCCCAGCAGACGGTGCAGCATCGCCTCCAGCATGACGACGAAACTCATTGCCGCGGAATTGCCGATGCAACGGTTCAGCACCACGTTGTGTATCCGGCCGCCACGGCAACGCTCGCACACCCCGTCGTGGGCCAACATGCTGTAGGCGGGGCAGGCGAGTTTCAGATCGTGGAGGGTGAGCGCCGTTGGTATGCCCCGGCGCTTGAGCAATCCCAGGATCGAGGGCGATATATGGTGATAGATGTTGTGCGCGTGGGCGATGTCGGGCCGCTTCACGCGCAACAGTGCATCGAGGCGCCGGCGCGCCTCGAAGGAGTAGATGACCTTCGGCAGGCGGGCGAGTTTCTGTGCGACCGAGTACGCGCCGCTCATTTCCAGCTCTTCGACAAAGTACTCCGACCACGGAGTGGCCAGGTTTTCCGCGTGCTGCATGGCGAACGGCACGATGTCCCAGCCCATCGATTCGAACAGGCGGTTGTGGCCGAAGA